>CADDZD010000034.1 GCA_902812385.1 Clostridia bacterium | reverse complement strand
GACTTACCGGCACCATTATCGTAAAGAGCCTCGCCATAGCTTCGCAAAGGTATATTACCCCGATAGACGCCGTCCAACTGGCTACTGCCGCATCAATGGCCGAGCCGCCGGTGTTTGTCTGCGCCGACCAAAAGCTGCTGCGCCTGGCGGCGGAGGAAGGTCTGGAAGTATTAGATGTCAGCCGTGATGTTACTTAGATTCCGCTGAAAAAGTCAGCCAAAAAGTTCCTTGAAAATGCATATAAATCAAGGGATTCCGGCTCCTGTGGCAAATTGTTTAAGGAGAAGAAAACAATGCTTCTTGCAAACCCGGATTTCAGGGGCCAATAAAATGGAGCGGGAAACGGGATTCGAACCCGCGACACCCGGCTTGGGAAGCCGGTGCTCTACCACTGAGCTACTCCCGCTCGTGTACCATAATTATAACTCGAAATCTCATCCCCGTCAATCAAAATCGCGTACAACCCGCGCTACCGGGTGAATGCGGCGGCTTAGTTCTGCCCCGCCCCGCTCCGGCCGGAAGGGGGCTGCCGGCCTTCCCGTTCTACTGCGGCGCATAAGGCCCGCAGCCCCTCTAGCAGGTGTTCGGGGCCCCCGGGAGCGGGCAGGCGCACCAGCAGATCGGTGCAGAGGCATCCTTTGGCCGGAAGCACCTCGTTCAGGGCTTCCTGGATCAGTTCGCACCTGTTGTAGAGGTAATCCACCTCCGCTTCTTCCCCGGTCACCAGGACGACGGTGTAGGCGTCGCAGCCGGAGGTGCGGGCGGAGAAGCGGGCCTCGATCTCGCATTTTTCGAGCCGGGCGGCAACCGCCGCTTCCCCTCTTTCCAGGAGCAGAGCAGCCGTCTTTCTCAAAACTTCTTTCCAGCAGAGGCCGTTGTTCATGGGGACTCACGGGCAATCCGCCACGGAACGGTTTGATTAAATTTGCACGGGATTCATTTCCGGATATATTAAGCTCTGGACAGAGATATCTTCATCGAGTTCCTCCCAGTGAATGCCGATACCCCGCCCAATTAATCTCCATTTTGAACGGGCTTCAGGCGACGCTTTGCGCAGTCTGGGAAACCACTCAACGGGGACACCGATTTCCCTCCCGTCACTCAAGCGGACATACATCATATCCTTTTCAAACCATACATCAAGGGCAATAATCGGTACAAGGTGTTTATTTAAAATATTCATCCCATGTCCTCCTTAAAAGCTCGATATTCTCTTCAATGATATTACCTATTCTTCGCAATTCATGAGCCTTAAATCCGTAAGAAGCCGCTATAGACACAGGGTTGAGCCAAAACTTGGCATAATTATCAGCATCCTCAACATGAATGTGCGGAGGTTCAAGCGGCTCCCTGCTGAAGAAAAAGAATCGATAGGGTCCTTTTTTCATTACTGTAGGCATTTATACCAATCCTGTTTTCAATTCTTCACCGAAAAGAGATGCCTTACTACTCCCTGAAGACCCCGGACAGTTCGATCTCCAGGCCGGGGAAGAGCTCCGGGGCAAACCTGTCCCCACTCTCCCACTGCCGCACCGGCATGTAGATCCCGCGTTCCAGGCGGAACTCCTCGACGGTCCGCCGGTCGGGGTCGACCACCCAGTAATAGGGGACGCCGTAACGGGCGTAGAGCTGGGCCTTGGTCACCCGGTCGAGGCTGGCCGTGGCGGGGGAGACGATTTCGACCACCAGGTCGGGGGCGCCGGCGATGTTTTTCTCGTTGATGATCTGCTCCCTCGCCCGGGATACGTAAATCAGGTCCGGCTGGAGGACGCAGGTGCTGCTCAGGACCACGTCGAGCGGGGCGTCGAATACCTCGCCGAGGTCATGCTCCGAAACATGGCTTTGTAAAACAAAAAACAGTTTTCCCGAGACTCTCTGATGCCTCGTGGTGGGTGAAGGGGTCATCTGCAGAATTCCCTCCAGGATCTCGTAACGCCGGCCGTCATCGGGCATCTGGGCGTACTGCTCGTAGGTGACGAAGATCTCGCCTGCCGGGGGGATGTTTGCGCCCATGAACCGGCACCTCCTTTTCGCTTGCTGATCAGATTATACCACCGCTCTCCGGATAATGCACTATTTTTTACCATTTACAGGCATTCCCCCGACGTGCCGGTGCAGCCTGGTATACTTCTCATTCCTCAAGGGAGAAGGACAGCGGATCAACCCGTTCCACCCCTTCGATGAGGTCAAAGTGGGTGTCGGCGGTAATGATTTTGCTCACATCTTTACTTAACATAACAGCTGCATGCACCAGATCCCGGGGGCGAACGCCCTTTCCGGCGTATTTTTCAGCCAATCTGAGCATCTCCTGCACTTCCTCCCATCCCACCGGAAGAACGTTAAGGCCGATTCCCGACAAATCCCTGCATACCGCAATCCCCGTTTCCCACCTGTTCTCCATTCCGTATCGATATAGTATTTCCTGGAAGACTTCCGTGTCCACCACAGGAACGCCGAAATCCCTTTCAAACGAGCCATCGGCAACTTTGAGCAGGATACGGGCGCAAGCCAGTTTATACCGGTGCTTATGACCGCGGGCGTACATGATCACGCAGGTATCAATAAAAAAGCTTCTTTCTTCATGCCAGGTGCCCCCGCTCCTGGATGCGCTCCAGTTCATCCCATTCCAGAACCGGTTCTTCGGCTTCTACAAGCCGCCGGGCGGCCATAAGCCTTGCCTTCTTCTCCAGCTCTGCATCTTCCGTAATCATTTTTTCTACAGCATTCCTGATCAGTTTGGCCACTGAAATTCCTTTTAGTCTGGCATGCTTTTCAACTTTCTTAAACTCTTCGGGATCAAACAGGACCATCACTTTTTTTGTTAAGCCCATCCTCAAAACGCCTCCAAATCTCTATATATAAATATCTATATCTATAATTTATCTTTCCTATCAACCTTTGTCAATATTATGCCCGATTCCGCAGCAAGTGCCGTTCTGTTATAATAACCGCAGGGGCGCCGCGGATCGGGCCGCCCCGGCGGGAACCGGGCGGCAGCGGAGACCCGGCCGCGGCGGAAAAAACCGGACGGCGGCAAAGGTGCCGCCGCGGTAGTTTAAACTATAGCGAAGCAGATCGACAAGGCGAGGGGGAGTTCGGGTGAAGACCCAGTGGGTGAAAGGCCTGCAGCCGGGGCACGATGTGGCCACCTATTTCGGCATTTTCGACATGAGCATCGGGAAAACGAAAAGCGGGGCGAAGTTCCTCAAGCTGCTGATCGGGGACCGCACCGGAACGGTGGAGGGGCGCGTCTGGGACCCGGCCCTGGCGGAGGACCTCTACCGGGAGCTTTCCCCCGGCGACGTAGCCATCGTCCACGGGACCGTCACCGAGTTCAACGGCCTGCAGGTAAACATCGAGGTGTGTCTGAAGGCCGACAAATCGGAACTCGATCTGAACGACTTCCGCCCCGTGACCGAGCGGGACATCCCGGAAATGCGGGCGAAGTTCACCTCCCTGGCGGGGAGGGTGAGCGACCCCCACCTGAAAAGGCTGCTGGAGGCGGTCTTCACCCCCGGCTTCCTCGACGCCTTTTCCACGGCCACGGCAGCCCGGCAGGTGCACCACGCCTACGGGGGCGGCCTCCTGGAGCACACCCTCGAGGTGATGGAGTACTGCTCCAAGGTCATTGAGGTGCAGGGGGAAAGGCTGAACGGCGACCTGCTGCTGACCGGGGCGGTTCTCCACGACGTGGGTAAGCTGTGGGAGTACGACCAGTCCGGGCTCACCTTCCGCCGCACCGGGGTAGGGCAGCTGTTAGGGGGGCACGTCATCCTGGGGCATGACTTTCTGCGGGAGAAGCTGGCGGGGATCGAGGGCTTCCCGGAGGGGCTGGCCCTGCACCTGGACCACCTGATCCTCTCCCACCACGGCCAGCGGGAGTGGGGGGCGGTGGAGGAGCCGCGCACCATCGAGGCGGTCGCCCTGCACCACGCCGATCTGATGTCGGCCCGCATCAACCAGGTGGGGCAGATGGTGAAGTCCCACAGGGGCCCCGACGCCTGGACGAGCTTCGACCGCCGCCTGGGCCGGAGCATTTACGTACCGGAGAAAAAGGCCGAGCAGCGCGGGAATAGCTAAAACAAGGAGTCAGGAGTCAGAAGTCAGAATGAGAGAACGGTTTATCGTCTCGGGGCATTCTGAATTCTGATTACTGAATTCTGAATACCTGAATAGTAGGAGTCAGGAGACAGAATGAGAGAACCGGCTAAAACTTTTGAAGACTTACTGGTATGGCAGAAGGCGCACTTGTTCGTGCTTGCGGTTTATCGTCTATCCGGGGCGTTTCCTAAGTATGAGATGTACGGTTTGTCGTCGCAATTTCGGCGGGCCGCCGTCTCTATAGCAGCGAATATTGCGGAAGGTTTCCGTAAACGTAGCAAAGCGGATAAAATCCGCTTTTTAAACATTGCGCAAGGTTCTGTTGAAGAATGCCGATACTACCTGATTCTTACGAAGGATCTTGGATACGGTGATATTTCCGAAACAACACTTCTTTTGCAAGAGGTTAGTAAATTGCTGGAAGCATATTCTCGGGGCATTCTGAATTCTGACTACTGAATTCTGAATACCTGAATAGCAACTAAAAAGGTATGGGATAAAGAACGGCAATCACGGTAAAGCTATGAACATGACACCTGAGATGCTGCACGAGACAATTTACCGGGAATCCGCCGTTCTTTTCGCTTTGGACGAAGTGGAGCGAAGGCTCCACCGGATCGCCGCGGCCCGGGAGGGCTTATGCGCCAGGCTGGCCGGCAACCTCATCAGGGCGGGGGGCAAGCGCCTGCGCCCCCTGCTGGTGATCCTCTGCGGCGGGCCGGGGTCCGATCGGGAAGCCGTCATCGATGTGGCCGTGGCGGCGGAGCTGATCCACACCGCCTCCCTGATCCATGACGACATTCTGGACGGGGCGGACATCCGCCGGGGGGTGCCCACCATCAATGCCGTCTGGGGGAACCATGCCGCGGTGCTGGCGGGGGATTTCCTGTTCGCCACTGCCTTCGGCCTGCTGGCCGGTGAGCAGACCCGCGGGGCGATGGCCCTGATGACCGAGGCGGTTCGGGCCATGTGCGAAGGGGAGATGGAGGAGACCGAGTCCCTCTTTCAAGCATCTCTCACAGAGGAGGAATACCTGGCGCACATCGAAAAGAAAACAGCGTCCCTCTTGGCGGCCTGCTGCAGCGCCGGAGCCCTGGCAGGAGGCGCCTCCCCGGAGACTGCAGCCGCCCTTGCGGCCTTCGGGCGCAACCTTGGGCTGGCCTACCAGATCGTGGACGACCTGCTGGACTTCAGTTCCGATGAAGGCACACTGGGAAAGCCGGCCAACTCCGACCTCGGCCGGGGCATCCTGACCCTCCCGGTCATCTACCTCCTGCAGGAGGGGAGCCACCGGGCCGCCGTGGAAGAAATCATAGCCGGACGGGCCTGCGGCCCGGAGGACTTCGCCCGCATAAAAAAAGCGGCCGAGGAAACGGCCGCCCTCACCTACACCTACCAGAAAGCCCTGCATTTCGCCGGGCAGGCCAGGGACTGCCTGGCCTCCATCCCGTACCTCCCCTCCCGGGAGATGCTGCTCGCCCTCGCCGACCGGGTGGTCTCCAGAAAGAACTAACGGCTATGTAAACATCTCCATTGTTATTTCCTGCCCCGGTTCCACTATGATAAATCTCTCGTCCCACCGGCCATTGATCAGCCCTTTCAAAATTTCCAGAGATCCTGTGAGGCGTTCGTACTTCAGTCCAAAAATTTCGGCGGCACGCATGGCCTTCTCTTCATAAGGAGTTATATCATAGACACCGGTGTATATAAGAACGATCCGCTTATAATTTTTCATCATCTCTCTGGCAATCCACTGCGCCTTTTCCTTGCTGTAGTTTCGTGTCCACTTGTGCTCCCCCATGTACATTGCCAGCGGACCCGCGCCTTCTTTTAGAAACCCCTTTGTGTAATAGTATGTACCGGGTTCTTTCTTGAACTGTTCCTGGTATTTGCTCCGGGATCCCAGGAAGATAGCAATGCAATCATCTGTTTTAGGTACAACGATCCTCGCCCGTTTTGACTTTAAGCCAACCGTACCTCCTGAACAGAGCCCGAAACCGAGCAAGATGACACCCCACCGTTTTTCGTTCTCCAGTTTATCGATGGTGTCGCCGATTTTCTGGTTTAGCTTTTTGGGATAATCATGCAGCCCCAGTTCTATTTTCTCAATACTCAGTTCAGGCGGGACCATACCTTCAAGCTCGGGGGCAAGAGATTCGCAAACGATTAGCGCCGCTCCGTTGTATTCCAACCCTATCACCCCTGTTGAAATATTGCCGGGGCAGGAGTGCGTTCCGACAGCCCCGCCCCGGCACCATATCCAGTTAAAAACTCTTACTAAACAGCGATTATACCCGGTTCTATTCGCATGATCCTGGCAACAACATCTTCCGGCAGCCGCTGCGGTAGATGGTTCTCCAGGATCCTCCTCGCCTCTTCCTCCGCCTTAGCCCAGATGTCCTTGCCTCCGGCTTTTTCCCAGGTTTCGTAATTTGTCCTTGTGGCAACCCTCGGATAGTAGAATTCGGTGCGCACTCTTTTCACCGTATGCTTGTGGGCAAGGTAGTTGCCCGTAGCCGGAGCAACTCTTGTGATCACCTCTTCGGCCAGTGCATCTTCGTCCATCTCCACTCCTCGGACCGCACGCATCACATAACCATTTATGTCATTGTCAATGACATACTGGGCATAGCTGATGGTCATTCCGCTGTCAAGCTGCCCCGCCGCCTCATGAATGAAGTTTGCTCCCGCAAGGGCTGGCATGAGGGCTGTTATAGCCTTTTCGAAGCCTGCCTGCTGGTCCGGTTGCTTGGAGTCGCTGATACCGCCGGTGGAGTAAATGGGCAGCCTGTAAAACTGGGCGAGCTGGGCTGCAGCAGCATTCATAATCCCGGACTCAACGCTCCCAAAGAGGAAGGACATCGTCGACATATCCATGATCGTCGGGCAAGCGGAATAAAGGACTGGGGCGCCCGGTCTTACCAGCTGCGTCAAGACCACACCGGTCAGCGCCTCGGCGTTCATCTGCACAAGGGTTCCGGCCAGGGTCACTGGTGAAGTCGCCCCCGCCAGCGGAGCGACAGATGTTGCCAGAGGGATACCGGCCCTGGCGCTCTTGAAGAGAATCCTGGTGCGCAAACCGTCCATCTTCAACGGGCTGAGAATGCTGGAAATGAAAGAAATAAAGGGCTTTTCCACCAGTTTCTCCATACCGCCCGCCACCACTGCTGCCATGTTGATGACCCTGTCGACTCCGTTTTCGGTGAATATTCCGCCCATAATGGGCTTGGTGGTGTTATTCATGGCATGGAAGAAACGGTTCACGTCTACGTCATCCTCTGCGGCATCGTGAGGATGGCAGGGGATAACGAAAAAGTGCACATTGTCGAGGGCATCGACCAGTTGGGCGGTCCTGGCTATATCCGCCGCAGTGGTCGGTCTCCGCTTGCGGTCGAGGTCGAGAATGTTTAGGGCGGTGCCGCCGGTTCCCAGGTAGACCCGCTTTCCCCCTAAAACGATGTTTCTGCTGTCGTCGTTGCGGCCATACAGGACGACAGTCGAGGGAGCGGTCTCTACGGCCCTCATCACCATATCCTCACTGAAATAGACCCGCTGTGTCTGGTGATCCACCCTTGCCCCCTTCTCCTCGCACAAGGCTAAAGCCTCAGGCTCATCGACGTGGACGCCGACATCCGCAAGCACCCTCATAGAAGAATTATGGATCTTGCGTATATCTTCTTCCTTTAATACCTTCAAAACATCTGTTTCCATACCACCTGTTAACAAGGTATCACTTCCTTTTTGCGTTAATGTGCCTATCAGGCCATCAGCTGCTTGGCCAGCTGCACCGCCCCGGCGGCGTCAGGAGCATAACCATCCGCTCCTATCTCTCTGGCGAAGGCATCGTTGACCGGAGCCCCTCCGACCATAATCTTTACGTTTGACGTCTTTTCTTTGAGCAAAGTAACCGTTTTTCTCATGGCCTGCATGGTGGTTGTAAGCAGTGCGGAAAGACCTACAATGTCCGGCTTGTTTTCCTCCACCGCTTTTAAGAAATCTTCCGGGGTTATATCCGTCCCCAGATTCACCACTTCGAATCCGGAGCTCTCCAGCATCATGGCCACCATGTTTTTGCCGATGTCATGGAGATCTCCTTCAACAGTTCCGATAACCACTTTCCCAAGCGTGCTGACATCCCCTGCGCTGAGATAAGGCTTCACGACTTCCAGGCCGGCCCTCATCGTCTCTGCGCTTAAAAGAACCTCCGGAACAAACATCTCCCCAGATGCCATTTTGGGGCCGATTATGTTCATGGCTTCTATCAGACCGTCTTGGACGATAACCGATACGTCAATCCCGGATTCGTATGCCTCGCGCACAAGCCTGACCAGCTCTTATTCTTCCCCAGCGATCACAGACTCCCTGATTTTCTCGATAATTTCCATAGCATATCCTCCTGTCCCTGCTCCTTTTTTTTATTCAAGCACACCGCTGCGATAAGCCTTTAAATAATTCACGGTGTACTTATCCTTGTTCAACAGCGCCTCAGCAGCCCTTATAACCGACATCATTCGCCTGTTCCCGGGATTGATGATCGCCCCGTCCAGCCCGGCCATCATGCAAAGGGCGATGAAGGTGCTGTTCAAGAGAGCCCGCTTGGGCAGCCCAAAGGAAACGTTGCTCAGGCCGCACATGAAATGAACATCAGGATAAGCATCCTTGATACCTTTTATTGTCTCCAGGACGATTACCCCCATATTGCCATTGGTGCTGATAGGCTGAACCAAAGGATCGATATAGATGTCCCCGATGGGTACTCCATCCTTGAGAAGCCTTTCAATCAATCTCCAGCCGATTTCGATGCGTGTCCCGGCATCTTTAGGCATGCCGTGCTCGTCGTCCATAACCAGGGCCACGATCCCTGCTCCGTATTCCCTGACCAGCGGCAGGATAGCGTCGTATCTCTCCTTTTCCGCAGTGATGGAATTGATCAGAGCCTTTCCCTTATGAACCCTGAGCGCGGCGGAGAGCGCCGCTGGATTTGGGCTATCGATGCAGCAAGGCCTGTCTACCGCTTCCTGAACTGTTTTAACCAGCCAGGGCAGCGCTTCCACTTCTTCGTCTATCAGTGTACCGCAGTTGACGTCAATATAGTCTGCGCCCGCTTCGGTTTGCATGATGGCAAGGTTCCGAACGAATTCGGCATCCCTGCTTTTAACCGCTTCCGTTACCCCCTTTAAGCTGGAATTGATTTTTTCCCCTACGATTAGCAATGCCTTTTCACTCCTTTAAGTTTTTATTGTATAAGGGGTAAATAGTATGTCGTCCGCCTGGATGCAATCAGTTTTTCCTGATTGAACCACCAATCGGGTTGAATCGTCTGGAAATTCACGACCAGGGCATATTCATGGTTAGCCGGTGCGACCACCGGCTGGTCAAGGCCGTAAAGGGGATCCAGGGTGTACAATGCGCTTCTGCCCAGGTAGTTTTTCCTGGTCCCTACATAGTTCGCTACAACCGTATAGGCCTGGGCACCCATAGCCACCGAGTCCCATGTGACCATTGCCCCATCCGGGTATCTGTTAGCCGATATCTCTCTGTTAATCTCCATTTCTCCACCATACTGGCCGTACCAGGCTGAAGGTATGGCTATAATATCTGCCCGTTTGACCGCCAGAACACCTGCGGCCTCCGGGTAGCGGGCATCGTCTCCGATGAGGATACCGACCTTCCCAAGCTCTTCATCCTCAAACACCGGTAGCTTGTCGCCCGGGGTAGCCCATCTCTTATCACTCAAACTCAGGTGGGTTTTCCGGTATACCCCGACCAGCGCACCGTGTTTATTCACCAGCGCAGCGGAGTTGTACAGGCGCCAACCATCCTTTTCAATAAACCCGTAAACTATAGCTGTTTCATACTCTTTTGCCAGACCCGACATGAAGGCAAAGGTAGCTCCGTCTGCCTTCTCCGAGAGAGCTTTAATCCCATCAATGTTCAGATTGTCCACCGGCCCTGCTACGGAGAGTTCCGGAAGCACAACCAGGTTCAGGGATTTTCCTTTCTCTGCAGCCTGCTTTTTGGCATCCCTGAGTAGCCGCACGACCTTTTCCCTGTTCGCCGCCCTGTCGCCGACCGGAGCATACTGGATGGCAGCTGCCACAACATCATGAGGCTTTGTGTTTTTTGTATAATCCCATGGAGCTATATACAGCATCAATTCCTTGTACAGTTCCGGCCTTCTGCCGGCAAGCGCTCTTTTATTGTCATTATCATATTTTTTGGGATCGATTGTGGCATAAATAATTGTCGGTTCATTCACATCGCTCTTCTGATCCGGCACCAGCGGGGCCTCAGCAAGCTTTTTCCCTTCCGGGGACCAGATCGCACTGGCACCGATCATGTGAAAGCCGCTTTCCGTATTCGAGCGGTTTGCGCTGATGATGTAAATTCCGTTCTGCTGTGCCCTGGCCGGCAAAGCAGATATCGCCTGTGCCGAGGAGTTTGTCGGAAAAGCCAGTATATCGGCACCGCCGAGCGCAGCCAACCTGGCGCTCTCGAAGTAAGCTGAGTCCATGCAAATGTTTATGGCTATTTTCCCCAGTTCCGTATCGAACACAGGTACTCCAAGATCACCCCAGGCTGCCCAGTGCTCTTCGGTTTCCCACTGATGCGTCTTTCTGTATTTCCCAATGTATCCGTTGGGGCCAATGAGCACGGCCGAATTATAATACAGGCCGGTGCGCTCATCCACCTCAGGCATACCGAACACGATGTAGGAGTGATACTTTCTGGTCAGCGCGGCGAATTTATCGGTGACTTTTCCCGGTATGGTGTCGACAAAAGGAGCGATCGCTTCCCTGTCTTTGTAATAATAGCCTGTTGTCGCCATTTCGGGAGCAACCGCAAGTTTTGCACCGTTACAAAATGCTTCTTCGGCGACTTTAAGCAGTTCCTCAACATTCTTATCTCTCTCATTCAATTGCGGATTGAACTGGATGGCAGCAACCCTGAACGGACCGGTGACCTTTCGCTTGCTCATGCTGCTCCCCGCCAGGGTTGTATCATAACCCGGTATAGTAAACACAAACGCCATCAACAACACCAAAAAAGTCAACAAGATCCTTTTTCTGAGTTTCCTCTTAGCGAGCATATCTCAACGCTCTCCCCCTGTATCACTTTCAGAGTATCTCATAACTTGCCAGCAATAAGCTTTCAAAAATTTGTCATGTACCCACACGTCTAATCGCCACAGATCTGCAGTATGGGCAAAACGGATAAGCAACAGGTCGGGGTAAGGATTGCCGTCTTACCCCGCACCCGATACATTTATTCTATTGCTATGTCTGCCTACCGAAACTCAGACCTTCTTAATTGTTTTCTGGAACCAGTAGGTTACGGCTATACCGAGAATCGCAGATATGGTCGAGATCAAGAAGATATACTTGTAGCCCAGCGCTCCAGGATGCAGATCCAGGAAATAACCTCCCAGGAGAGGATCAAAGATATCCGGAGTATAGCCGATGGTAGAGATCACACCGATAGCGGTGCCTGATAGGGCAACCGGAACATTACCCTCTTCAAGCAAGGCGTAATAAATACCCCGGGCAGCAAAACAGGCAACCATTAAAACAGTCATGTTGACCACCACAAAGTATAAGACTTTTGGGCTACCGGGGAAGATTATATAAAGAATATTGGTAATGATCATTAGTACAAAGATGTAGATCATCGTTTTTGAGGAACTGATCTTATCGGCAAGGAACCCCGCCGCTACAGAACCCACCGGGCGCAGGCCGTAGTAACGGATGGTCCCCAAGATTGCGCCAAGGGCCGCGCTGACACCGCAGATTTTAGTCATATAGGGGGTGATAAAATCGGCATTCCGGTACGGCGTGTAGGCCAGTAAAACTATCAGGGCTATAAGCCAAACGCTCGGCATCTTCAAAACCTTTACGATGCCTTCCCATGTGATTTTCCCAGTGCTATCCGTATTGTCTCCCATGTTATCCTTAATGACGAACCATGCTACAACACCAATCGCTATGGCGACCACTGAGAACAGCACGATAACAGACTTCATACCCACGACCTGATCTGCATACCTGGCAAACAGACCAACAGATAAGAAGGAGACAATCGTAGATGTCAGTCCGCGGCCCCCCTCCAGAATTCCAAAGGCCTTACCCTGCGCAGAAGGGGAAGCACACTGCCTAGTAGCCTTGATAAATGCCGCCCAGAAGGTTAGTGTCGTGGTTAAGCCGAAAAAGATATGAATCGCAACAACCACCGTAAAAGGAGGCAAAGTGGCGTAATACAGGCCGGCAAGCCCTGTTCCCACAAAAGATATTGTCAACAAAATCCTTGGTGATACCCGGTCTGCCAGCCAGCCACCAGGGAAATAGCAGAGAATTGTGAGAATTCCGAAAATGCTCTGGATGATACCAAGCTTCGTGTTTGATACGCCCAGCGCCTGCTGCAGCGTTTCATAGTAAGTGCTTCTCAGATAAGGAAGTAGATAGATAATGCCGCCACCGATAGCCAGAACGATCAATGCCAGCCAGTTTATGGAATACCTGTTCTCGCGATCAACTGCGGTTTCAGAAACCATCATAAAACCCCCTTAGAATTGATTGCAGACATACTTATCCCCCAAAAATGATCCAGGAAAAAGATTTTTTACTTTTCTCACCGCCCTTCCGGAATAAATTTATATTAAGCTGGCCTGGTGGCCCGGTGAGCCCCCGGGTCACCGCCCGCAACCTATTTATTTTTGAACCACCTGTCTCGCCCAGTCAACCGCTCCTGTGGCATCAGGACAGTAGCCATCGGCGCCGATCTGTATGGCATACTCTGGAGTCACTGCCGCACCGCCGACCACGACTTTAACATTCTCGCGCAGACCGGCCTTCTTCAGGGCTTCGACAACAACCCCCATCTGCGGCACCGTGGTGGTGAGCAGCGCCGACATGCCCAGGATGTCGGGGTTTATCTCCCTGACTTTGTCCACAAACACCTCTGGCGCCACATCGGTTCCCAGGTCGACTACCTGGAATCCGGCACCCTCGAGCATCATGGCCACAAGATTTTTTCCGATATCGTGCAGATCCCCTTGAACCGTCCCGATGAGCACAGTTCCGGCAGTCTTCAAATCCCCCGCTGCGATCAGCGGTTTGAGAATCCCCATTGAGAGCTGCATGCTTTTAGCTGCAACCAGCATTTCCGGCACAAAAATTTCCCCGTTTTTGTATTTCTCACCGACGGTATCCATTGCCGGGATCAGGGCCTCTGAGATCAACTGTGAAGGCTGCAGCCCCTGCTTCAGGCACTCCTTTGTCTTTTCCTCAATCCCTGCCATGTTACCGTATATCACCATTTCTTTCAGTTCGCTTAAAAGAGCCATCCCTTCTCCTCCTTAACTTCTTATAAATTTTTCTCTGACTGTCTGATTAAATTCTCAGTTCCGGAAATTCCACTGCCAGTTCCCTTTCAATCTCTTCCGGAACCGGAACCGGCTTATGGGTGGCCAGGATCTTTTTGGCCAGTTCAGTGGCACGCTGCCAGCCGTCCCTGGCCCCCTGTTCCTTCCAGCGATGGTAGCTCTGTCGGTCTGCAACCTGCGGGAAAAAGAATTCGCTGCGCATGTACTTAAGGGTGTGATCCTCGGCCATGTAGTTGCCGCCTGGCCCCACCCTGTTGATGATCTCCACGGCCAGGGTATCGGTGTTTATCTCAATACCCCGGACCGCCCGCATGACCATGCCGTTAATCTCGTTGTCGATCACATACTGGGCATAGCTGACCGTCATTCCCCGCTCGATCAAGCCGGCGCAGTCGTGCACGTAATTGCTTCCCGCCAGGGCGCAGAGCATGGCCGTGGTGGCCTTCTCATAGCCGGACTGCACATCAGGCACCTTGGAATCGGAGACTCCAGAGGTGGAGTAAATGGGGAGGTTATAATACTGGGCGACCTGCGAGATTGCAGCGTTCATCAACCCCAGCTCCACGCAGCCGAAGAGGAAGTCCATAGAGCGGATATCCACGGTCGTGGGAACGGCGCTGTAAAGCACAGGGGTGCCCGGATTAACCTGCTGTGTAAGGACGATGCCTGCCAGCGCCTCGGCGTTCTGCTGCACAAGGGTTCCAGCCAATGTAACAGGTCCGGTGGCACCGGCCAGCGGGCAGGGCGGAGTGGCTAAGGGGATCCCCTGCCTGGCCACTTCCAGCATCAGTTCGGTGTAAGTGGCATCAAACTTGAGAGGGCTCATGATGCAGGTGATCATGGAGATAAAGGGTCTTTTTCTCAGCTTTTCAGGTCCGCCGGCGATCTTCTCCGCTATCCTGATTACCCTGCGGATGCCTTCCACGGTGTAGACCCCGCCCATGATGTGCTTGGTAGTATTTTGTATGGCAGAATAGAAACGGTTAACATCCACTTCCTCTTTCGGAAGTTCATTGGGATAAACGGGGAGAACGAAGAAATGAATGTTGTCCAGAGCGTCCACCAGCCTTGCCGTGTTCCTGCAGTCATCTAGTGTTGACGGTCTGCGCACATTGTCCAGATCGAGCACATTCAGCGCCGTTCCTCCGGTGCCTAGATGAACCCGTCTTCCGCTCAACAGCAAATCGTTTTTCTCTTCGCGGCCCGCCAGTAGGACTTCGGAAGGAGCACTCCCGATGCTTTTTTCCACCAGTTGCTTTGGCAGGTATACCCGATTTGTTTCCCTGTCAACCCGCGCCCCGGCAGATTCCAGGATGTCCAGGGCTTCCGGGTTGTTCATCTCGACTCCTGTGTTTTCCAAGACATGCAGCGTTGCCGCGTGGATCTGCTCGATCTGATCCCTATCCAGCGGTCTGTAACTCCCTCCTGTGATACCTCCAGTAATACCCATGAGAGTCCCTCCTGTACTGAGATATAGGCTTGTTTTACCCCATCTTGCGGAAGCCGTCCGGTTTTGTCGGGTTAAGCTGAAGGTTTGTTTCTTATGGTACAACGCAAACAAGACAGGGCCTAACTCCGTTTATTAGAAGAAGCAAGAAGCATACCACAAAGAGCCGCGCCAGGATAATCCCCAAAAAGTCTGGTTTTACGCCGTTTTGGGCGCCGCCGGTAATGAACCCTTGATAACAGTTTTCGCAATAATGAGAAATTTAAGGTGAGGGTTTGAGCAAAATTGTTACAAAAAGGCAGGTGGGCATGGTAACTCTATAACTTCGCATAGATGATAATCTTTTCTCATTATTTGCGATATTTTATGCAAAATTATCATATACACGAATAATATTTATCGTTTATAATAAACACAGGAAAGGAGGCTTGATCCATGTCCTACTTGATGGAAATTTCAGATACAGTACAGAAGGTTGCCGATGCCATTGCAGCCATCCTCAAGGTGGAAGTAGAAATTATCGATAACGAACACTACAGGGTAGGAGGAACAGGCTCTGTAAAAAAACTGGGGCCGAAGCAGCAATGGGGCTATGTCAATGAGCACGTCATTAAAACACGCCAGCACTTCATCCTGACCAATCCGGGTTCGCACCAGATCTGCCAGATATGCGAATTAAAAAACAACTGCTACTGCAAAGCAGGGATCTTCTGCCCTATAGATTATGAAGGGGAATGCATCGGGATCATCAACCTAATGGGTTTCGACGACCAGCAGCAAAAAACC
This sequence comes from Clostridia bacterium, assembly GCA_902812385.1. Classification (GTDB taxonomy): domain Bacteria; phylum Bacillota; class DSM-12270; order Thermacetogeniales; family Thermacetogeniaceae; genus DULK01. Next base: position 6,215 of record CADDZD010000034.1, on the reverse strand, counting down.
CTGATCGATAATGCCGAAAGGTATATGGAATTTCTCATGCATATGGCCAGCCTGATATCCGGCAAGGTTGCGGAACAAAAGACCGTGGATAAGCTACAGTATACCAGCAGGCAGCTGGAAGTGATCGTGAATACCCTTCAGTACGGCATTATCGCCGTGGATAAAGCAGGAAGGATTACCTGTTTCAACAATGAGGCAGGTAGGATACTGGGGATCAACCCGGCCGAAGTCACAGGCCAGTCTGCGTGGGAACTCTTTCCGAAATTTTCTTTCATGGAAGTGTTGAACACCGGAAAGGAAATCCTGGAAACCGCCCACGTGCATTTTATGGGGAACAGAAGAAAAACCCTTCTGTGCTCGACCTACCCCATCATTTGCCGGGGGAAAATCATGGGAGCGGTAGGAACAATCCGGGACTACCGGGAAGCGCACAGGCAGGCTCAACGGCTTACAGCAAACGACTATATGTATACTTTCGACGATATCATCTCAGCCAGCGAGGCTATGAAAGAAATCAAAGAGAAGGCGAAACGGGCAGCGCAGGGGTACTCCACTATACTCATAGAAGGAGAAAGCGGTACGGGCAAAGAGCTCTTCGCCAGGGCGATTCACGCCGAAAGCCCCTTTTACAAAGGCCCATTTGTGGCCATTAATTGCAGCGCCATTCCAGACTCCCTGCTGGAAAGCGAACTGTTCGGGTATGAATCGGGAGCATTCACCGGAGCAAGGGCGGGAGGCAAGCCGGGCAAATTCGAGCTGGCCGACGGCGGGACTCTTTTCCTGGATGAAATCGGAGAGCTCCCACTTTTTCTGCAGGCAAAGCTGCTCAGGGTATTACAGGATCGCGTCATCGAAAAACTCGGGGGAACCAGTTCGCGTCCAATTAATGTGAGAATCATTGCGGCCACCAATCGCAGCTTAATAAAGATGGTGGAAAACGGAGAGTTCCGAGAGGACCTGTACTACAGACTGAGCGTCATACCCATTACCATTCCTCCACTTCGTGAAAGAAAAGAAGACATTGTCCTCCTTCTGGAACACAATCTTAACAAGTATGCCAACATCATGAAAAAGGATATCAAAGGTTTCGCCCCCGATGTCTTCAAGCTGCTTGCCGAATACCACTGGCCGGGCAATGTGCGGGAGCTGGAGAACACGGTAGAATACGCCGTCAGCTTCACAGACGGCGGCTGGATACGGAAGGAAAACCTTCCCCCGCGCATACGCGAACAATTCCCGGCAGCCGACAGCAGCAGGACCACCCTGCAGGAAAAGAGTCTGGAACTCGAGCGCAAAACCATTGAAGAACTCCTGAAAAAGTACGGGATATCGGTGGAAGGGAAGGATAAGGTGGCATCAGAACTGGGGATCAGCAGGGCCACCCTCTACCGAAAAATCAAGAAACTGGGATTGACCAACTAGATCCTCCCCAACGCCCTTAAAATCCGGCAGAGCCGGTACATGGACAGCGTTTCCCTTCCACCGATGGAGAGGAGCAGCTCCGCCGTCTCCTCAAGCCCTTGAGCCCGCACCTTCGGATCGGACAGGTAGAAGGCCGGGAGGCCGAGCACCACCGTTGTGTGGAAAAGAGGGTCCGGGAGGGCCGCGGCTGCCTCCAGGGCGCGCTTCAGGAAAAGGGAGAGGCGCTCCCGGCAGGCGGCAGGGCCGGCGTAATAAGAGACGAAGTTGAGGTCCCCGCCTTTCCGGTCCTCCTCCTGGTCTATAAGATAGTCAAGCAGGATGTGGAGGCCGCAGATCCAGGGGAAATAGCCTGCGGTAACGGCCCGGGCCTCGGCGGCGGTCAGGCCGGGCCGTCCGGCGGCGGCGCAGAGGGCGAAAATCCCCAGGGTGGAGCCGGTGGCCGCCGCAAACTCCCACCAGTCCAGTTCCGGGAAGTCGCCGGAATGGGCGGCAAACCAGTTCTTGAGCAGGGTTTCCCGCAAGGGGAGATAGGTGTGCTTGAGGGTCTGGAGGTCGCTGTAAAGGGCGGCCAGCCGCAGGGCATCCCTTTTTACCACCCCGTAAGAGGGGAGACTGCGCAGGACGCTGCGGCATTCCTGCACAAGAGCCGCCAGGTAGCCCCCGTCGTCCCGGTAGGAAAAGAGGCGGTAGTAGTCCCCCGGTTCCAGGTCCGGGTTCAGGGCATCGGTGAAGGCGGTGTGCAGCTGCCGGAAGGCATCCGCCTCGAGGCAGCCGGTGCGGTCGCACAGGTTGTCCAGGTAGTCGCTGATGGTCTGGAAGGCGACGATGAACGGGACGAGTTCGCCGTCCGCACCACCGGCCAGGGCGTAAACGCTCCCACCCTGGCAGTGGAAGCGCTTCTTTTCGATACTCGCCACCCCCTGGGCCGCCAGCTCCCGGTCCCCCGCTCCGGCAATGCGCTCCCGCCAGCGCCCGAGTTCCCTTTCCACCTGGGGAAAGACCCGGGTGACGAACCGGGTGACCAGGGCCAGGCGCCGCCCCCGTTCGCTCCTCGCCATGAGTGTCTCAATCATCGAAAAATCCCCCATCCATTAACATTGACCGGAACTCATGCAAACCCAAGGTTAAAGCCCATCATCCCATCCTGGAAGGATGAGGCATTTTCTCTTCTGTTCGGTTCTATTCTTTAACCTTAGCGAAAACCCTTTCATTAATACGCCCATTAACTACTCAAGCTGCCAGCTGTGGAAAGTCACAATCACTTAGTGCAATACGGTTCGTGAAAAGAGGTAAAGTCATCCATTATCGAGAAGATTTAAAGTAAGATAATGCGGCTAACTGCCCTGAAAGGAGGGATGTTTGTAAGCTGGAGCCCTTTATATACGTAACTATATTGAATAAATCTTTGAGCCGGTTTTTGGGGTAACTCCTGGCTCTTTGAGCCTGAAGCACATCAAGTTGTTTCATGAGAGGAGGTCAATAATTTGAAAAGGACAATAATGAACTTCTTGTTGGTTTTAACGTTAGTTGCGGCCATCCCCCTGAGCGCAAGCGCCGCTGCGGTTTTCAAAGATATAAACCGGCACTGGGCAGAGGAAAGCATCGCTGCGCTCGCCGAAAAGGGGTATATCAAGGGGTATCCCGACGGCACCTTCCGCCCCGATAACACCGTCAGCCGGGCGGAATTCCTGGCGATTCTAACCGCCTGCTTGGGCATCAAGCCGGAGGGTGCAACTACCGTTTATTTCTCCGATACCAGAAATCACTGGGCACTGGCCCAGATCAATGAGATGGTCAAACGCGGCGTACTGGTACCCGCGGAGTATCCTGGCGGACTCAACCCCAACGGGCCCATCCTGCGCAGCGAAACGGCAGCCATGCTGGTGAGAGCACTGGGGAAGGAACCGTCTGCCGGGGAACCGGCCTTCTCGGACCGCACCAGCCTGAACAAAAGCATGTACCGCGGCTATATCAAGGCTGCCTCCGAACTCGGGCTCGTCTCCGGCTACCCCGACGGCGAGTTCAAACCCTTCGAAAAGGTTACCCGCGCCCAGGCCTGCATCATGTTTAATAAATTCCTCGAAAAGCTGGGAATTTCATCTTCGCCCGGCACGTCTTATCCATCCACGTCAGACTCCATCTCAGCGCTGGTGCTGGACGGAAAACGCTACGACCTCAGCACCACCCCGCTGTTGATCAAACAGGATCTGAGCGAGATTCCCGTAAGCTACCTAAAGGCAATTTCAGGTTTCCTCTACGTCAACGGCACAATCCGCTTCCCTCTGAACAGTTCATCCGGCAACCCGGATCTGGTCATCGGCACCAACCGCTACTGCATCAGCAGTATGAGTGTCAGCGGCAGCAACCTGGTAGCAACAACCAGCTGCAGGAAGCTGTACAAGATGGCCTTCGGCGGCCACACTTACAACGCCGATTACCTGAGGCTCTATACCGGCAACCTCAAGAGCAAGCTCTACCTTTCGGACGCCGAGCTTGTGGACGAAAGCACGCTCAGGATCTCCGGTACCTCTTACGACCTGTCTGCAGACAAGGTCTCCCTTGCCCTCGAGGGGAAGTTTTACAGGATAACGGGAATTAATTTCGGTGACCGGGAAACCACCCTGAAGCTGGTAGAAACCGACCCGGTCCTCATCGAAAATCCGGAGATATCGGACATCCTGGCTATTTTTGCGGGCCCGGAGACCCTAGACCTGGACTCCATATCCCGCATCGACTTTCTCATCGACGGGGAAAAGCACAACCTATCCAGTGTGATCATCGACTCATCCGGCAATTTCGAAGCCGATGACAACATCTACTCGCCGTCGCAGATAATCATGCTGGTAGACGGAAACTACTATCAACTCGATGAGGTTAAGATGCGGGGAGGCAAGCTCATAATTTACTGCACGGAGACCAACAACTCCAACTGGGTCAAAATCAACGACAAATACTACAATGCCGATGATGTTAAGATCCTTAAGGACGGCGAAAGCTACGATCTGGATGACGTCCTGGTGGTCAGCCGCAATCTGCTGCGCATCAAGGGGCGCCAGTACGAGGTGGGCGGAAGTGATTCCGTCTTCAGATGCCGTTTCGACGGAAAATTCTATAAGATCAAAAGCATCGACTACGACACCAAACTGGAGATGGTGACCATGAAGGTCACCGAAGACACCGGATACCAGGGCGCCAACCAACCGGATCATTTCAACTTTTACTTCAAGGGGTCGATCTACCACAGCGGGACGGACGATGTCTCTATTTACGCCGGCGGCAGTTGGAGAGACTTTGACAGGATAAATATTATCGACCCGGCCCGGTTCAGCTACGGGGATTCCGGTTATTCCCTTATAAACACTAAGGTGCGTATCGATAATCAAGAATTCATTATCGACGACACGGTATGGCGCGCCAGCAGCAACACCCTCGACATCTACCTGAGATTAGCCTGAACCAGGCGAGGAGTATTAGCACGGCATTGCCAGGCTGTATCGGCTGGGAGATGAAGAGACTTATGAAAAAATAACTACCGCGCGGGCGGCAGGAATCTTCGTTCACCGTCGAATATTTACAATTGCGCGAACCATTCGCAAAAAGGTGGCCTTGTTATTTGAACTGGCGCAGTTTTCTGACAACCCTCCTGATCGGAATGGCAATCCTGATCCCCGCCGCCCTGCTCAGCGTGCGTTTAGACTTGAATTTCGGGGGTTTAAAAGTGAAGCAGGCTGCCGGCGAGCAGTTCAAGAAGGAGCTGCGGGATACCGCCGTTTTTCCGGCCGGGAACGGCGAAACCGCCGAAAAGCCCGGCACAGAAACAGAAAGGCAGCCCACAGCCGGGCACGAGGAACGGCAGCCCAGACGGGAGCCGGCGGAGCAGCCCGGGCACCAGGAAGAGCCGACGGAGCAGCCGGAGAAACACTCCCGCGTCGTCTACCTCACCTTCGACGACGGCCCCAACACCGTCACCACCCCGCAAATCCTTGACATCCTGAAGAGACACGGGGTGAAGGCCACCTTTTTCGTCACCGGCCGCAACGCCAGGCTCAACCCCGGGGTTTTGCGGCGCATCCGGGAAGAGGGGCACGCCATTGGCAACCATTCTTACTGCCACGATTACGCCGCCTACCGGGACCAGGCGGCCTTCGCCTCCGATCTGGAACTGGCTGCGGAGGCGATAGAGGCGGTGACGGGAACCCGCCCCGTCCTTTACCGGCCCCCGGGGGGGACTGCCAACCTGAATCACGTATGTCGGGAGATCCTTGCAGAAAGGGGTTACCGCATTGCAGGCTGGAATGTTTCCAGCGCCGATACCGACCCCCACGGCGTGACTCCGGAGCAGCTGATCAACAATGTTCTGGAGGGTGTGGCGAGAGTCTCCCGGAAAGGGGCTCCGGCCGTCATCCTGATGCACGACGGCGCCCAGACGGGTGGACACCCCGCCCCAGGCACTCCCGGCTATATCTACGTCAAGAATCGTGAAGCAGATGTGGCAGCCCTCCCGGTGATCATCAGAACCCTGAAGGAGCAGGGATTTACTTTCAGCACCCTTGCCGAATAATTAAGCTGCAGGATTTCCTTCCCGGGCGGCGAATTATCCTGTAGCAATGCATTGAATTGTAAGGAGGAAATGTATTGCCTGTTGATACTGAACTTATAGAAACGCTGCGCTCTGTTATCAAGGAAGAACTAAAACCCGTCCGCCAGGAGATCGCCCAGGTCAGGGACGACCTGCAGGAGCAGATCGCCCAGGTCAGGGACGACCTGCAGGGACAGATCAATCAGGTCAGAGA
>CADDZD010000033.1 GCA_902812385.1 Clostridia bacterium | reverse complement strand
TATGCAGGTGGCCCCGCAGCTGATGGTTTACCCCGGCCTGGCGATCATGATCGTCGTGCTGGCCTTCAACCTGCTGGGGGACGGGCTGCGGGACGCCCTCGACCCCAGAGAAATTCTTAAAAGTTGAAGCCCTGTTGCAGGAATTTATTGCTCCGATTGTTTTCCAAGGCAAAGAGACACAGGCTTAATGCAGCGCCAGGAGGGGGACAGGCTTGTACTTTATCGGGGGCACCAGCTTTTTGTTTTAGGAAGCTATTCGGCAGAAATATGGCATTTATGTGACGGTCAGCACACAATAAAGGATATGGCTGAAATAGTAGTTAACAAATATAACGTTGCCAGGGAAAGGGCTATGGAAGAGATAACCGGTTTTCTTAATCAATTAATGGAAAAAAACCTGATTGTTATATAAAACGCCTCTTGGAAAGAAGGTTAAACATGAGTTTAGGTCTTCATCTGGTAACTTTAGAAATCACCGGCAGGTGCAACCTACCCTGCAGCCACTGCTACCGGGGAAGTGAAATGCCAGAAGACTTTAGTGATTTTAATTTGCTTTTGGGCCACCTAGCTGAAGTGAAGCCACATTTCATTACTGTTTCCGGGGGAGAACCTTTGATTTTGGAAAACGTATTCGACTTAGCCAAGGAACTTAAAAAAGTTTGCCAGAAGCTTTTGCTTACTACCAACGGCACTTTAGTCCGGGAATTTCCGAGGGAATATTTTAAGATTTTTGACGAAGTACAGATAAGCTTAGACGGCGATGAATCTACTCACGATAAGATAAGAGGAGGAGGGGTTTTCGAAAAGGCGGTTAGCGCTGCCTGCTATTTGAAAGAAATTGTGTCGGTTTCTTTTCTCTGTACAGTAAATGCAGACAACCACCATAAGCTGGATGCCTTTGTCCAAACAGCCAAAGAAAATGGCGCTGTCGCCAAGATTGCCCGCATGTGCGGTTTTGGAAAAAATAACCTGGCTCCTTTAACTTACCCTTCTATTTGGAAAGATGTGTTGTTAAAAGCTTTTCACGCTGGCCTGCTCAACGATGACCCTTTAAATTTCTGGTTTAACGAAAAAAAGAAAAAATCTGTAAAACCCAACAAAATAGCCGGCGGCTGCACTGCCGGTATTGCCGGAGTGGCCATTTCACCTGAAATGGACGTTTACCCTTGTGTAAAGCTAAGGATTCCCGCTGGAAATCTTAAAAACCAAAGTTTAAGGGAAATCTGGCTAAATTCACCATTGTTTGCGACCTTGCGCAACTGGCATAACTTAAAAGGAAAATGCTCTGGCTGTGAATACCTTGGCATCTGCCGGGGGTGCCGGGCCGATGCCTGGGCGCGCACGGGTGATTATTTGGCTGCAGACCCCTTGTGCTGGCTGGAAAGGTGATAGTGGATGCAGGAGGCAAACCTTAACCGCCCCTTTATTCTTGCCCTTGCCTTAAATGAATTATCAATGTCACCCTTGAGGACCAAATCTTTGAGCAACCAGGTCTACCGCTGCGTTTGCGATTATATTGAATCAAGCAATGACAAGGGTGTTCTCGTCTTAACCGGAGGGGAGCCGTTTTTAGATTTGCGTTTTGGCGAAATCATTTCTCTGGCCCGGAGCAGGGGGTGGCTCACATCGGTGGATACCCCTTGTATGTTTCAGGAACGGCCGCTTCTAGATGATGTGCAACAGATACGCCTGCGCCTTTTTTCTTTGAATCCTGAACTGCACAACCAGATCGCTGGTGAAGAGGGCAGCTTTCAGAAAACAATGGCCTTCGGAGAGTGGTTGGCCAGCAACTATCCGGGTGAGAAGATATTGATTTTCCCTGTTTGTAGAGAAAACTTTGGCGAAACAGTTGCTGTGCTTGACTGGTGTCGCAGGTTTAGCTTCACACCCAACATTTTTATTGTTCCACGGCAACATGAGTATGCCCTGGATGTTCAGGCTTACCATAGGGTGCTTAAAGAACTTTGCAGGCTCCCTTTAACGGATATCATTATAGATGTGCCCTTGCTAGGTTTAATGGGATGGCCCAATCTGTGTCCTGGCGGCAGGCTGGCGATGTTTATTGGGGTAGAGGGGGAAGTTAAGCCCTGTCCCCATTTCCCCTATCCCCTTTGCTGGCTGGAAGAAGACATCCCAGGAGCATGGAAGACCATGCAGGAAAAAATAGCCGTAATGAATGAAGCATGCCGCCTTTGTGAGCACTTTTCGATCTGCGGCGGGGGCTGCCCGGCCAATAAGACCGCATCTGGGAAGGACTACTACTGTCCCTACTGTTTCTCTGGAAGGATGTCTGAAAAATGAAGGTGCTGGAGGTTAAAGGCCTGACGAAGTATTTCAATGGCCAGAAGGTGCTAAACGACCTCAATTTTGGCTTGAATGAGGGAGAAGTGCTGGGTTTCCTGGGGCCCAATGGCGCTGGAAAGACTACTACCCTAAGGATCATTACCGGCTTGTACCGGCCTTCTGCAGGACAGGTTTACATCGCCGGGATCAACGCCGTAGCAAACCCCATCAAAACCAAGGGCCTTTTCGGTGTCTGTACCCAGGACTTCAGTTTCAACGCCCACTATAACATCGAGCAAGATCTTTACTTTTACGCCCGCCTCTACGGCTTATCCCGCAGAGAAGCGTTAGAAAAAGCGCGGTACTCTCTGGAATGGGCGGGTCTCCTGGAGCACCGCAGGAAAAACGGCGACCACCTCTCCGGTGGGATGAGGAAAAAGATTCTTTTTGCCAGGGCGATGATCAATGACCCTCCTTTACTTTTGCTGGACGAGCCCACCACCGGGCTGGATGTGCGTGCCCGCCGGGAACTCTGGGAGATGATCAGGGATTTAAAGAGCCGCGGGAAGAGTATTCTACTGACAACTCACTACCTTGAGGAAGCGGAGCAACTCTGCGACAGGATCCTGATCATCAAGAAGGGAAGGCTGGTTGCCGAGGGTGGGCCTGGTGAACTGCGCCAATATGTTGATGTAGCCCGGCTTTTGACCGTGGATCTCAATCGTCAACTTACCCTCGAGGAAAAAGAATGGCTGTGTGCTCTCCCGGGCGTGAAGAACTGTAAGAGCCGCGGGACAACAGTAGAGGTTGCCTTTGACTGCCAACCGCAGCTGGCGGGTGAACTGGTTCAAAAGGTTTGCCAGAAGCTCGAACCCTTGAACATCTCCTTGAGAGAAGCATCACTGGAGGAAGTGTTTTTGGAAGTAACCGGGAGGGAGGATTAAGGCTTGCGCAGATCTATTCGTGCCATTGGCGTTACTTGTGAATATGTGCTCTATGATTACCTGATCCACTTTCCCTATTTTGCGGTCCGGACACTGCTTTCTCCGGCCTTATATCTTTTTGGCTTTGGCCTGGGGGTGGGGGCACTTACCCGGGCCGGTGGGAGCGCCTATTTTGAATACATCTTCCCGGGGGTATTGATGATTTCCGTAATGCAGGCCAGCTACACCCACTTCAGCTCAGAGATCTGGATTTCCAGGCGGGTAGACAAGTACCTGGAGTTGTTGATGATGGTGGCCCCTATCTACCCCCTGGAAGCAGTGGCGGGCTACCTGCTTGCCGGGACACTGATTTCTCTTTTTGCTGCGGGCTGCTTTGTGTTGATGGCCCTTCTCGTGGTACCCGGTCTTACAATCTCCCTGGGATGGCTTCTTTGTTTTACGGTTGGACTGGGAATTTTCTTTGTATCCCTGGGGATAATCAGCGGCGTCATCCATACCGATCCCCACATTTTCAGCGCCACCAATACCTTGATTATACTGCCGCTCTCCTTCCTGTGCGGGGTCTTCTTCCCGCTGGACGTTTTTCCCAAGGCCATCCGTTTTTTGCTGGAACTCATTCCCCTGACGCAGGCTGTAGAGGGTATGAGGAGCAATGCCCCTTTCCTGCACTGCCTCTATGTGTGGAGCCTGGCAGTGATTACGGCGGTAATTGCAGCCGGGGTTTTTAAGCGCAAAATTATGTCTTGATCGCCATGGCTCTAGCTCTCCGTCCCAAAGTCCTCATCGCCGACGAGCCCACCACCGCACTAGAAGGCTTCTGGAAAAACAAGAGGAATTTCGGAGCAAAAGACTTTTTGCTCCGGCAGGAAAACTGCGCCTGGCGTGGTAATAAATAAATAGTGAATACAATGATTCTGCTGCAAGAAGCCCGTTTGAGTTCAGAGAAGCCGAAGACTTGCTTGGACGACTGAATCGGTGTTTCTGCAGTGGAATCAACAATTAAATAATTGAGAATAAGGCTCCAGGTGCCCCGGTGTGCGAGTCCGGGGAGAATAGGGAATCAGGTGCAAGTCCTGAGCGGTGGGGCCACTGTAAATAGCGAGCTCTTCCAAAGACCACTGGATAGTGATATCTGGGAAGGTGGAAGCCGGCGATGAGCTATGAGCCAGTAGACCTGCCTGGAGTTTCATCAACTTGAGCGCCTCCCATCCAGAGGTCCGAGCTGGCTGTTTAATTATGGTTGGATCGCGATCCCGGCCCATGGAGGTCGGGATTTATTTATGTGCGCCCGGCATGGGCGAAGGCTTATGGGTGAGAGTCCCGAGCGACGAAGGTAGCAGTAGTCGTCAGCTTAAGGCAAGGGTGTCTGTCGTGAGGCGGAATCTGAAGGAAGCCGGCGGAAGCTTAAGGCCTGACGAACAGGAACCGCATAGTAGGCTAGCGGCAGTTGGATGAGCTTGCGTAACAAAGCGAAGTCCTTTAGCGTGCGACTGCTGAGAGTATGTGCGGCGGGTAGATGGAGGGAAAGTCAACGCTCTTACCCGGGGAGGCCAGGGAACGCCGAACCGGCAGCACCATCCTCTTTGTGGTCGATGCCAGCGGATCAATGGGGGCCAACCGACGGATGAGGGCCGTGAAGGGTGCGGTCTTGTCGCTGCTAACCGATGCCTATCAAAAGCGGGATAGGGTTGGGATGATCTCTTTTAGAAAGAATGATGCGGAACTCCTCCTCGGAGTGACCAGAAGCGTTGACCTGGCACAGAAAAAACTGAGAGACCTGCCCACAGGAGGGAGGACACCGCTTGCGGCCGGACTGTACAGGGGATACGAGCTGATTAAGGCGGCCATGCTCAAGGATCCTCAAACGATACCTTTTATTATCGTCGTATCCGATGGAAGAGCCAATGTAGCGCTGAATGGAGACGATCCTGTCGATGACGCCCTGCGTATGGCCCGGAAAATTGCCGCAGAGGGGATAAAAAGCCTGGTCATCGACACGGAAAAGGGTTATCCCAGGATGGGACTGGCGCGCAAAATTGCCGAAGCCATGAAGGCCGGATATCTGGAGTTGGATGAGCTTGAATCTGCCCAGATCGTCTGGTCGGTGAAGAATTTCGTCAGATGAACAGGATAGCTACGACCCCTAGGGAAGGGCCGGTTATCCTTTAGGTTTATTTGAACGGCAGACCCTTACTATGTCATAACCACAAATGAGGAGGTTTGATTTTATGTCGAGGTCGTTGAAAAAGCTCTTGGTTGTCATGAGCGTGATCTTATCTCTGTTTTTACTGGCAGGCTGTAGCAAGGCGGAAAAGGCGTCAGGGACAGGTGCTGTTACCTTGAAGTATGCCAGGGGCTTTAAGATTGAGAACCTGGCCGACGGCTGCAAAAAGGTCACCGACGGCAATAAGCGAGTCATGCTCCTGGTTCCCAGGGGCCAAAAAGTACCGTCTGAATATAAAAACCTGCCTGTAGTTTATACTCCGGTGAAAAGGGTTGTGATAACTTCTACAACCCAGGCTTCGCTGATGAGGCCTTTGGGCGTGTTGGGCAGCATCGTCGGAGTGACTACTGAAAAGGATCAGTGGTATATCGATCAAGTCAAGGCGGGGATGGAGAGCGGCAGCATCCAGCTGGTTGGAGGCGGGATGGGGCCTTTGGATTACGACAAGATCGCGGCCTTGAAACCGGATCTCGTTTTCATGTCCACAGGAGGGCCTAATGATGCCCGGGCGCTGCAGAAACTGGAGGAGCTAAACATTCCGGTGGCTGTAGACAATGAATGGCTGGAAAATGATCCCCTCGGGAGGCTGGAGTGGATCAAGTTTATCGCCGCTTTCTATGACAAGGAGCAGCAGGCATCTGATTTCTTTGATGGTGCCGAGAAAAGGATCGCAGAGATCACAGCAAAGGTGGCCGGGGATAAAGCCAAACCGAAGGTTATATGGGGGTTGATTTACCAGGGTAAAGCCTATGTTCCTGCCGCAGATTCCTATGTGGCCAGGATGATCGCCATGGCCGGAGGTGATTACCTTTTTAAAGGCAATAAAGGAACAGGCAGAGGGGCGATTACCTTTGAGGAGTATTATGCCCTGGGCAAAGAGGCGGATATCTATATCGATGATACCATGATGAACCTCGGCCGCAATACGATTGCCCACATCACCGACCAGTCGAGACTTATGGCGGATTTGCCGGTGCTCAAGAAAGGCAACGTATGGGGTTACCAGCCCTGGTACTGGCAGTCTTTGGATAAAACCGATGAGGTGATCGAGGACCTGGCGGCTATTTTCCACCCGGCTCTTTTCCCGGGTCATCAATTAAAACAGTTCACGAAGTTGCCTCCAGCTGAAGATCAAAAAAGATGATACTGCCGGGGGACCTGAGCAAAATTAGGTCCCTTGAGGAGGTGTTTTTGATCAGATTCCGTCTTGATAAGAAGAGTAAAGTACCGTTGCTTTTGGTCGTGTTTGGGGTGATGCTGATCCTGTTTGCGATTTTAAACATTGTGCTGGGGTCGGTTCGGATCTCCTTGCACGACCTGGTGCGGGTTCTGCTCCGCCAGGGGGAGAACGCTGTCTACGATAAGGTGGTATGGGATATCCGCTTGCCCCGTACCCTGGCTGCCATCCTCGGGGGAGCGGCGCTGGCTGTCAGCGGCCTGCTGCTGCAGATCTTCTTTCGCAACCCCATTGTCGATCCCTATGTGCTGGGAGTCTCTTCCGGGGCCACCCTGATAGTAGCCATCCTGATGCTGACAGGGGTCGTCCTGGAGATGGGAACAATACCGCCATATCTGCTGAGCGTGGGAGCCTTCGCCGGAGCCCTGGCGGTGGTCATCCTGATCGTGGCTGTATCGGGGAGGGTCAAGCAGGTGGTCACTTTGCTGGTCATCGGTTTGATGATCGGCTACGTGTGCGGGGCGGGAACCACCATCCTGGAGGCTCTTGCGGAGAAGGAGAACCTGCACAACTTTGTTCTCTGGACTATGGGGAGTTTTTCAGGCTTCGGGTGGGAACAGGTGAGTGTTTTGGCGGTGGCGGGCGGGGTGCTGCTGGTTATCGCCTATCTTCTCTGCAAGCCGCTGAATGCCCTGTTGCTGGGGGAGGACTATGCCAGGAGTATGGGAGTGAACATCAAGTCGCTGAGGGTCGTTCTTGTGTTGATCGCCAGCACCCTCACAGCTCTGGTGACGGCCTTCGCCGGGCCGGTGGCCTTCATCGGACTGGCCGCCCCCCACATCGCCCGGCTGACCCTCGGAACATCGGACAACAGGGCTCTGATCCCGGCAACGATTTTGCTGGGAGCGGTGATCACCAACTTCTGCGATCTATTGGCGAGGATTCTCTTTGCTCCTGTGGAGCTACCGATCAGTGCCATCTCCTCTTTGATCGGCGCCCCGATCGTCATCGTTTTGCTGATGAAAAGGAGGACCAGCCTATGAATGTGATGCAGACAAAGGAATTGAGTGTAGGCTATGACGGCAGGACTGTGGTTGCCGACATCAATCTGGAAGCGTTAAAGGGGCAGTTCATCTGCCTTTTGGGGCCCAACGGCTCCGGAAAATCGACCATCCTGCGCTGTCTGGCAGGGCTGTTGGCCCCTTTGCATGGTTCGGTATTTCTTAAAGACAATTTGCTTTACCAGATGGATCCCGGGGATTTATCCAGGACGATGGCGGTGGTTTTGACAGAACGCCTGTCCCCCGGCCTGATCACGGTTTTTGAGATTACTGCCATGGGCAGGTATCCCTATACCGACTTCTTCGGGCATCTGTCCAGGGAGGATGAGGAGAAAACCTGGGAAGCCCTGCGCCTGGTCGGTGCCCGGGACCTGGCGGAGAGATACTTCAATGAACTGAGCGATGGAGAAAGGCAGAAAGTGCTGATCGCCCGGGCGCTGGTGCAGGAGCCGGAGGTGATCATTCTCGATGAGCCAACAACCTACCTCGATGTGAAACACCGCCTGGAGGTGATGGAGATACTGCGGGAGCTCAGCCGGAAAAAAGGGATCACCGTGATCCTCTCCCTGCATGAGATTGACATCGCCCTCAAGAGCTGTGAGATAGTGCTTCTGGTTAAAAACGGGAAAATACTTGCGTCCGGGCCTCCTGAAGAGATCTTAAGTGAAGAAATGGTGGCAGAGGTTTATGGCATAGAATCCGCCCACTTCAGCAGTTGCCTGGGTGGAATTGAAATGAGCAACAGTGGGGGAGCGCAGGTCTTCGTCCTGGCCGGCGCCGGCAGTGGTGCCCCTGTTTATCGCTTGCTCAACAAGTATGGGTTCAGCATTATCACAGGGGTAATCCATGAAAATGACATCGACTATTATGTGGGAAGGGCTCTAGGGGGAGCGGTGGTCGGTGAGCAGCCCTTCGAGGAGATTAGCCTGTCCAACATTGATCAGGCGGCCAGTCTCGGCCGGCAGGCGGAGTATATCGTTGATGCCGGTTACCCGATCGGCTCCCTGAACAGGCGCAACGTCGAACTCGCCAGGCGGCTGATGGCACAGGATAAGGTCATCTACTCTCTGCGCAGCCGTCAGGAATTCGAGGCGCTGTACGGTGTCGACGGCAACAAACCGGTTTATTGCCCCAATCTCGGTGCTCTGGCGCAGCGACTGAGTAGGCGGAAGAAATAATCATGCTGGATGGGGAGGATGAGGATGAGACGCATTGTATTCCTGAGCAACATGGAACGCCAGTACATGATGATGATAAAGGCGCGGGACAGCCTGCTCCAGGAAGGGAGATTGAAGCCCGAAGGCCTGACGGTGTTTTTGAACGACATTCCCTGGGGGGATAAATGGCAAAAGACGTTTGCGGCAAGCGATATCGTTATTTTCACCTGGATGGGCAGCGGCCTTGACACGGATTTTCTCAAAAAAGCGGCTGATTTTTTAGCAGGCAATAAAATCACGCATGTCATGTTGATCACTGCCCCCGATGCGGAGGATTTGCGCTACGGGATTACGCCGGAAGACGGGGAGACGCTGCAAAAATACCTGGTATACGGAGGGTTGGAAAACTACCGGAATCTCTGGTTATGGTTGGGCAGCAGGTTTTGCGGTGAAAAGTGCGATTATCAGCTTCCGCAGCCGATGTTATGGAACGGGATATTCCACCCCGAAGCTGATCGAGCTTTTACGGATCTTAGAGAATACAGGCGCTTGTTTTGTCGGCCTGACCGGCCTACGGTAGGGATTCTGTTTTATCGCGACGAGTGGATTAATGGCGACCTGGCATATCAGACCGCCCTGGTGGAGGCAATAGAGCGACAGGGGCTGAACGCCGTGGCGGTATTCAGCCAGGGTGCGGCAGATCCGGAATTGAAGGCGCCTGGGCTGACTGAAGCGATACAGGCGTACTTTTATGAACAGGGCAGGCCGGCGATCGATGTGTTGATCAACACGATTAAATTCTCTCTTACGGCGACGCGCGCAACGGATCTGGAATCACTGAAGCAGTTGAAGGTGCCGGTATTGCAGGCCTATACGCTGCTGCGTTCACGGGAGGAATGGGAAAACTCTAGCGAAGGCATGATCCCGATGGAGATTGCCGTCAGCGTAACCATGCCGGAGCTTGACGGGATCATCCACGGTGTACCTGTGGCCGGGAGGGAGTATCTGACTGATGGCAACGCAGCCTATCTGCCGCTTGCGGAACGGATCGACATGGTGGCGCGCAAGGCCGGAAAGTGGGCGAGATTGCGTCATAAAGCAAACAGCGAGAAAAAGATCGCCATTATCTTCCATAATTACCCCCCTACCAATTCTAATATCGGCAGCGCCGCAGGATTGGATTCGATAGAAAGCGTCAGGCTGTTGCTGGCCGAGATGGTAAAGCGCGGCTACCATGTTGAACACATTCCCGATGACAGCCGGTCGTTTATGAATGAACTGGTGGCTCATACCACCAATGACCGGCGTTTTATTACAGAAGAGCAGATTCAACAGGGCGAGAAGCTGAGCGGGGAGCAATACCGGCAGTTCTTCGACACTTTAGCGGAGGAAACCCGAATTCAACTGGTGCGTGACTGGGGTAAGCCTCCGGGCGATGTTTTCCAGTACGACGGGAAGCTGCTGGTGCCCGGCATGCTGAACGGCAATATGTTTATCACAGTTCAGCCGCCGCGCGGTTTTGGTGAAGACCCGGCCAAGCTTTATCATTCGCCGGATTGCGCCCCGACACATCATTATCTGGCCTGTTATCACTGGATGCGCGATATCTGGCAGGCGGATGCTGTCATCCATGTCGGCACGCATGGGTCCCTGGAATGGCTGCCCGGCAAAGGCGCGGCGCTGTCGCACCTGTGTTATCCCGATTTGGCCCTCGGAGATCTGCCGAATATCTACCCCTACTGGATCACCGTTGTCGGTGAAGGCATCCAGGCCAAACGCCGCGGGGCCTCCTGCCTGATCGGCTATCTGTCTCCGCCGATGAGCAATGCGGGCACATACGACGAACTGGCCGAACTGGAAAAATTGCTGGACGAATATGTCCATTTCCGGCAGAACCAGCCGGGCAATGCAGAGGTGATGGCCAGGCTTATCAGAGAAAAAGTGCGGGAGGCCAATTTGCAGGACGATATCCCCGAACAGCCTGAGCAGCCCTTTGATGACTATGTCCGGCGCCTGCATGCCTATATAACCGATATCAAGAACATGCAGATCCGGGTTGGGCTCCACGTCCTGGGCTCCCCACCCAGGGATGAAGGATTGGTGGAGTATCTGCTGGCTCTCACAAATATGGACAATGGGGAAATCCCCTCTTTGAGGCAGGCAGTTGCCGCGGTTTACGGATTTGACTGTTATGAGTTGCTGGAGCAGAGCGGCCAGATGCTCCCTGACGGCAGCAAGACCTATGGTGCCTTGCTCGAAGAGATCCAGGCCAGGTGCCGAGAGGTTATCGAACTGCTGGCCGGGCACGGTTTTGATCCGGAGCAGGTGGGGCTGATCTGTCGACTCCCCTGGGCCGTCGAGGCAGAACAGGGAGTAAAGGAAAGGCTGGTACAGGTGGGGAGATACATCTGTAGGACACTGGTCCCTCATCTGGAACAGACCAGGCAGGAGATCACCAACCTCCTTGATGCTTTGGAAGGATGCTACGTGGAACCGGGGCCGTCAGGTGCTCCCACCAGCGGTATGGCCGATGTCTTGCCGACAGGGCGCAATTTTTACGGCGTCGATTCCCGTACCTTGCCGACACCTGCGGCATGGGAAATCGGGAAGAAGATGGGGGACGAAGTTATTGAGCGCTATCTTGCCGAAGAAGGACGCTATCCTGAAAACATTGGTATTGTGATCTGGGCTACCAGCAACGAGCGCAGCCACGGCCAGTGCATCGCCGAATTCCTATACCTTCTGGGAGTGCGCCCGGTATGGCAGCGTGGCAGCCAGCGGGTGGTGGACTTAGAGGTGATTCCCATAGAGGAGCTGAAACGCCCCCGCATCGATGTGACGGCCCGGATCAGCGGTCTGTTCCGCGACAGCATGCCGATGTGCATTGACTTGATGGACAGGGCAGTCGAACTCGTGGCGAATCTGGATGAAAGCCCGGAAATCAATTATGTGCGCAAACATCTGCTGCAAGATGTAGAGGAGCTGAAGCAAAGGGGGTTGGAGAGCGATCAGGCCTGGGTGCAGGCGAGCTATCGCATTTTTGGCGATCCCCCGGGGACCTACGGCGCAGGGATAAGCGATTTGCTGGAGGCGAAAAACTGGGAGACGATCGATGATCTGGCCAGGGTCTATGTGCGCTGGGGTGGCCATGCCTATGGTGCTAAAGCCAGAGGGGCTTTCTTGCCGGAGCTCTTCAGCCACCGCATGGCTAGCCTGGATGTAACCATTCAAAATGAAGACAACCGGGAAATCAGCATGTTGAACTCGGATGACTACAATGCCTATCACGGCGGCATGATTGCCGCGGTTCGCAGTTTAAAAGGACAGGCCCCGCGTTCGTACTGCGGCGACAGCTCGGACCGGCAAAAGGTGATCACGCGCAGCGTGCAGGAAGAGGTCAAGCGATTGTTCCGCGGGGAGGCCATCAATCCCAAGTTTATAGAAGGGATGAAACAGCACGGGTATAAGGGAGCGGCCGATCTGGCCAATTACGTAGCGCATAGTTATCAATGGGACGCCACCAGCGATGTGCTGGAAGACTGGATGTATCAAAAATTTGCGGAAAAATATGCCCTTGAACAAGATATGCAGGAATGGATGAGGGATGTCAACCCCTGGGCGCTGCAGCGGATCGTGGAAACCCTGCTGGAGGCCTCGCAGCGCGGCCTGTGGCATGCTGACGAACAGACCAAAGGGGAGTTGCAGGCTCTCTATCTCGCCATCGAGGGGGAACTGGAAGAGCGCAGCGATGAGCAGCGGTAAACCGTTGAAGATGCTGGTAATGAGCCTGACGGGGCGGTGCAACTTTGCTTGCCGCTACTGTTACGCAGAGGCCCATCCGCAAGAGGTGATGAGCCTGAATACTGCGATTCAGGCGGTTAATCTGGCGGCAGCGGGCGGAGAGCCTTTTTTCTTGCAGTTTAGCGGCGGCGAGCCTCTCCTCAACTTTGAGGTGATGCAGGGGATCATCCGCTATGTGCAAAAGCGGCGGATTCCCGCTATTATGCAGGTGCAGACAAACGCCTCCCTGCTGGACAGGGAAAGGGTGTCCTTCCTGCGGGCGGCGCGGGTGGGTGTCGGCATCAGTCTGGATGGCAGGCCGGGGATCAATGACCGTTTGCGTCGTCTGCCGGATGGAAAGGGGGCCAGCCTTCAGATACTGCGCGGCGCCGGACATCTGGCTGCAGAGGGGATGGAAATCGGCATAACCTGTGTCATTGCCGATGAGAACGTCAGCCAGTTGGCCGGTGCGGTGGAGATGGCCTATTATCTGGGGAACGTCCGGAGAATTGGCTTTGATCTGCTGCGCCGCCAGGGGCGGGGTAAAATGCTGACACCCCCGCCGGCCGAGGCAGTGGCAGAGGGGATGCTGGAAGCCCTTCGGATGGCAGAGCGGCTGGCCCGGTTTACCGGAAGAGCCCTGCTGATTTCGCAACTGGAACGGGTGGAAACCCTTGCGCGGGGAACGGCTTCAGGTTTTGGGCACTGCCACGCAATGAACGGAGAGGCGGCCTTTGTGGATGCCGAGGGTCGGATTTACGCCTGTTCCTCATTGGTCGGAGACGAGGACTTCCGGCTGGGAGACGTCTGGGAGGGTATTGATGTAAAGAGGCAACAGGCTGTTGCAGCACTGATCTGGAACAGCATGGCCTTTTGCCGGGAATGCCCCGATTTTCCCCTCTGCGGTGGAGGCTGTTTTGCCCGCTGGTACGGCTCCGGTTGCGTCGGCAGGGCATATGAGGCGGAATGTGCTCTGAAATGGGTGTGTATCCGGTGGTTTCAACAGCAATGGGGAGAGAAGATAAAATCATGAAAGTGGCGTTGTTGCATTTGGATTTGAGCGGTGGACCGCAGGACGCCAACCTGGCCATGCTGCAGCAGGCCATCGGTTTGGCTGCGGGAGAGGGGGCAAACTGGGTTGTGACCCCGGAGATGGCCCTGCAGGGCTACTTCTTTGCTGAAAAAAACAGACATCTACAGATCCCGGTACAGCCGGACGCTTCACTGGGTCCCGTCATTCAGTTGGTTATCAAACACCGGCTGACTCTTTTCCTGGGGTGCGCGGAACGGGATGCCGAGACAGGCAAGTGTTATAACAGTTGCCTGGTGATCGGACCGGATGGGAGTGTCCTGGGGCGCCACAGGAAAACGCGATCCCACAAAAAAGGGGCAGAGGCCTGGGTGACAGAGGGGGATAAGCTGGAACCCATATCCTGCCCGGGGATGAAGGTCGGGATTATGGTCTGTGCCGATTCCTGGTTTGTCGACAAGGCGCGGGCTTTAAGGGATAAGGGAGCAGAAGTCCTCGTTGTGCTGGCAGCCTGGCCGCCAACAGAGGAATGCGGCCCGGGCGACTGCTGGGAGAGGTGCTCCATGGCCACCGGCCTGCCTGTATGGGTCTGTAACCAGACAGGCAACCGGGAGGCACTGGATTTCAGCCAGGCACAGAGTGTGGTGGTCGCCGATGGTAAGGCCCTGTTCAGCTACAGCGGTTTGCAGCCTGCCGTGTTGCTCTTCGATTGGGATTGCGAGCGGAAGCGTGTGTTGTCGGACCGGTTTACAGTGGTTGCTGTAGACTGATTTTTTGCCTAGTGAAAGGGGAGAAGAATAGATGTTACTCTGTACCTTATCAACCGGTGATACCGTCTATCGGTATGAAAAAAGGATCGTACTCAGTTTCAAGCAGCTGCGCAAGGTTCTCAGCACTTCAGTATTAAATGGAGGCTACCGCGTAGACCTGACGGCAGTCTTCAATTATGACTGCAGTACAGGAAACGATACCTGCTGTTCCCTGCGCGCCCCAACCTATGAGGAGCATATGCGGCTGGAGGCAAAGGAACTGGGATTTGATCCGGAGACGGTTACCGGTATGGGAACAGCCGCCCAGATGGAAAACGCGGCTATCAAGATATTAAAACATGAAGGCCTGACGGTAACGGCGATCGTCACCGGCGGTGTGGAAGTCAATGGAGGCCGGGTGGGAGATCCGGCCGACTATTTTCAGCCTGTTGATAAAGGGATCCTGCCTAAGCCGGGGACGATCAACATCATGCTGGTAATCGACGCCGATATGCCCCCGGGGACGATGGCAAGAGCGCTGGTGACCTGTACGGAAGCCAAAACGGCAGCTCTGCAGGAACTGATGGCCGGCAGCAATTATTCCAACGGGCTGGCGACAGGGTCGGGAACGGACCAGACCATAATCATTGCCAATCCGGCTTCAGCATTGTATTTGGAGAGTGCAGGAAAACACTCCAAACTGGGCGAACTGATCGGCCGTTCGGTTAAGTCTGCCGTCAAGGAGGCGCTCTTGAGGCAGACAGGTTTGTCGCCGCAGATGCAGCACAGCGTCCTGCGGCGCCTGAAGCGCTTCGGAGTAAACGAAGAAACACTGTGGCAGGAATATGCGAAGGACGGGAGCGGAGAGATTGAGCGGCAACGATTTCTGGACTGCCTGCACCGGATAGATCGGGATCCGCAACTTGTGACCTACACCTCTTTGTACGTTCATTTGCTGGACCAGCTCATCTGGGAACTGTTATCAGGGGAGGAAGCCATTCAGGCAGGCAATGAATTGTTGTTGCTGGTTGCCGGCAAATTCGGCGTTCCCGGGACGGTGATAGGCGGCCCGGAGCTTCAGGATTGCCTTCAGGCATGGGCGGATATGCTGGTTAAGATTGTGAAAATGAATCTGACTGTTGAGCAAAGGATTGAGTATTGAAAGTTCGCCCATCGATCTGTAAAACAGCGGCGGGGATTTTTAAAGGATGGGAGAAGTGGGAAATGTGAAAGATGAGAGGATAATTTCATGTCAGAAAGAAAGGGTTTAATTATAGTTCATACCGGAAACGGTAAGGGGAAAACAACTGCGGCTCTGGGGATGATAATCAACTTTCCGACATCATGTTGTTTTGGGGGTTCGATGCCGATCTGCCGCAAGACCCCCTTGAGGGCCAGCTCTACCAGTTCTTGCGCCTCCCGGACCACATCTGAATAGGCATCCTCCTCCAGGAGCACCGATAGAACCCTGAGCCTTTTCGTGGCTTTCAGAAGATAGCTCTGAGCCAGTGTTTTGTTTGTCATATTTCAAACTCCTCGCCAATCTTATAGTCTTCTTTCAGCACCCAGTACCAGGCGCCGCCCCTGTATACCTTTTTGGCGCCCAGGCTGTTCAGCCTTTCTCTTAAGCCGGCCAGATAATTTCGGAAAAAGCCGTTTCTGTCGTAGAGAATCCGGGCATCGTCCAGCATATCCAGGAAGATCAGACTCCCTTCGAGGACCTCTCCCGGTTCCTTGATAAGAGGTGAGAGGGATGTTTCGATTCCTTCCAGCCGCATCCTTTCCAGCAGGGGCTGCAGTTTTTCCTCCACCAGGTCGAACTCTCTTACCCGCTTGGTCCGGCCGGGTGGAAGATCGTTTGCTATGATCAGCAGATCAATATCCGAATCCGGCCGCGGCGTATTGCGCCCCACGGAGCCGAAAACGGCCAGGGTTACCAGCCGGTGGTCGTAGACCTCCTTTACCGCTTTTTGCAGTTCTTTCAGGATTTTTTGGAATCGCTTCAGGTACACGCCCTCATCCTCCGGGTGGCCGGCGGCAGGATAACGGGACCGCCGATTCTCCACCACCATCATACCATATTTTAGCTTTGAACGGGGGAGAATGGTTGATCTTTGAACTGAGTTTTTAGGTGGCGCGCTGCCGGCACCGACGAAGAAATACTCGGGGTAGAAGCGGTTTTTTACGACACCCTGAGCAGGAAATCACTGTTTTGTGTCGAAGTAAACCCAGGTAAAAGGCGGCAGAAGCCGTCCCTGTGCTTGCGGTTTTTGAACTGGCAGCATCAAGAAGATATTGTCGATCAGGGACCACGAAGGTCTTGTCCCCTGCCGGAGGGGGAGATCTTCGTGGTTTTTGTTTTTACAGATGTTGCTTTAAAGCTTTTCGGTTGAGCCTTGAGGGGGTGCGGCCTGGATGCCTGGCGAACCTGTGCTGGCAGTTGATGGTTTGGAAACGATTTTTTTGACCCGGCACGGAGTTGTGAAGGCCGTAAACGGTATCAGTTTTGCTCTTGAGGCTGGAAAGACGCTAGGGCTGGTGGGGGAGAGCGGGTGCGGAAAGACCGTTACCTCCCTTTCGCTGCTCGGCCTGATCGAGCCGCCGGGGAAGATTTTGTCCGGGGAGGTCCGGCTGAACGGATATAATTTGCTCAGCCTGTCTCAAAAACAACTGCGCCAGGTCCGGGGCAAGGAAATTTCCCTCGTTTTTCAGAATCCGATGACTTCCCTGAATCCGGTTTTAACCGTCGGCACTCAAATAATAGAAACCATTATCTCTCACGAAAGGGTATCCCGGGCAGAAGCGCGGCAGAGGGCCCTTGACCTGTTAACCAGGGTGGGTCTGCCCTATCCGGAAAAGCTCATGAAATGCTATCCTTTCCAGCTTTCCGGAGGTATGCGCCAGCGGGCAATGATCGCCATGGCTTTAGCTCTTCATCCCAAAGTTCTCATTGCCGACGAACCTACCACCGCCCTGGATGTTACCGTTCAGGCACAAATTCTCACAGAACTGCGGCGGTTGCAAACAGAATTCAATACCGCCATCATCCTGATTACCCACGACCTGGGCGTTGTGGCGGAAATGGCCGATGAAGTCGCGGTGATGTATGCCGGTTCCATCGTGGAATACGGAGGGGTGATCGAGGTGTTCGAAAACCCCGGCCATCCCTACACCCGGGCACTGCTGCGTTCCGTGCCGCACCTTGATAGAAAGTGTGAAACCCTTGAGCATATTCAGGGCCAGCCGCCCAGCCTCCTCAATATTCCCGACAGGTGCGCCTTTCTCCCGCGCTGCCCGGTGGCGGTTGGTGAGTGCAGCGGTCCCAGGCCTCCACTGGAGGCCGTTGCTTCGAAACATATGGTTGCCTGCTATCAGGCATGCAAGGTTCGGGCAAGGGAGTTGCAACCCGCATGAGCCTACTCGAGGTGCGCGGCCTGATCAAACACTACCCGGCAGGAGGCGGTTTTTTCCGGGCAACAGGGGAAAGGATACGAGCTGTAGACGGTGTTTCCCTATCTTTGAGCAAGGGCGAGACCCTGGGGCTGGTAGGGGAGAGCGGGTGCGGCAAGAGTACGTTGGGGAAATTAATTGTCAGGCTGGAGGAGCCTACCGCAGGAAAAATTTTTTACAACAGCCGGGAGATTACCTCTTTGTCCGGGGAAAATCTGCGGGAACTCCGGTGCAAAATCCAGATCATTTTTCAGGACCCCTATTCCTCTCTCAACCCCCGGCAAACCGTTGGTTCGATCATCGGTGAACCTCTGGCAAACTTCAAAGTGGGAGCAAAAGAGGCGCAAAGGCAAAGGGTATCAGAACTCCTGGAAACGGTCGGACTCAATCCCGAGCACATCTCCAGGTATCCCCATGAGTTCAGCGGTGGCCAGCTTCAGCGCATCAACATCGCCCGCGCCCTGGCGTTACGGCCGGAACTGATAGTCTGCGATGAGCCGGTTTCCAGCCTGGACGTCTCCATCAGAGTGCAGATCTTAAACCTGCTTCGAGATCTGAAAAGGCGGTTTGGGTTGTCGTACATCTTTATTTCCCACGACCTGGCCGCCGTGAGTTACCTGGCAGATCGAATCGCGGTGATGTACCTGGGCAAGATTGTAGAGGTGCTGCCGACGGGAGACCTCTTGTCTGGCGCCTGCCATCCTTATGCCAGGGGGTTGCTGGCGGCGGTGCCGGTTGCCGACCCGCGACAAAGATATAACCGGCAGGTGGTGATTCAGGGTGAGCCACCAAACCCGGCAAGTCCTCCACCGGGCTGCCGCTTTCACCCCCGCTGTCCCGAGGCACGGCAGGTATGTCGGGAGAAGGAGCCGGTGTTGCAGGAGGTGGAGGAGGGGCACATGGTGGCGTGCCATTTAGTGGGAGGTTAAGATGGCATTCCTCATCCCTCAAATATAAACACATAATGGAACACTGTATATATAGTAAGGATAAGATTCAGGAAAGGAAAGGAGATTACGCCGGAGATCCAAAAGGCAGTTGCCGTGTACGTGGAACAACGTGCAGTCAATGGGGTTTACAGGGAGGAATACCGGGTACGCCTAGGCATGATCCTCTGGCCGGGGGGTGAAAAATGGGAGGGGGAAACAGATACTCTTGAAGAACTGGATGAGGGACACCCTTAACCCGAGAGAAAATCTTAAAAGTAGAGGGTCTGTTGCAGGGATTTATTGCTTGATGTCGAATGGATATGGAATATGAATATTTCCTGAATAAACAGGCGGCCGAAGCTGCCCTGGTTTTTCTGGTTGAGAGAAAGACAACCACGAAGGTCTTCTTGCAGAAGCAAGATGAGATTTTCGTGGTTTTTTGTTTCAATGCCTCCTCGCAAGGGACGATGGATGCGGCGGCTTTTTTAGCTGTCAGGCGAACCTGCCTTTTGACCTGATTGAAAAAAGCAGTTGTGGCGATGGATGCCACCAGGCCTGAGGCGGCGTTGAGGGCGGAGCCGATCCCTTGCAGTTATAAGTGAGATATGCTTATCCGAGGAATGAATTTTCATTGAGCAACTGGCTCGGCGCATGGTATAATCTGTATATAAAAGAGAAGTGTCTTGAAAAAAATATAAAGGAACTGTAACCGGTAATGTGGTCGTTTTAGAAGGCGGAAAATCAATACCGGAAGAAAAAAAGTAATTGTAATTCCTGAACGGGAAATAGAAAAAAGCCGGTGAATAAGCCTATTTTTTTAAAAACGTTTGGAAGATGGGAAGATAATTTGGAAGCCAGATTATTATTTTTTTAGAGGGACAAAACAAAATAGTACGCAGGGGGTGAATTAGATGGGTCAGGTAGCAGTTAGATTGCCTGATGTTTTTGACGCCTTGCCTGAGAAGGAAAAACAGGCAATATTAAATATGGGCATAAAAAAATCAATAGAAGAAAGAATAAAACAGCTCAGCGAAGAAGTTGAAATTGCCCAAAGAAATATAAGACAATTCGAGGAAAAGTATAAAATGCCGTGGATTCATTTTGCCCAAAAGGAACCTAAGGGATGGGAAGAGCACGAAGATTATACTGACTGGAAGTTATGGGAAGATGTGTTGAGAGAAAACCTTACGCTAATTGATAAATTAAAGGCTTGCCTGGAGAAGTGAAAATGACTACCGAACCGATCCTTGATATGCTGGAAGTGCTCAAAACGTTCGACCAAATTATTGTTCGGATAGAGCAAATTTCCTCAGATCTCAGGGGTAAATATTTGATTTTTAAAGCGAAAGTTTTGTTCCTAGACGGTACAAATTTAAGAATCTACCGGGCATGGAAGAATGGGAAAGAGGTCGTCTATAACTATTACTGGCTCGATCAAAATAATCGGTTGATTATTGGCTGGGATAATTCGCACGAAGTAAAGGGAATTTCCACTTCTCCACATCATAAACATGTAGGTGAGCAAAGTATTTGTAAGGATTCAGATGAAAGGACATTGTCAGATGTGCTGAAAGTTATTGTGGATAAAATTTTAAAAGGGTAAAGACTAGGCGAAGAGGTAGGCCGCCCCGATCCTGTTTTGCCCCCCCATTCCATCTTCTCACGTGCTTTTCCTGCCGGTTCCAAATAAAAACGGGCAATCCATGCGGTTTTTCCCGCCGTTTACCGCTGCCGCTAACTTCTGGCTCCGCTTTTAAATCTATGCCCCCTTCATCTACAACCAAAAAGGGGTAGGTAAGGATCATTTGATATCGAGTCCGTTCCCAACCGTTCCGGAAACGCTGTTTTCCTGCCACAACCAGGAGTATATCAAATTCATCGGGCAGATGCTGGGGAGGGAGGCTGCTCTGGAGGCCACTTTGCACCTGCTGCAGGACTGGGGGCTGGTGGAGCTGTCCGACTACCGGTTTGATGCCCCCACCTCTCCAGGCAGGTTGCCCCGGAAAACGGCCCGGCCTTTGAGCAGATGAGGAGGTGCGCTCTGGCACCGACGAAAAAATACTTGGGGCAGAAGTAATTTTTTAACGGCATCCTGTGCAGGAATTTTCTGTTTTGTGTCGAAGTAAACTCAGCAAAAAGAGGCGTCAGAAGCCGTTCCTTTGAGGAAACGGAAATTCTCCTTGATCAAACAACAGCGTTCCGGGCTTATAAAGAAATCAAAAGGCAAATATCTCCTTCCCCTTAATGGTAAGGCCGGGCAAAAGGTGAGGTTGCCAGCTGTCTTCTTCGCCGTAAACTCCGGTTTTTACGTAATCAGTATCCTTCCAGAGGTATACCGTCACTTTTCGGGCGTCGGGGTCCACAATCCAATATTCTTTGACGGCATGGCGGGCGTACAACTTTTTTTTCAGGTCAAGGTCTCTTTCGGCGGTAGCAGGCGATAAAATCTCAATGATCAGGTCGGGTGCTCCCTGAATGTTATTTTCCCCTACAATCGAGAGGTTCTCGCGGCTCACGAAGAGTACATCCGGCTGCACCACATCGTGGCGGCTGAAAAGCACATCGAACGGCGCTTCGTAGACCTCTCCCAGGCCGTGGGCTTTGGCGAATGACCATAAAATGGTAGCCAGATTTAAACTTATTTTCTGATGCACCCGCTTGGGGGAAGGAGTCATGAAAAGATCGCCTCCGATAATTTCATACCGCCTGTCTTCAGGCAAAAGCAGATAATCTTCGTAGGTAAACTTGAGGTGCTCGGGGATGGAAGACATGAAATCACCTCCGGGGCGACTAATTTAAAAAGTGAGGAACGGCAGCGCATCACTACTCTCAGTAAAAGTATACCATACGCCTGTAAAAAAATTAGATCCCATTTATCGATTCATTTTTCTCTAGCTCGTTAATTATTTTTTGCAAGAATTGAATAATTGCCCCGATACTTTTCTTAAAAGCCCAGGGAATTAATTTTGCGGGCGATGTTCTCTATGGAGGGCATTTTATCTTCCAGGTCACCTATTAAACTCAGGTAAGCACTAATCTTTTCCTTGCTCATAAATGATCACACCCTGGCTGTATATTTTTCTCTTCAAGGATAACGGGGCTTCTTCCAGCAGGATTACATCTACCCGGAAGGGACGGGCGATATTTTCGGCAGCCGTTAGCGCTCTTAAGTGGTCTTTCTCATCCAGGCCTTCCAGGGCAATGTCTATATCCGAGAAGGTGGAAAAGTGCCCATTGGTCAGGGAGCCAAACAGATAAATTCGGTGTAGCGGGAAGA
>CADDZD010000032.1 GCA_902812385.1 Clostridia bacterium | reverse complement strand
GGGGGGTGGTACCCTGATAACTTTGCTTGGCGAAGTACTTTTTTTACCGAGGCGGCGGCACTGATCCGGGCCGTGTCATACCATGAGATATAAAAGAGACTGCCCGGGATAAGTCAAAGGATGGCTTGTATTAGTGCCAGGTTTCCACCCCGGTAACTGCCGGACTGCCAGGCAAAAGTGAATTTTTTACCCTGACATGTGTAATGAATACACCATGGCAGGTAAGCCTTTGAAGATATCGTTATGACTGGATGCCACTGCCGCGAACTTGTGCCGTTTGCGGGGAGGGAAGACCTACCAGTGCAACATCATCGGGCTGAGAGCGGGCCCCGGCGATATAGTGTGTGCGAACCCATTTAACCTGGTGGTATCCCCTCTATTGCGAAGCATTACCGAATGAAAAAAGCTAAAAAGAGGGTTGACAGTGTAGAGATAAATGGACTATAATAGTTCACAAAGAGGGAGATACTCCCATGGAAATCCTTAGACGAGATTACCGGTTCTGGTCTCGAAGGGGCAGAATTTTTTTAGCCGGCAAAATGGACAAAATAAGTCCATATTAAATAAAATAAAAACAATTCAGGAGGGGAGAATGATGTTTTGTTACCAGTGTGAACAGACCGCAGGGGGAACCGGGTGCACCAGGACGGGGGTCTGCGGTAAGAACGAGGATGTCGCCGGCCTCCAGGACACCCTGCTGATCGCCCTCAAGGGGATCGCTGCCTATGCCTATCACGCCAGGGAACTGGGGGCGGTGGACGAACAGGTCGACGCCTTCTTCGCCGAGGGGCTGTTTTCTACCCTCACCAACGTGAACTTCAACCTGGAAAGCCTGGTGGGCCTTCTTCTCAAGGCGGGGGAAATGAACCTCCGGGTCATGGAACTGCTGGATAAGGCCCATGTAGATCGCTTCGGCGCTCCGGAACCGACGAAAGTGCAGGTTGGCACCAAGGCGGGTCCGGGAATCGTGGTCACAGGGCACGACCTGTTGGACCTCTACGAGCTCCTGAAGCAGACCGAAGGGAAGGGGATCAACGTTTATACCCACGGGGAGATGCTGCCGGCCCTGGCCTATCCGGAGCTGAAGAAATTCCCGCACCTGGTGGGGAACTACGGGACGGCCTGGCAGAACCAGCGCAGGGAATTCGAGGAATTCTCCGGGGCAATCCTGGGCACCACCAACTGCGTCCTGATCCCGAAGGATACCTACAGGGACCGCATGTTCACCTGTGGGGTTGCCGATCTTCCGGGTGTGACCCACATCAAGGACCGCAACTTTGCGCCGGTGATTGAAAAGGCCCTGGCTCTGCCGCCGCTGCCGGACAACCAGGTTGCCACCACCATGACCGGTTTCCATCACCAGGCCGTACTGGCTCTCGCCGACAAAGTGGTGGCCGCCGTAAAGGCCGGAAAGATCCGTCACTTCTTCCTGGTGGGAGGGTGCGACGGGTTCAAGAGCGCCAGGAGCTATTACGCAGAGTTCGTCCAGAAAGTGCCCAAGGACTGTGTTATCCTCACCCTGGGTTGCGGCAAGTACCGCTTCAACTACCTCGACCTGGGCGAGATCGACGGGATTCCGCGGCTCCTGGACATGGGGCAGTGCAACAACGCCTACTCCGCCATCCAGGTGGCGGTAGCCCTGGCCAATGCCTTCAATTGCGGCGTAAACGACCTGCCGCTCAGCCTGGTTCTGTCCTGGTTCGAGCAGAAGGCGGTGGCGATTCTGCTTACCCTGCTCCACCTGGGAATCAAGAACATCCGGATCGGCCCGAGCCTGCCGGCATTCATCACGCCGAACGTCCTGAAGGTGCTCCAGGATGATTACAACCTTCGGCCGATCACCACGCCGGAGGAGGACATCAAGGCGATTCTCGGATAATAAGCTCCATGGGGCGCAGGGCGGCAGCAACACCGCCCTGTCCTTATTTTCTACAGATTTTCGTAGCATTGCGGAGAATTGCTTCAGATAGAGGGCGAAAAGAGGCGCTACGAGAAAATTATAATCTTTTTAAAACGATATGTAATACAAACAAATAGTGATGTTTTGGTTTTTATGGTAGAATACTATAAGAAACCTAAGAAAGGAGTGGATTGAGTGCCGAGTCTGAAAGGTACCAGAACGGAAAAGAATCTGATGACCGCCTTTGCCGGCGAGTCTCAGGCGCGCAACCGTTACACCTTTTACGCCAGCCAGGCGAGAAAAGAGGGGTACGAGCAGATTGCCGCCATCTTCCTGGAAACCGCCGAAAACGAAAAGGAGCACGCCAAGCGGTTTTTCAAGTTCCTGGAAGGTGGACAGGTCAAGATCGAGGCCGATTTTCCCGCCGGAACCATCGGCAGCACCGCCGAAAACCTGGCGGCCGCTGCAAGCGGCGAAAATTACGAACACACCGAGATGTACCCGGAGTTCGCCCGGGTTGCGGAGGAAGAGGGGTTCGTGGAGATAGCAGCGGTGCTCAGGGCCATCGCCAGGGCGGAGCGGGGCCACGAGGAGCGCTACCGCGCCCTGCTGGCCAACATCGAGCAGAACCGGGTTTTTCAGCGGGAACAAAAGGTAACATGGCGCTGCCGCAACTGCGGCTATATCCACGAGGGGAACGCTGCCCCGGAGGTTTGCCCGGCGTGTGCGCATCCCCGGGCGTACTTTGAACTGGAGGCCCGGAACTATTAAAAATAAGGGAGGTGATCCTGATGCAGCCCCTGGAGATCAAACCGGGTGTGTATTGGGTAGGCGGTATCGACTGGAACCTCCGCTATTTTCACGGATATCAGACTCCGCGGGGTTCCACCTATAACGCTTACCTGATCCTGGACGAGAAGATAACCCTGGTGGATACGGTCAAACACTACCTGGCAGGCGAGATGTTGGAGAGGATTGGAAAGATTGTGGACCCGAGGCGCATTGACTACCTGGTGGTCAACCATGTGGAGATGGATCACTCGGGCAGTATTCCCGCAGTGATGGAACTCGCCTCCGGGGCGAAGATCGTCACATCACCGAAAGGTAAACAGGGCTTGGAGAGGCATTACGGGAAGAGCTGGGACTGCCTGGAAGTCAATACCGGAGACGAACTGAAGATCGGCGCCCGCACCCTTAAATTCGTCCAGACCCCCATGGTGCACTGGCCGGATTCCATGGTTACCTATATCCCGGAAGACCGACTGCTGTTGCCCAACGACGCTTTCGGCCAGCATATCGCCAGCGTGGAGCGTTTCGATGACGAACTGGGATGGAACATCGTCCGGGAGGAGGCGGCCAAGTATTATGCCAATATCGTTTTCCCTTACGGGGAACAGGTGAATAAGGCCCTGGACGTGGTGGAACGGCTTCCCCTGGAGATGATCGCCCCCAGCCACGGGGTGATCTGGCGCACTTACCTGAAGGAAATCCGGGAGTCCTACCGTCAATGGGCCAACCATGAGAGTGAACGCCGGGCATTGATCGTCTACGACACCATGTGGGGCTCCACCGAAAAGATCGCTCAGGTCCTGCGAAGCGGCCTGGAGGAGGCTGGGGTAACGGTAACCATGCGCTTTCTCCAGACCAACCATATCTCCGATATCGTCCCCGATGTCCTGAGATCGAAGCTGATTCTCATCGGCACCCCGACCCTGAACAACGGGATGCTCCCCACGGTGGGCGCCTTTCTTACCTATGTCAAGGGGCTGCGCCCGAAAAACCGGATCGGGTTCGCTTTCGGCTCCTACGGCTGGGGTGGACAGGGGGTCCGGCAGGTGGCGGAGGCCATCGGAGAAATGGGATGGGAAATTCCGGAGGAACCCATCAATCTCCGGTACGTTCCCGATGCCGGGGAACTGGCGCAGGTCAAGGCCGTCGCCGGCAGGCTGGCCGAAGCGTTGTAATTCCAGTGAGAGGAGCGAAATAATGGACCCGACAGCCCTTTTTACCTTCAGCTACGGTCTTTATGTGGTCACCTCCCGGAAGGGGGAACGGATCAACGGGCAGACCGCCAACACCGTTTTTCAGATATCCTCCGAGCCTCCCACTGTAGCCGTCAGCATCAACAAAAACAACCTGACTAACGAGTTTATCCGGGAGGGAGGCTTCTTTGCGGTGTCGGTGCTGGCCCAGGATGCTCCTCTCTCCCTCATCGGCCAGTTCGGCTTTAAGTCCGGCCGGGAGGTGGACAAGTTCGTCGGGATCGCTTACAGGACGACCGGGAACGGTCTTCCCTACCTGACCGACCATGTGCTGGCCTATATCGAGGCCAGGGTGATCCAGGAGGTGGACGCTGGCACCCATACCATTTTCATCGGGGAGCTCACGGAGGCGGAGGTGCTGCGGGAAGGCACTCCCATGTCCTATGCCTATTATCATCAGATGAAGCGGGGGAGCGCTCCGCCGGCTGCTCCCACCGATAAACAAGAAAGAAAGGAGACCGGGAAAATGGCTAAATACGAATGCACCGTGTGCGGTTACGTTTACGATCCCGCTGAGGGGGATCCCGAGAACGGAGTAGTTCCGGGGACGGCCTTCGAGGATCTGCCGGAGGACTGGGTCTGCCCCGTCTGCGGCGCCGGTAAGGACGAGTTCGAAAAGGTGGATTAAAGGGGTATGTCGTTAAGTTGTGTGGCCTTGGCCTGCAGCCCCAGGAAAGAGGGGAACACCGCCGCCCTGGCCCGGCGGGCGGTGGAGGGGTTCCGGGCGGGCGGGGGGAGGGCCGAACTCCTGTACCTCACCGACCATAAGTATGCCCCCTGCCGGGCCTGCGGCGCCTGCAACACCACCGGAAGGTGCGTCCTCCGGGACGATGCCGGCCCGCTGTTCGACCGGATCCTGGCCTGCGACCGGTTCATCCTGGCCGCCCCCATCTTCTCCATGGGAATCTGCGCCCAGGCCAAGGCTTTCATCGACAGGTCCCAGCAGTTTTGGGCGAACAGGTATCTGTTGGGCAGGGGTTTGTTTGAAGGGGCGAACCGCCCTGAACGCCGGGGGATTTATATCGGCTGTGCCGGCACCCGGCTCCCGAACGTCTTCGACGGAGCGGTGCGGGTGGTGCGCTATTTTTTCAAGATCCTGGAGATCGAACCGGTGGCCTATCTCTGCTATCCCGGTGTCGATGCCGAGGGAGAGATCTACGGCAATCCGGCCGCCCTGCAGGAGGCGTACGAAGAGGGGAAGAAGCTGGCCGCCGACGGATAGAACGGCGGCCGGGGCTTTCCCGGGGCGGCGGGATGACGGCTATTAAATACGGGGAGGTAGAAAGATGACGGAAGTGGGGCAGGTTTACAGATGCGGCGTCTGCGGCAACATCGTTGAGCTCCTCCATCCGGGGAAGGGAACCTTGGTGTGCTGCGGCAAGCCCATGGATCTGCAGACGGAGAATACGGTGGATGCCAGCCGGGAGAAGCACGTCCCGGTGATCGAAAAGGTGGAGGGCGGTTTCAGGGTGACCGTAGGAAGCGTTCCCCATCCCATGGAGGAAAAGCATTACATCGAGTGGATCGAACTCCAGGCGGATGACCGGATCCTGCGCCGGTACCTGAAACCCGGGATGTCCACGGAGGCGGTTTTTACGTGCAGTGCCGACAGGGTTACCGCCCGGGCTTACTGCAATCTGCACGGCCACTGGAAGTCGAATTGAAATAGGATATCGGTAAAAATTAAGAGGACGGTTCCGGTCGCTTGCCGGAGCCGTCCTCTTTCTATTAATACCGCACTTTTTAGTAGTCCATGCCCATGCCGCCCGGCGGCATCGGTGGGTTCTTTTCCTTCTGCGGGATCTCGGACACCAGAGCCTCCGTGGTCAGCAGCATGGAGGCGATGCTGGCCGCGTTCTGGAGGGCGCTCCTGGTCACCTTGAGCGGGTCGACGATGCCCGCCTTGACCATGTCCACGTACTGCTCATGCATGGCGTCGAAGCCGATGCCCGGTTTCTCGTTCTTGACCTTCTCGATCACCACCGAGCCTTCCAGACCGGCGTTCTCGGCGATCTGGCGGAGCGGCTCTTCGAGGGCCCGGCGCACGATCTTCACGCCGACGAGCTCGTCACCTTCGGCCTTGATTTCATCCAGAGCCGGGATGACATTCACCAAGCTGGTGCCGCCGCCCGGGATGATTCCCTCTTCAACGGCTGCACGGGTGGCGGAGAGGGCATCCTCGATCCGATGCTTCTTCTCTTTAAGTTCGGTCTCGGTTGCTGCACCCACCTTGATGACTGCCACGCCGCCGGACAGTTTGGCCAGGCGCTCCTGCAGTTTCTCACGGTCGTAGTCGGAGGTGGTATCCTCGATCTGGACCTTGATCTGGTTTACCCTTGCCTTGACATTGTCGGAACTGCCGTATCCCTCGATAATGGTTGTCTTTTCCTTGCCGATCTTCACCCGCTTGGCACGGCCGAGCATGGTGATATCGACGTTCTCCAGCTTGTAGCCCATGTCCTCGGAGATGAAGGTGCCTCCTGTAAGAATGGCGATATCCTCGAGCATGGCCTTGCGCCGGTCGCCGAATGCCGGGGCCTTCACCGCAGCGCACTGGAGTACGCCGCGCAGCTTGTTGACCACCAGGGTCGCCAGAGCCTCTCCCTCGACGTCCTCGGCGATGATGAGCAGCGGCTTGCCGGTCCGTACAACCTTCTCAAGCAGGGGTACGAAGTCGGCGACGGAGGAGATCTTCTTCTCGTGGATCAGGATGTAGGGTTCTTCCAGGTCGACTTCCATGGCATCGGTGTTGTTTACGAAATAGGGAGAGATGTAACCGCGATCGAATTCCATCCCTTCCACGACATCGACGGTTGTTTCGATGCCCTTGGATTCCTCCACCGTGATTACACCGTCTTTGCCTACCTTGTCCATCGCTTCGGCGATCAGGTCACCGATTTCCTTGTCGTTGCCGGCGATGGCTGCGACGTGGGCGATTGACTCCTTGGTCTCCACGGGGATGCTGAACTTTTTGAGTTCTTCTACTGCCTTTTCGACAGCCTTATCGATACCCCGCTTGATAAAGATGGGGTTGGCCCCTGCGGTAACGTTCTTCAAACCTTCGTTCACAATAGCCTGAGCCAGCACGGTCGCCGTGGTGGTTCCGTCGCCGGCGATTTCATTGGTCTTGGATGCCACCTCTTTGCAGAGCTGGGCTCCCATGTTCTCGTAGGGATCTTCAAGTTCGATTTCCTTGGCGACGGTAACACCGTCTTTGGTAATGGTCGGGGAGCCGAATTTCTTTTCAAGCACGACGTTGCGTCCCTTAGGTCCGAGGGTCGTTTTCACCGCCTCGGCCACGATGTTGACGCCTTTTTCAAGTTTCTTGCGAGCATCTACGTCAAAAAGGATTTGCTTGGCAGCCACAGTTCTTAAACCTCCTCGTATATGAGATTTAACTTGTCTTCGGTGTTATTCCCTAACGGCGAGAATGTTTTCTTCCTTGAGGATGAGGTACTCCACATCATCCACCTTGACTTCCGTTCCGCCGTACTTGGCGAAGATAACCTTGTCGCCAACTTTGACCTCGGGCTGGACGCGGGTTCCGTTCTCGAGCAGTCTACCTGGCCCAACGGCGATGACTTCCCCTTCCTGGGGCTTTTCCTTGGCGGTATCGGGGAGGATGATGCCTCCTTGGGTTTTTTCCTCCTTAGAGCTTGGTTTTACGAGTACGTTGTCACCGATTGGCCTTAGCATTAGCAACCCTCCTCAATTTATTTTTTATTTTTGGATTTAGCCTTCTGTTAGCACTCAACTAAGTAGAGTGCTAATAACTATGATAAATAATACAAATCGAGGTGCAAGATGTCAATACTTTTTTAAACAAGTATACCCATTTTTTTTGCCAAAAAAAACGTATTTCGTTTCTGCGGCAGTAATCGGCAGCGGGT
Source organism: Clostridia bacterium (assembly GCA_902812385.1). Classification (GTDB taxonomy): domain Bacteria; phylum Bacillota; class DSM-12270; order Thermacetogeniales; family Thermacetogeniaceae; genus DULK01. Next base: position 14,514 of record CADDZD010000032.1, on the reverse strand, counting down.
CGGGAGGCGCAGGTTCGGGGGGAGGGGTTACTTGAGGTGGGCCATGATGACGGTGTTGTATCCTTTGTAACCGGTGCAGAGAGGGCAGGTGATGAGGCGGAGGTAGACATCCCGCACGGTCCTGCCCTTCTTCTTCAGGTGGCGCAGGATCCCGTCCATGACCTCCCCCATCCGGGTGAAGGGGGCGCCGGAGACGAAGGTGTAGAAACTGCCCTGGAGGCGCAGGCACCCCTGGCCCTTTTCACCCTCCGGCTGCTTTGTCTCGATCAGAATCTCTCCCCGGAAGAGGCCGCTTTTCAATAGAATTATGGCGTCGGGCTTGACGAAATATCCCTTGCTTTTGGCCTCCATCATGGCAAGGGAGATGTCTTCATTATATGTAAGGGGGTTGTGCAGGGCCAGCCTGGTGGGAACCCTGTAAAAGAAACGGGGCTCTTCCCAGGTCTGTTCCTTTTCGTGCCACTCGGCGGGGTCAATCTGCTGGCAGTAACACTGTCCCATCACTCTGTTACCTCCCCAGACACGGGGACGGTTCTGTTGTCTTACAGACACGCGGGGACGGTTTTGTTGTCTTATGCGTTTGGGGAATTAGACAGAAGAACCGTCCCCTTGTCTTTGTCCCCTTGTCTTTTCTTTGGACTTACTTAGATTATATTATACCCGTCCCGAAGAGAAACCCGGGGTATGAAGTCTCATTTCCCACCATAAAATAGTTTTAGAAAGATGTGGGGGGTGGAACACGTGCGGCTGATTCTTTTCAGGAGGTACGCTCTGTACCGGTGGGCGGTGATAACGGGTTTGCTCCTGGCACTGGGCGTCCTGCTGGTTTCGGGCTTGCCGGCCAATATCGTCGAGGTTTTCGGCCAGCTTGACCGGGAGGTTCCCATTTACTCCGTCGACACCGGGGAAAAGAAGATCGCCATATCCTTTGATGCGGCCTGGGGGGCCGATTACACTGCGCGGCTGCTGGACATCTTAAAGGAAAACAACATCAAGACCACCTTTTTTCTCACCGGCATCTGGGTGAAAAAGTACCCGGAAAAGGTCAAGGAGATCGCCGCCGCCGGTCATGAGATCGGCAACCACAGCACCACCCATCCGCACTGCGCGGCTCTTTCCCAGGAGGAACTGAAGAAGGAACTCCTGGAGAACGAGGAGATGATCTATAAGCTGACAGGCAAGCGCACGCGGCTGTTCCGCCCTCCCTTCGGAGAGTACAACAACCAGGTCATCCTCACCTCCCGCGCCCTGGGCTACGAGGTGATCCAGTGGAGCGTTGACTCCCTGGACTGGCAGGAGGTGGGTGTGGAGTCTGTCGTGGACAGGGTCTTAAAGAACGTTCATCCCGGAGCCATTGTGCTCTTCCACAACAATGCCAAGTACACCCCTCAAGCCCTCCCGATCATTTTGAAAAACCTCGGGGAACAGGGATACAAGATCGTTCCCATTTCCGAGCTGCTCATCAAGAAGGATTACTACATCGAGAAGCACACCGGGATCCAGAAGAAAAAGACCGGCCGCAACTGAATCAGATCTCCCGTGGTTTGCAGATAATCTCTTTGATCTTCGTTCCCAGGAAGTTGTTGGAGTGCTCGGGAACGATGACCACCGCGGTGTCGGCTCCGGTGCCGGTGCCCGCTACCGCAATTATTTCCTCCCCGTAGGGTATAAGCCCGGCGTCCAGGGCCATACCGGCAATTTCGGCGCAGACCTTGACGCCCTGTCCCAGCATGCGGAGGGCGCTGGCGATGATCTCGGCCGGGTAAACACCCCCGAACTTGTTGCGCAGGGCTCTGTCCACCCCGGCCAGGAGATGGGTGGTGGTCAATACCTTGACCCCTTTGTCCAGAAGCCTCTGCCTCACCTGCGGGGGCATTTCATCCTCCCCGGGGGCCATGAAACCCACATGATGGGTGACACACACCACTTCCAGCCCCTTGTCCAGGAAGTGCTCCACAGTAGAGCCGCTGTTGGATGCCACCACGATGTGGCGGATGTTCAGTTCCCGCGCCCGCTTGATCGCCAGCTCCGCGGTTGCCTTCGTGTTCACTTCTCCCTTTCTTTCCCAATGCATCTCCTTCACTCCTCGATCTGATATTTGTTAAAATTAAGTTTGTGGAACTTGAAACCGAGGTTTACTCGTCTGCCTTTTACCGGTATTTTATATATAATCTGGTTGGCATGCAAGCGGCGGGCAGAGGAGAGACGGAAGCGGTACAAGAAATAAATATGCAGGTGATGTGCTGCATGAGACGTAGAATTTTCGCCCTGGCCTGGCCGGCTGTCTGTGAAATGATGCTCTATATGCTGCTCGATTTCGTCGACGTCGCCTTTGTCGGCCGCCTGGGGGCCCAGGCCCTGGCCGCCGTTGGCCTGGGGGCGCAGATCTATTTCTCGGCCCTGTTTATTTTTTCCGCCCTGTCTGCCGGTGCCACGGCCCTGGTAGCCAGGGCTATCGGGGCGGGGGATGCCAAACGTGCCGCCGAGGTAGCCGGGCGGGCGCTGCTGCTTGCCTTTTCGGTTGGTATCGGGGTCAGCGTGCTTGCTTACTTCTTTGCCGGTGACATTATGTCTTTGTTTCGCTTTGAACAGGCCGTACGCAGCCTGGCGGCAACCTATGTGCAAACGGCAGGTATGTCTGCTGCTTTCTCCCTAGTGCTTTTCGTAAGCAACGGGATCTTCCGGGGAGCGGGGATGACCAAGGTGCCCATGCTGGTGGCTGCCCTGACCAACGTCGTTCACATCGGGGCGGATTACGTTCTGATTTTCGGCAAGCTCGGCCTGCCCGCACTCGGAGTGCAGGGTGCCGCGGTGGCCACATCCCTTGCCCAGGTGTTTGGCTGCCTGGTGGTGCTGGCCCTTTTGGCTTCAGGCGCCACTCCGTTGAGGGTTCGCCTGGCCGATGTGCTGCACGCCAGGGAGGGATGGCCCCTCACCGCAAAACTGGTTTCTTTGAGCGTTCCGGCGGGAATTGAAGAGGGGCTGATGGATATCGGGAGGATCATCGGCAGCTTCATGCTGGCCGGTTTAGGCACGGTCCCCTTTGCGGCACACCAGGTGGCGAGCACCGCGGAGTCCCTATCGTTTATGCCCGGCTATGGTTTTGCGGTTGCCGCCACGACCCTGGTGGGGCAGAGCCTGGGTGCCAGGAATCCCGGGCAGGCGCGCCAGAACGGCTGGGAGTCGGCCAAGCTGGCCGTTCTCATCATGTGCGGGATCGCTCTTGTCTTCCTCCTGCTGCCTGCCGGGGTTGTCAGCCTCTTCACTCAAGACCGGAGGGTGTTGGAGCTGGGTTCCCTATGCCTGCGCATCGCTGCCTTTGAACAGCCGACCATTGCCCTGGAGATGGTCCTGGCGGGGGCCCTGCGCGGGGCGGGGGACACCCGCACGCCCATGCTGATAACAACCCTTAGCACCTGGGCGCTGCGCATACCCCTGTTCTATCTTTCCATTTATGTTTTTTCCTACGGGCTTCCGGCGATCTGGGTGATCACCGTGTTCGACTGGCTGGTGCGTTCCCTGCTGGTCACAGTTCAATTCCAGCGGGGGCGCTGGCAGAAGATACGATTATAGAGGATACACATCTCCCACCTCGATGATGTGCCACCCCCTCGTGGTCTGGCCGAGCAGGAGGCTTACCTGCCATCCCTTTTTCAGTTTCATGCTGATTTCCTGGGGGACCGGAACGCAGATCGTCTCTCCTCCGGTGGTGATGCTGGATAAAAACAGCTTTCCGTTTTCAATCTGGTTGATCACAAAAAGGTCCTCAATTTCATTAATCCAGTTATGCGGGGCATGGGTGCTGGCGTAAATGTAAAGCCTTTCCGTCAGTTCTTGGGCCTCGGGCAGAAGTCGTGCGGCCTCGGTGCCGATCCTGGCCATTTCCTCCCCGTCTTCCGCTTGGATGTAGCCCTTGCCAGTGAGCCAACCCCCCAGTTTTTTGACAACGATCCCGGCCAGCCTTGAGTTGTGTTTCCCGCACCGTATTTTGCGAATCAGGTAATAGCCTAGAAATTCCGGCACGTTGTCGGGTATCTTCTCAGGGCCGAAGATCTGGCAGTATTCCATCGCCGGTACATTTTGGACCTGGTTGAGCCTCTCAAACAGGCAAAACTCCGCCCTGCTCAGGTAGAGATGGCCGTACTCATTCATACAGTCGGTAAAATAATCGATGATCCTCTTGTATCTTTTTAGGGTGGAGGGGCTTAGCCGCACCTCCTGGTCTCGTAAAAATTCCTGTAAGACTTCATCTATGTTGGGGCTCGCAATGTGTGGAAGCTCAGTGACATTGTTAATTCCAGCCATTTCGCGATCCTTTCTTGTGATCTTTTTAGTGATCTTACCACCATTTTTGACTGTTTTGCTAGCCCAGTTTTCCCCGGGTTTTGCCGGCTGCCGCCGACCCTTGTAGAGAAAAATCGCCTTCGGATAGAACCCCCTCCGGTTATATAGGATTGTAGTAATATTGTATTGATATTATTTTTTTAAATCTGGCAGGACTTGACCTTATCAGGTAGAAATTAGTTATGGGGGCTTGATATATAAAGCCGATCTGGAGGCCTCGCCGTGAAGCTGCGCAATAGGATTCTGTTCATCGTTGCCCTTACCCTTGCCTGCATAATAGCAATACTGTATTTTTTTGCGAAAATTGTTTTGCTCGGGAACCTGGAGAAGCTAGAGGAGGATTATACTCGCCGGGACGTTCAGCGCGCCTTAAGCGCCTTGAACGACGAACTTTCCGATTTGAGCAGGTTTGCCTGGGACTGGGCCGCCTGGGACGATACGTGTTCCTTTATTGAAACGCCTGATGACGACTACATCCGCGCCAATCTCGTCGACTCCACCTTTACCGGCAACCACGTCAGCCTGATGCTGTTTCTTAATAACTCCGGACATCTCGTTTACGGGAAGTGCTACGACTTGAACGAAAACCGCGAAGTGCCCATTCCAGAGAGCCTTTTGAAACAGCTCGTCCCCGGCAGCCTTCTCCTCCGCCATCCGACCCCTTCCAGCGTTGTTAAGGGGATTCTCGTTCTTCCCCAGGGTCCGCTGCTCGTGGTGTCGCACCCCGTTCTCACCAGTTCTTCCCAAGGGCCTGTGCGCGGCTCCCTGATTGTGGGGCGCTTTCTTGACTCCCACGTTATTGATCGATTGGCCGGGACCACCCGGCTACCCCTTGCCCTCAAGCGGATCGGAGATAGCAGCATCCCCTCCGCCCTGCAGAGCCTTCCGGACTCTCCCGGAGGCAGCCGGATCCTCGTCCGCACTTTGGACGCCGGCACGATTGCAGGATACGCCCTGCTCAAAGACATCTACGGCAAGCCTGCTCTCGCCCTGCAGGTATCTACTCCGCGGGTAATCTACCGGGAGGCCCGGGCCGGTTTCTTTTATTTGCTCGCCGCATTCCTGTTGTTCAGCTTCGTTCTCCTGCTCTATCTTGAAAAGGCGGTCTTCTCCCGAATAACCGCGCTCAGTGCCGGTGTCAGCATGATCGGGACCGCCGGTGACCTTTTTGATCGGGTAACCGTATCCGGAAATGACGAACTGGGAAGCCTCGCCCGGGAGATTAACCGGATGCTGGAAAGGCTTGGCCAGTACCACAGGAGGCTTTTGAAGAGTGAGGAGCAGTACCGGCAGACTGCAACGGAGCTTCAGGCAATTTTTCAGGCCTTGCCCGATCTCTATTTCCGGTTCGATTCGGACGGCACCATCCTCGATGTAAAAGCCGGGCGGGTTGCCGATCTCTACCTGCCGCCGGAAAAACTGATCGGCAGAAAAATGCAGGATATTTCTCTTCCGTCCATCGGAAAGCAGTTCCTGCAGGCGATTGAGATGGTGCAGGATACCCGTTCCCTGGTGGTCATCGAGTACAGCATTCCCTTGAAGAGGGGTGAGCAGTTTTTCGAGGCGCGCTTCCTGCCCCTGATGCAAAACCAGATCGTAGCAGTGGTGAGGAACATCACCGAACGCAAGCGGGCGGACGAGCAGTTGAGGTACCTGAGCCTGCACGACCCGCTGACCGGCCTGTACAACCGCACCTTCTTCGACGAGGAACTGCGGCGGCTGGAAGAGGGGCGCCTCTCCGTGGGCCTGATTCTATGCGACGTGGACGGCCTGAAGCTTGTCAACGATACCCTGGGGCACAAGGCGGGGGACGCCCTGCTGGTGGCTGCGGCGGGTGTGCTGAAGGAGTCTTTTCGCCAGGGGGATATCGTGGCGAAACTCGGAGGGGACGAGTTTGCGGTGCTTCTCACCGATGTGAGCGAAGACTCCATGGACAATGCCTGCAACAGGATCCGGAAGGCGGTTGCCAGGTATAATGCAGGCAACCCGAGAATCCCCCTGAGCATATCCGTGGGCTGGGCGTTGCGTACCGATAAGACAAAGACCGGGGTGGAGCTCTTTAAAGAAGCGGACACCAATATGTATCGGGAAAAGCTTCAGAACAGTGATCATGCCCGGTCGCTTATCGTCCAGACCCTTAGAAAGATCCTTGAGGAACGGGGGATCGTTTCCCCCGACCAAACCGAACGCCTGTTGCAGCTGCTGGCGGATTTTGCTTCTGCCGCCGGCCTTTCCGAACACCGGATGGAACTGTGTCTACTGGCACAGTTCCATGACATCGGCAACATCGCCGTGCCGGAGAGGATTCTGCTCAAGCGGGGCCGGCTTACCCCGGAGGAGCAGGCGGAGATGCGGCTGCACTGCGAAATGGGATACCGGATTGCCCAGTCCGTGCCCGTTCTCTTTCCCATCGCCGACTGGATCCTCAAGCACCACGAATGGTGGAACGGCCAGGGCTACCCGTTGGGGATTGCGGGGGAGGAAATCCCCCTCGAATGCCGCCTGCTGGCCATTGCCGAAGCCTACCTGGCGATGACCGGCGACCGCCCTTACCGGGAAAGGGTGTCCCATGAAGAGGCTGTGGCAGAACTCAAAAGGTGTGCCGGAACCCAGTTTGATCCGGTGCTGGTAGAAAGGTTTATATCCCTATTTTCCACCCTCTAGCTGGGGGCGGAGGTTGCTGAAAATCTTCCTGAAGTGCAGGCCGTAGATGGCAAAGGTGACGGCCTCCGGGAAAAAGCGCGGGTAGCGCACCAGCGTCTGCAGCAGAAGCCTCCAGTAGTGCCTCCTCCCCTTTTCGAGCACTCCCAGGTAGAACATCGCCTTGATGAGGGCCTTGACGTAGCAGAACCGGAGCATTCTGATGCTTTTCTTTCTGGCCGGCTTGAATTCTTTGAAGAACTCCAGCACCCGCTCGTAATAACGTGCCGGCTCGTAAATTGTTGTAACGATTCTTCTGTAACCGTCCAGGAGGCTCTGCAGGTTCATTTTCGGGATGAAGTTTATCGTAAGATCCGTGTTGTTTCCCGAGAAACTCACCCCCGGCAGGAGGCGCTTCTCTTTTTTCAGCCGCTCGAAAAGCCTGGTCCCAACGGGAGCGTGAAGCAGGCCGACCATGGCCGTAACAATGCCGCTTTGCTGAATAAAGGCGATCTGCCTTTCAAAAATGGAGGGTGTGTCGCTGTCAAAGCCCACGATGAAACCGCCGCTGACCTGGAGCCCGAAATTCTGGATTTTTTTCACGGAGGCGATCAGGTCGCGCTTCACATTGTTGAACTTGTTGCACTCCCTCAGGCTTTCTTCGCTGGGGGTCTCGATCCCGATGAAAACCGAACTGAATCCCGCCTTTTGCATCAATCTCATCAATTCCTCGTCGTCCGCCAGGTTGATGGATGCTTCGGTAATAAACCAGAACGGGTACCGCCGCTTCTCCATCCAGTCGATCATGGCGGGAAGCACGCTCTTTTTAAGCCTGGCCTTATTTCCGATGAAGTTGTCGTCGACGATGAACACGGTGCCGCGCCATCCCCGGTGATAGAGGGCGTCGAGCTCCTGCAGCATCTGGTCTACACTTTTCAAGCGCGGCCTGTGGCCGAACAGGGTGGTGATGTCGCAGAATTCGCAATCATAAGGGCACCCCCTGGAAAACTGGATGCTCATCGTGGCGTAATCCTTGAAGCTGATCAGATCCCACATGGGAACGGGAGTGCTCTCCAGCGGCGGCAGTTCTCTTGATGTATAAACCCGTTTGAGGGTGCCCCTTGCCAGGTCCTCCAGGAAGGAGGGGAGTGTCACCTCTCCCTCGTTGAGAACCAGGTGGTCCATCTCCGGGAACTCTTCCGGCTCCATCGTAAACAGGGGGCCGCCGGCCACGGTTTTGACGCCGAGATTCCTGCACCTGGCAAGGATTTCTTTTACGGACTGCTTTTGAATGGCCATGGCGCTGATCATCACAAGGTCGGCCCACCTGATGTCCTCGTCTCTTAATTTTCTGACGTTGAGGTCGATCAGCCTTTTTTCCCATTCCCGGGGGAGCATGGCTGCCACGGTCAGCAGCCCCAGGGGCGGGTAGGCGGCTTTGACGCCGATGAACTTCAATGCGTGCTTGAAGCTCCAGAAGCTGTCCGGGTACTTCGGGTAAACCAGCAGGACTTTCATTTATTTCATCAACTCCTTTTCATTATTTTACCACGTTTTGCTACTATCCTTCATGCTACCTTCTGATTTTATTTTGCACTCGATTATTATGAAAATTCTTCAGGCTGATCGAAACTAAGAAATTATAGCTCAAGGGCCAATAATTGGGGAAAGTTCGCAGGATATGTCGTTTCCAGGCAGTATTAGTAATACAGCGTTCTTATTTTTTGTAGGCCGGGAGGATGCTTCAGACGCCGGATACCCGTTAACAAAGTTAATAGTGAACTTGCTGGAAAGCCTGCAGGGATCCACATTTTACTGGGGGGGGCTAAATTGTGGAACAAATGCACAGCCTGCTCAAACGGCAGCTTAAACACTGTTTTGGGGATGCTTTTACTTGCCCGAAAAAATGGCAAAAATTTATCGATATGGTCAACAGCACCTATTTCGAATTTGACCGCAAGCGAATGGGAACGGAGAGCGCTTTCCGGCTTAGTCCAGGGGAACTGCTCCAGGCGAATGCCGAAATGCTGGCCTTACTCCAGGCATTTCCCGACGTCTTCTTCCTGGTGGATCAAGAGGGCACAATCCTTGATTACAAAGCGGGCAGCACCACCGACCTGTACCTTGCCACAGAAAACTTTATCGGGAAGCGCATCCAGGACGTTCCCATGAAGAACGTCAAGGAAAAGTTCAACAAAGCAATTCGCCAGGTGCGGGAAACGGGTGGAATCGGCAGCATCGAGTACTCCCTCCTGATCAGGGGGAGGGAACTCTACTACGAGGCGCGGCTGCTGCCTTTGTTTGAAGACCGGATCTTTGTGATCATCCGCAACATTACAGAACTCAAACAGGCGGAGAAGGCTCTACGGGAGAGCGAGAGGCGTCTGAGGGCGATCCTGGATTCCATCCAGAGCGGTATCCTGCTCATCGATGCTGCTACAAGGCGCATTACTTACGTAAATAACGTTGTGCTTGAACTGTTCGGAGGGGATGTGATCGATTCCGTCTGTCACCGGTTTATCTGTCCGATAGAAGAGGGGCAGTGCCCCATCCTTGATCTCGGCCAGGAGGTGAACCGCTGTGAGCAGGTCCTGCTCACCGCCCAGGGGGGACAGGTGCCGGTGATCAAGAGTGTTGTGCCTTTGAAACTGAAGGGGAGACGGTATCTGCTCGAAAGCTTTATTGACATCACCGAACGCAAGCGAGCAGAAGAAAAACTGCGCCAAACCGCTTCCGAGCTTCAGGCAATTTTTCAGGCCCTGCCCGATCTTTATTTCAGGATCGATTACGAAGGAACCATTCTCGATGTAAAGGCAGGGCGGACCGCCGATCTCTATCTGCCGCCGGGTAATCTGGTTGGGAGAAAGATACAAGATGTTTCTCTGTCTCCTTCCATAAGGTACCAGTTTTTGCAGGCAATAGAACAGGTACGCCAGACAAAGTCACTCGTTTTAATAGAGTATTTTATGACATTCAAAGATGAGAAACAGTTTTTCGAAGCGCGTTTCTTGCCTTTACTGGAGGATCAGATTGTAGCAGTGATCCGCAATATCACTGAGCGCAAGACGACCGAGGAACGGTTGCGATACCTCAGCCTGCACGATCCTTTGACAGGTCTCTACAACCGCGCCTATTTCGAGCAGGAGATGCGGCGCCTGGGGGAAGGGCGCTGCCATCCTATAGGAATGATCATGTGCGATGTGGACGGACTCAAATTCATCAACGATACCCTCGGTCACGATACCGGTGACGCACTTCTGCTGGCTGCGGCGGAAGTGCTCAAAGACTCCTTCCGCAAGGAGGATGTGGTGGCGCGGGTGGGAGGGGATGAGTTTGCGGTGCTGCTTCCCAACAGCGACCGGGATGTGGTGGAGGCTGCCGCTCAGCGGTTGCGGAACGCAATCGCCGGGTACAACGCTGTGAACCCAAAAATCCCTTTGAGCATGTCCGTGGGGTGCAGTGTCAGCAGCGGACCTGTAACAGACATGAATGAACTTTACAGGGAAGCGGACAACAACATGTACAAGGAAAAGCTGTACCGCAGGCAGAGCAAACGCAGTTCCATCGTCCAGACCCTGATGAAAGCCCTGGAGGCCCGGGATCTGGTGACCGAGTCCCATTCCGAGCGCCTCCAGGGAATGGTGGTCGCCCTGGCCCGGGCGCTCGGCATCCCTCTGACCAGGGAGAATGACCTGCGCCTGCTGGCCCAGTTCCACGACATCGGCAAGGTGGGGGTGCCAGACCGCATCCTCTTCAAGCCCGGCCCCCTCACTTCCCAGGAAGCCGCGGAAATGCGCAGACACTGCGAGATCGGCTACCGCATCGCTCAGGCGTCTAATGAACTGGCGCACATCGCCGACTGGATCCTCAAACACCATGAGTGGTGGAACGGTGAGGGGTATCCCCTTGGCCTTAAGGGGGAGGAGATCCCCATCGAATGCCGCATCCTGTCCATTTGCGACGCCTATGAATCCATGATCAGCGATCGCCCTTACCGGAAGGCGATGACCCACCAGGAGGCGGTGGCGGAACTCGGAAGGTGCGCCGGTACCCAGTTTGACCCCCAGATCGTGGCAAAGTTCCTCGAGTTACTGGAAAAAGGAGCACCGGCAGATTTAGCTTAAGGCTGGATGTCTTCTTGTGGTATCATTTTGTTACGACGGCTTTTGGAGGTATAGCTATGAAAAAGAGCAGGACCAGTTCGTTCGGAGTTCCGAGGCGAGAGGGACATGATTCCAGCCCGTTTTACCAGCGCGCCCTCTACCGGGGCCTGGAGGTGGACAAACCTGCGGGAGAGCCGGTTAATCCCCCGGAAGATATCCTCGACGAGATCTACTGCCACACCTCCGAGCAGATGACGGAAATCCCGGATAACTGCGTCGACCTGATGGTGACCTCGCCTCCTTACTGCAGCGGCAAGGATTACGACCAGGATGTCACTTTGGAGGAATACCTCGGCCTGCTGGAGCGGGTTTTCCGGGAGGTCTACCGGGTACTCAAACCGGGCGGCAGGGCCGCCATCAATATCGCCAACCTCGGCCGCAAGCCCTATATCCCGCTGCACGCCCACCTTGCCCTGATCTGCGGGATGATCGGCTTTCAGATGCGGGGGGAAATCATCTGGGACAAGGGGACGATGGCGGGTTCCTGCGCCTGGGGATCCTGGCGGTCTCCGGTGAACCCGGTTCTGCGGGACGTCCACGAGTACATCCTGGTTTTTTCCAAGGGTTCCTTCTCCCGTTTGGATCCTCCTGCCGAAAGGCAAACCCTTGGCAGGGACGAATTCCTCACCTATACCCAGAGCATCTGGAGATTCCCCCCGGAGCAGGCAAAAAGCGTGGGGCATCCAGCTCCTTTTCCGGTCGAACTTCCCCTTCGCCTGATCAGGCTTTATACCTTTCCCGGGGATCTGGTGCTGGATCCCTTCCTGGGATCCGGGACCACGGCGGTCGCCGCCAGGAAGAGCGGCCGCCGCTTTGTGGGATACGAGACGGAGCCGGAGTATGTCAGGCTGGCCTTCGAGCGCCTGCGGCTTGAAGGGTGAAGAGAGCCCCGTTGCACCGTGCGGAGAAGATTTCCGTGAAACGAGGTGATTCAATGGCCATAGTGGCTGTGCTGGTGGCGCTCGGTTCGGCGATCCTGTCCTTCGTGGTTGCCTGGCAGATCAAACACGTACCGCCGGCAGCAGGTCCTGTGCTCTGGTACTACCTGAAGGCCCTTCCCTTACTCTTTGCTGCAAACGCCTTTCTTGGCCTGGGCTTTGTCAGGGCGCACCAGGTTTTAAAGAACCTGCCCCTGCTTGCCGCTGCTCAGTCCTTTGCTTACTACCTGTTCCTTCTGCTCTGCTCAATTGTCATCGTCGGGGACAGGGTCCCGGTGGCAAGGGCCTTGGCGGGATTTGCACTGCTGGCCGCGGGTGTGTTTGTGCTGAAAGGTTGAGAGATTTTTTCGTTGACAGGTTTCCGGGCGCGAGGGTAAAATTATTTTGAAATAAAAAGTAGGATGGAAGGCCTGTTTACCAAAGGTAGGATGGTCGGACGGCAGGAGGAGGTAAGTTTTACACGCCAACAACACTCCGGCCAGGGGTGTTTTTATTTTGCACTGATCGCTCTGCTCCTCACCGTTCGAGTACGGCGCCATCCCTATTAACACTATTCTGAGGAGGAGAGGGATTTGCGGAGGAAACTTGTAACATGTGGAGTTGTGCTGGTCTTTTTTGCGGCGCTGCTGTCAGGCTGCAGCAGTGGAACCAAACAGCAGTCGTTGACCTCAAAGGCTTCGGAGAAGAAGGTCCGAATCGGTATTGCCCAGATAGTGGAGCACCCGGCCCTTGACGCCGCGCGAAAGGGTTTTCTTGATACCCTCAAGGCAAAAGGTTACGAGGAAGGCAAGAACCTGGAAGTTGACTACGAGAATGCCCAGGGGGACCAGACAATGCTGCAGACCATCGCCAGGAAGCTGGTCTCCAACAAGCCGGACCTGATCCTGGCGATCGCCACACCCTCCGCCCAGGCGGTGGCGGCGGAGACTACCACTATTCCAATTCTCATCACCGCCGTGACCGACCCGGTGGCGGCAAAGCTTGTCAAGTCCAACGAGAAACCGGGGACCAACGTCACCGGCACCACCGACATGAACCCGGTAAAGGAACAGATCGAACTGGTGAAAAAGCTTGTTCCCAAGGCCACCAAAATAGGAGTAATTTACAATGCCGGCGAGGTAAACTCCCAGGTGCAGGTGAATAAGGTCAAAGAGGTCGCCGGGAAGAACGGGCTCAGCGTGGTAGAGGCCACGGTATCCAACAGCAGTGAAGTGATGCAGGCGGCCCAGTCTCTGGTCGGAAGGGTGCAGGCCATTTACCTTCCCACCGACAACGTGGTGGCATCGTCGGTCCAGTCGGTGGTCAAGGTGGCGGAAAAGAATGCGCTTCCGGTAATCGCCGGGGAAAAAGGGATGGTAGACAACGGTGCCCTGGCCACCATCGGTATCGATTATTACAAGCTCGGCCAGCAGACCGCGGAAATGGCCATCAGGGTCCTGAAGGGTGAAAAGCCTGAGAACATGCCCATCGAGAGCCAGAAGGAATACAAGCTCTTCATCAACAAGGATGCCGCCGCCAGGATGAAGGTCGCCATCCCGGAGGACCTGTTGAAACAGGCCGGGAAATAGTTTGAGTCAAAGTTAAGGCTCGTCCCCGAGCCCGGCTGAACTCGCTCTAGGACCTGTCGCCCGGCACTTAACGGAATCATATATTGTTAGATGTTCATAACTTACGTTCTGTGGTTTATGACTTTAAACCGGTCAGGATTGACATTAAGTGCCGGGCTCATTCTTTGAGAGCAAGTAACGACCTGAGCTAGGTCGCTTCGCTCTTTAAGTTTGATCCTTTACGCCGGGATGTTGATGGATCTCTTGGGCCTTTAGAAAAAATATAAACATGATACGAGCCGCAGATCGGGGTGGAAGCATTGCTTGATGCATTAACTGGAACACTGGAGCAGGGGCTCTTATTCGCCTTAATGGTTTTAGGCGTCTATCTTACTTTCCGGATTCTGGACTTTGCGGATCTTACCGTTGACGGGAGTTTCACCCTCGGGGGAGCGATTGCCGCAAGCATCATCTTCGCAGGGGGGAATCCCTGGATGGCAACTGTTGTGGCCCTGTGCGGCGGTCTCCTGGCCGGAGCCGTCACCGGCATTCTCAACACCACATTCAAGATCACGCCCCTCCTGTCCGGAATTCTTACAATGACCGGTCTCTACTCCATCAACCTGCGTGTCATGGGCCGCGCCAACATATCGCTGCTGCGTGCAGACACGGTAATCACCCGGTTTACTTCCGCCCTCCACCTGGATCCGGCTTACGGGACGGTTGTGCTTGGCTTAATTGTTGTGGTGCTGACGGGTGTGGCTCTTTACCTGTTCCTCAAGACCGAAATCGGCCTGGCCCTCCAGGCCACGGGGGACAACGAGCAGATGATCAGGGCCCTTGGCGTCAACACGGATCACATGAAGCTGCTGGGGCTGGCGC
>CADDZD010000031.1 GCA_902812385.1 Clostridia bacterium | reverse complement strand
TGCTGGAGACGGCGGTCTTTCCCCCCAGGGCAGCCTTGAAGTAATCCCGGTCTGCGATGCTGGCCGTGCGGCCGTCGGAAAAGACTGCGTTTCCTTCCCTGTCTGCTATGCCGAACTGTTTGAAGCCGAGGCTTTCCGCTGTCTGCATCTCGTTGCGGAGGGCCGCTATTTTTTCCTCCAGCGTGGCTTCGCGGTCACCTGACTTGCCGCGGATGACGTTCTGGCCGGCTATGCTTTCCACCAGGCAAAACCGCGCCTGGACCCGGCTGTCCTGGGTCTCGGCGGCCTGCTTGATCAGCTTGAGCATGGCCTGTTTAGCTTCGCCATCCAGTGCATTCCCGGCGCGGTTTATGCTTACAAGCGTCAGCACCAGGCACCCGATCAGCACAACCACTCCGAACAAGACGGTCATCTTGATTCGCAAACTTCCTGTAAGTTTTTCCATCATACTACCGGTCGCTCCCGCCTTCCTGTCTGCAGGGCGACCTTTGCCCCCTTTCTCAGATTCGTGTTGTTTAACAGCACTATAATTTTCTTTCAAGCTGAATCTTAACATGAGGCCCCGGCAAAGCCGGACGCCTTTCTCTGCAGTACTATGAGATTTTAACAGGAGGTGGCCTTGACGTGCGGCCTGCAGTTCCCGAAAGCATGGTAATTCCGGTCACTCACGGTCAAGGCATGCGGACCCGCCGGGCTGCAAAGTACCGCATGTCAGTCTGAAGACTTCTTCTTCGGAAAGTGTTTGCGCAATCGACAGTAACGGCTCTCCGGAAAGATCGATCTCGAAGGGGTGGTTTATCCGGTTTTTCTGCCGGTCAAAAAATATTCTTACCACCGGTCTGTCCGGTGCGCTTTTATCCGTTTTCACGACCTGGCCGATCTCCCCGGTGTTAAGCATCACCACAGATCCCGCTGGGAAGGGCGAGATGTTTGAAAAGAGGGCGGCCACATAATCCTCTTCGAAGGCTTCGCCTGCCAGAGATCCGATAAAGTCAACCGCCTGCATGACCGGATAGGCCGTGCGGTATGGCCTGTCGGAGGTCAGGGCGTCGAAGACGTCGGCGATCATTACCACCCGGGCGTATTTGTGTATTTCGTCACCAGATAACCGGCGCGGGTACCCGCTTCCATCCAGGCGTTCCTGGTGCTGCAGGGCTATGTGGGCCGAGAGCAGGGGTATATCGTGATGCCTGCGTAAAATATTGAAACCTTCTTCGGGGTGCCTGCGAATCTGCTGCAACTCATCCGGCGTTAAAGCCCCCGGCTTGTTCAGCACCTCTTTGCTGACTTTGACCTTTCCGATGTCGTGCAGGAGGGCACCGATGTCCAATTCTTTCAGTTTCAGCCTGTCAAACCCCAGGCTGATGCCGGTCAGAAGGGAGAGGATGCAGACATCCACCGAGTGGCTGAAGGTGTAATCGTCGTAAGTTCTTATTTCGTAATAATTGATCAGGGTTCCGTAGCTTCCCAGGATTTCGTCTAGGAGGTCGTCCACGGTTTTTTGTACCGAGCGGGTATCAATATATCTACGACTTTTAACATAACGATAGGTTTCCTTGAAGAGTTTTATCGATTCCATACGGGTGCTTTGCTGTACGATTTCGCTTGCGTCAGCACCACCACTGAAGATATCGCCCTCAATATACAAAGCGCCGATACGCATTTCGGACAGGCGTTTGATAAAGTTTTCCGTCAGCGCTATGCCGGTGGCCAAAAGCAAGCGCCCGCTTCTGTCGTAAACGGGGCGTGCAACTTTCATCCCGGGTCTGAGAAAACCAATGCCGACTCTTCTCATTGCCCACCACGCTTTCACAAGTCGTTTACAAAATCCGTTCCAAATCCGCCCTGTCCACGATGTTCATCAGGTGCAGCAATCCCGGAATCGGGTTCAACTGAACTGCGAAACCCATTTTTATGCATTGTTTATGTCTTTTTCATGCAGGAAACACAATCTCATGTCACTTTAACATGGGTAGCATAAAAGGGATTTTTTTACTTAACAGCGGCTGAAACTTAGGAAGGAATCAGGTAGGCGTGATAATAAACGGAGGGGATAATAAGCCTATATACAAAAAGATTCTTGCATTCCTTTTATTGGTTTTGTTGTTAAATAATACCACCCCCCCCCAGGGTTATTCTGTTAATTATGGTTCTAAATAACATTTTACCTGCCTCCTTCTAATCAATGGTAGCTTCCCGGAAACTCCTCAGGGCCACACCCTTTTTCAACCTTATTTCAAAAATTATTGCTATTTTTGACATAATATGCTTAATTCCTGCTAAGTCCTAAAAAATTTTATAAATTTTTCGGCATGATCATCTCCTTGAAGTTGGGCAAGTTACCGATCGCGCCATACAGAACTGCCTTTCGGAGCGTTTACCATTATATATGCAAAAAGAAAGTCCCCGGAAAACCACTTCTGTCTTCCCGGGACAAGGAATGAACCGGCTTAGCTTTGGGCCTGCACGGCTTCCTGGACGACGGTTACGATTTGCCCCTCGGGATAAAAGCCGACCTGTGCCTTCAGGGCCTCGGAGATGAAGCGCAGCGGGACGAATACACGGGAATTGATGTTTTCCGCCGGGACGTCCAGCTCAACCCGCCTCCCGTTGACCAGGGCGATCCTGTTCTCAACCTGCAGCTGGATGGTTATGTCGCCCTTGCTGATCAGCACCGTGCGCTCCCTCTCATTCCACTGTACAGTGGCTCCCAGCGCCTCGGTGATCGGGCGGATCGGGATCAGCGTCCGCCCCTCTTTGATCACCGGCGGCACGTCCGGCTTCAACTCGTTGCCGTCGCAGAATACCTTCGGCGTCTTCTCGCCCCGGTTACGGTAGATATTGCCCAGTTCCCTGTAGGGTTCCGGATCACCCGGAGCCAGCGAAATCAGATCCCGGAGCAGGTTTTCCATCTCACCCGGTTCCCCCTGCTCCTTTGCCATCTGGACAGCCTGCTTAAACATAGCCCTGATCTCCGCCCTGTTTTCTTCTCTGGTTTCGAGCCTGTACTGCTGTTTTAACCGGGCGAGGTTGTCCCTCAGGGCCTGCCACTCTTCTCTTGCCGGCTTCCCGGTCCTCTGCATCGTTTGCAGGCACCGGCGGGTGGCCTGCATCAACCCGCCGGCCTCACCGGCTTCAGCGTTTGACTGGACACCGGCCTGGCTCCGCACCTCAAGCTGCCGTGACCCGCCCGCATTGCCGGGGGCCCCCATCCTTACCTCTCCGGCAGTCCCTGCGCCGTTGCCTGCCAGGACGGCGGATGGCCCCACAACCGCCAGCGACAGGACCATTACCAGTAACAACAACTTTTTAAACATGTCTTTTCAACCTCCTTTTTCCCTTCTCTTTCGGGATTCTGGTTTTCATTACTTATTTTCGAATGAGACTTGTTTTTTGGGGGTAATCTTTAAAAATTTACCTCCCGGCGCGCCCCGGTCCTTTGGAAGGATTACCACCGGTAGCTGCTCCCCCGGGCGGGGAGGCACCCTGATCATTCCCAGGCATTGCGCTCCCCGGGGAATTGCTGCCGGTACCGGCCCTGCCGGAAACATTGCCTCCCTGATCCCCTGCCGTTCCCGTCCCCGCTTCACCGCCCTCATGCAAGATAGGCCGGCCCGCCTTCAGGTCTTGTTGTGGCAGAAGATCTTCCACAGCCGCCGGCGGGGCGGCATTTCTGCTGCCGCCGGTATCCGGCACTTCGGGGGGCTGCGGTTTATTGAGAGGCCGGCGGCGGTTCATACCGTTGTCCTGGGGTGAAGCCGGCTGCCCCCCCTTTTGGAGACCCGGCGTTCCATCCGATCCGCCGGGATCAGTCTGCGGTTTCCCTTTAAATGAATGCCCGACCCTGATTGCGACCCGGGAGGCTATCTCTTTTATCCTGGGATCCTTCAGGGAGATGCCCGCCCGCAGGTCGCAGGAGATTCCCCGCCTCTCCGCCTCCTGCCACAAGAGGTAGCTGATCGGGGAAACCCTGTTTTTTAACGCCTGCTTCCGGGTGTTTTTGTCGATCTGCAGGAAATACACCCTGGCATCAATCCCGTTCTCTTCCAGTTCCGCCTCCAACCGGTCGTCAAGCCTTTGCAGCACTTCCTTGTTGTCGGCCCCACCGGGGAAATAGAGGGAGACGGCCATGTAATTCGGCGCTCTGCCGTTCAGGTAATTGCGGCGCAGGCAGAGGCGGACCATTTCGGAAACGGCGCCGTCCAGATCCTTGCCCACAATATTTGCACTTTTGATCAAAGCCTCTCCCGTGTCGTCAAAACCGGCAGCGCTGCTCACCCTGAGGTTCCTGTCGACGGTGATCTCGAAGCCGGGGTTGATCTGGAAAGCGATCTGGGCGTAAACCCTGGCGCTGGCAGCCTGCTGAAAGGCCGACCAGGCGACGACGCACAGCAAAAGGAACGATGCCGCCATGGCAACAATTCTAACAGGATAGCGCCTTTCACAGACATCCTCGGGGGAATAGATGACCTCATCACCCGGCCTGACCCGCCTCCCGATCCTGATCTCCTTGAATTCGCACTGGCTGGACATGATGACCGCCCGGTTGCCGGGCAATATCCTGATAACGGTTCCCCTGTCAGGCATCCTTTCCACCCCCCTTGCCCAACTGCTCGATATACCCCTTCATTACGTCCAGGTCGCTCAAGAGTATCAAACAGAGGGCGATGATGTATTTCCTGTGCCTCTCCACCGTCTTCACGTTGACCCCGATCCGCTCCAGCAGCATTTTCAGGGGAAGCGATCCGTACTTTTGAAAATGGCCCCTCAACTGCGGGTCTCCGGTGATCGTTTTGGCGATGCGCACGCACAACACCCTGGAGTCGGCGTGTTTTGGCGTTTCCTTAATCAGCTCTCGCAGGTCAATGCCGTGCTCCGACAACCTGGCCAGGAAGGACTCCATTTCCAGGCCGACCTCAACCTGTTCGCCGGCGGCATCGTGTTCCGCCAGTTCCTGCGACCGGTGGAGGTCGGCGAGGTAAAAGGTGTTCCTCTTGTGCCTGCGCTGTGAACGGTGGTAATCGATCAGCCGCCTCCTGATCACGTCGGCGGCAAAGGACCGGAAGGAACGCAGGCCCGGTTTGTAGCTGTCGATCGCCTCGTTGAAGGCGATCAGGCCGATGCTGTATTCTTCCCTGCTGCTGATATCTTCGTAACCGGTCACGTATTTGGAGACTATTTTCTTCACAAAAATCAGGTGATCGCCGATCAACTTTTCCCGGATTTCGGAATTGCCGCTCTGGGCTTCCCTGAGCATGGCATTTATTTGATCCTTTTTATAATCCAAGGGGCGATCACCTCCGGTATCAGGGCGATATTGGCAGTTATCACTATCTTCTGTGCAGCAGCGTCATTTCCCTTTAAATGCTCCGCCCTGCGCCTTAAAACGAGGTTCTTCCTGATCACAGGCTCCAGATCCCCTGAATATTCTTCGAATCGATCAACAAATTTGGGGGTAATCCACCCGTAGTAAGTATGATAGAATTTGCTTCGTCATCTCCGCCAGCTTCGGCTTCGGCACCGGGGCGGGAGAAGGCGGAAGGCCGGGCAGGGGAAGGGGCAAGGGTTTCAGCGCCGGAGTTGGAGCGCGGGTAAGCCCGTCCGCCCTGGTGGTTCTTCAGGACGGGGATGTCAAGATATTTCACCTGGAACACAGGAGTACCCTGGACAAGCTGGTCGACCTCCTCCCCACCATTCTGGAGAAACTTGGGCAGGAAGAAACGCCGGAGCTGGCAGGCCCCGTTTCATAAGCCCGGCGCGCACAGCCGATCTCGCCCTTGACGAAGGGCAGCTAACGGCAACCAGGCGGTGTACCTTCCCTGCCGTCTCGTGTATCATGTAAGGGGAGGGATATCCATGATCATCAAGGGAGGACAGCCGGAGCAGGAAGGCATCGGTGGAATTACAGCCGCATCCAATTCGGTGATGTGCCCGGTCTGCGAGGTCATCTGGCAGTTGCCGGTCATCCAGGCAACTTTCAGCGAGGAGGAGCAGGAGAGGTTCTGGTCGGGGAAGGGGTGCCCGGACTGCAGGTACCTGTGGCAGGATTGACCGGGCCGGTTCCCGGTTACAAAACTCGCTCTCCGGTTATATTAATCCCGGAGGTGGGTTAACATGCGATTAATAGCCCGGTTTCCCAACAAGGAACAGGTGGGCTCTCTCGTCGACACCCTGAAGCAGGCGGGGTTCGACCGCAGCGACATGGTCATCGGCGATCTGGAAGAGGAACAAAAGTGGGAAAGCTTTGAGGAGGCCGCTTCGGCGTTGCACAGAGTTTTTAGCAGCGTCATACCGGAACTGGAATAAGAAGGTTTCCGGACGGGCAACCTATAGGCGGAGGTGAACGAAATGGACGTCAAGAACAAATTGGGCGAACTCCCGATAGCCAAAATCAGCGAGGCGGAGGAAAGGGAGATACGGGAACTGGAACAAAAGCTTGGGGATAAGTATTACCTGATAGCATTTGATAAGACCGGCAAATGAGATAGACAAGGGGACGGTTCTCTTGTCTATACGGCAATTTAATCGCTCACCGGAAATAACATAGCGCAATGAGGCATGTTCATCCCGTTTCGAGGAATAAAAAGGGGTTTATCCTTAAGCGAGTTCAACCGGAGTCCGGGAGCAAGCGCAAGGATAAACCGGAACATATTGTCAGGGCAGGCCACCGCAAAAAAACACCACGGGACTTAACCTGTGGTGTTTCCGCTTTGTACAATCCTATTGCTATTCGACCCACCCGTTTTCTCTACAGCTGCCGGTGTTTTACCCGGCCTACCAGGATCGGCAGCAACCGTACTGCGTTGACACTTTAAACGGACGGTAACCACCTGTATTTTTCCTGAATAGTATAAACTGTCCGGCCTAAATGTTAGCCAAACCTAACTGGGTTAGTTCCGGCTTCATGTTAGGCGCCACTAACTCTTTTAACTCCAACTAACACCTGCACCGAAAGGAGGAACGGGATCTGAGAAAGTCTTTCCTGAATCTCAACTGGCGCCTGTTTTTCACCGCCCTGGGGCTGGTATTCCTCTCCGAAATGGGGGATAAAACCCAAATCACCACCCTCCTGCTGGCCGGGGCGAAACCGGCCCACGTCTTCTGGGTCGGACTGGGTTCCGCCACGGCGCTGATCTGCACTTCCTTTCTGGAGGTCATCGTCGGCTCCCGGGTTATCGCCCGCTATGTCAGGCCCGCCGTCATGCGGCTGGTCTCGGGAGTGGCGTTCCTGGTGATGGGAATCCTGCTGGCCTTCGGGGTATGGGGAAACATCTGAAATTATTAACACGGGGAGAAAGCGCAATGATCGAAAAGCTGTTGACCTGGCTGACCACCTACTGCTTAATTATCCTGTGTGAAATGGGGGATAAAACACAGGTTGCGGTGCTGTTGTTTGCGAGCAACAACCCCGCCCGCCGCTGGCTCATTTACGGCGCCAGCGCCCTCGCCCTCACCCTGTGTGTCATCCTGGAAGTGACCGTCGGAGTCACCCTGAGAAGGTACGTCGGCCCGGCCGTGTTCAACAGGGTGACAGGGATTATCTTCATCGTTCTCGGCATCGCCGCCCTGATCGAAAGCACCGGAGTAGCCGGAAGGCCGGGGCCGGCAAAAACAAAAGCGCGGGTGGAAGCCTTCGACCGGTGATCAGGCCCTTTCACCCGCCACCTCCCGCCGGGCGATCAACCGGTTGATGGCCGTGGCCATGGCAGCGGCGCCGAAGCCGTTGTCGATATTTACTACCGCCACACCCGGTGCACAGGAATTCAACATCCCCAGCAAGGCAGCCAGGCCTCCGAAGCTCGCACCGTAGCCGACGCTGGTGGGCACGGCGATCACCGGTTTGTCCGTAAGGCCGCCCACCACGCTTGCCAGCGCCCCCTCCATGCCGGCCACCACGATAATCACAGACGCCTCATGGAGCTCATTCTGGTGGTCAAGCAAACGGTGCAGCCCGGCAACGCCCACGTCGGACAGAAGCTCAACCCGGTTGCCCATCGCCCTCCCGCAGACAAGCGCCTCTTCCGCAACGGGGAGGTCCGAGGTGCCGGCGCTGATTACCAGCACCTTCCCGGGGTGAACAGCTTCCGCAGGCATCCCGTAAACCAGGCAGCGGGCATTCTCAAAATAGCGGACCCCGGGGCAGGCCTCCCTGACGGCGTCATATACCCGCTCATCCGCCCTTGTCCCCAGGACGGTGCGGGTGCAGGAGGCCATCCGCCTGAAGATCTCCGCCACCTGCTCCGGCCGCTTGCCTTGGCAGAAAACCACCTCCGGGAAGCCGCAGCGGACCGCCCGGTGGTAATCAATCTTCGCGAAGCCGAGGTCCTGGTAGGGGAGGTGCTGAAAGCGGCTCAAAGCCTCTTCAGGTGTAATTTCGTGGTTTGCTATTTTGTTCAAGAGGTCTATCAGTTGTTGTTGATCCATACCTCTTCACCCAACCAACAGCATACCTCAACTATTCCGGTGCGTCTACACCTACCGCCCCTATCGCCGCAGCCACAATGCACCCGACGGGGCCCAGGCCGGGCCGCAGTCGGGCCCTATAGAAGCTTTTTGTATCGCGCGGCAAAGGGCCCGCATAAAAAGAATATAGGTTAAAGCCGGTAAAGCCGGGTCAACAGCAGGTGAGGTCGATGGAAAAGAAAAAGGGGTTCTACACGGTAAGGGGCTACGAGCGCCTCCGGCAAGAGGACAGATCCGTCACCCCGAGCATGGAAGATTACCTGGAGATGGCCTACCGCCTCTCCCGGGAGAAGAGATACACCAGGATCGGCGACCTGGCCGGCGCCCTGAACGTCCAGCCCCCTTCCGCAAGCAAAATGGTGCAGAAGCTGGCAGAGGCTTCTTATATCAGCTACGAGAAATACGGGGTGATCGAACTCACCGAAAAGGGGCGCCAGCTGGGAGGCTACCTTTTGAAAAGGCATGAAACCATCGCCGAGTTCCTGCAGATCATCGGCGTCACAGAAGGGCTCCTGGAGGAAACCGAAAAGATCGAGCATAGTTTGAGCAGAAAGACCGTGGAGCAGATCATGACACTGGTCAGGTTCATGCGGGAGAACCGGGAATGGAGGGAGATGTTTGAGCTCTACAAGCAGAAAACCTCCCCAAAATAAATAATCAATGTTGCCCTCGCCTTTTGAAACATTAATCCGTATTTAATGCCCATGCCGGGCGCCTCCTTACGGCAGGCGGCGGAGCGAGCCCGCCGCTTACGCTTTAGCTGGGGGACGCCTTCTCAGGGGTTGGTGTTTGAGAATCCGTGCCCCGGAGCTGATCAACCAGATCCTGGAGGGTAATCCCCCTCAGGAAATCGGCGATCTTCTCCTCAACCGAAAGCCAGTTCCGCTTGAGCGGGCACGTGGAGGCTCGAGGACAGCCGTCCTTCCCCAGGAAACACTTGTTCATCGCCAGCTTCCCCTGCATGGTTTCCACCATCTCTAGTACCGTCACCTGGCGCGGGTCCTTCGCCAGGGAAAAACCACCCTGCGAGCCGCGGTGTGACTCGACGATTCCGCGGCGCACAAGCCTTTGCAGTATTTTTTGCAGAAAATCGATGGGTATACCCTGGCTCTCGGCTATTTCCGCGGCACTGGCCATTTTTTCAGGGCTGGAGGCCAGGTGCACCAGGGCCCGGATACCGTAATCGGTATTGCGTCTGATAACTTCCATAACCGGAAACTCCTCCACCGTGCTATTGCAGACTATTCTAGTCCTGTTTCCCCCAAATGTCAACCACCCTATCTTCGAAAAAGGGCCGGCTACTTAGCTGCCTTCTGCGGCAACATTTTTTTGATGGTACTGCCTGAGCGGCATGAACGCTCAACGAAAGAACTTCGGTCTCCTAAAATAATGCCGGAGGTTATTTCTCTCCATACCTCAACCGCAAAAATGGTTTATACTTGATCCAGGAACTACTCAACCTAACATCTGGAGGGATAGCCATGAGAGTGATCGGTTTCGTGGGAAGTCCGAGAAAGGACGGAAACAGCGCTGCTCTGGTCAGGCAGGCCCTTGCAGGGGCATCCGCCGCAGGGGCGGAAACGACGATCTTCTACCTCAACGACATGAACATCAGGGGCTGCCAGGCGTGCATGTCCTGCAAAGGTGAGGGGAGAAGGTGCCGCCAGGCGGACGGCATGCAAGAGCTTTACGACGAGATTACCGCCGCAGACGGGATTGTCATCGGCTCCCCGGTTTACATGGGGTACGTCTCCGGCCAGACCAAGATCTTCCTGGATCGCCTCTACGCATTTTACAACCCCGATTTGTCAAGTAAACTTCCGAAAGGGAAGAAGGCCGCTCTGGTCGTATCACAGGGGTACTCCGACGGAAACGCTTACAGCCGGGCCTTTGAAGCGGTGGAGCACACCCTGAAAACCCTGGGGATGGAGGTGCCGGACAGGCTGGTGGCCGCCGGAATCCCTGATGTCACAAAGCACGAGGAACTCATGAAAAAGGCTTACGAAATCGGGAAAAAGCTCGTCAAATAAACCATCCGGGCACTGTAAAGCGCCGGCCGGTGTGCCGGCGCCTACCACTTCCTACCACCTGTCGTAATGGACCCTGGATTCGTCGTAGCGGTTTGCCGGCGGCTTTTCTTCCGCCGGGTAGCCGATGGCTACCAGGGAAAAGGGTGTGATGTGCTCCGGCAGCCCCAGCAGCCTGCGCATCCCATCCATTAGTTCCTGCCTCGGATAGACACCGCACCAGACGGCTCCCAGCCCCTTCGCCTGAACGGCGATCAGGATGTTCTCCGTGGCGGCGGCGCAGTCCTGCGGCCAGAACCAATCGGTCTTTTTCAAATTCTGGTCGCAGCAGACCAGGATCGCCAGCGGGGCCTCATGCAGCATCTGGGTGTGGGGATGAAACTCCGGTATTTTATCCAGAACCTCACGATCCCTGATCACCACAAAGTGCCAGGGCTGCTCGTTGTAGGCCGACGGGGCGCTCATGGCCGCCCGCAGCAGATCTCCGACCACATCGTCCGGAACAGGTTTGTTCGTGTACTTTCGAATACTCCTCCGGGCAAGTATCGCTTCCATCAAAATGCCCCCTTTCCATGAACCACCAGACTGTCTCAAACATACTATAATGTAGCAACCATTAACCCGTCAACGAGGTGAGTAAAATGGAAGATCTTCATGTGCCTCATCACCCGCATTACCCTCCCCCGCCGTGCGACTGCGCAGGAAAATTTTACAGGGTAAAACCGGGGGATACCCTCTACAACATCGCCCAGAGGTTCGGCATCTCCCTTGATGCTATAATTCGGGCAAACCCGCAGATCCCCGATCCCAACCTGATCTACCCAGGGCAGGTCATCTGCGTACCGGGAGTCTACAGGCGGGAGTACTGCATTATCCTGACACCGGAGCGCTACGTTCACCCTGACTGCGGGGGAATATGCTGGATCAAGACGAAGGAGCGCCACACCGAGGTTCTGGTTCTGGCAACAGGGCTGCCCGATCCCTCCACCTATGGAGCAGACTGCTACAAGGCCTGTTTTGAATTCGACGGGCGCATCCACGAAGTGCGCATGAGGCCGCTTTGGGAAGACCCCGTCTTCCTGGGCATCGGCCTTTTCCCCTTCCTGTTCCCGCCGGCGTTCTTCCTTGGCGGCGCCTTCCACATCTTTCCGGGGCCCGTGCTCGGCGGTTTCTTCATCTAACCGGTGTTCCGGCCGAAAGGGAGTTGCGGCGTAAAACACTGCCGGGGTTTGCCCCGGCACTGTTCGTCTTCAAAGCACGGCCTCATCTCCGCCAGGCCACACTACAGGGCAAGCCGCATCAAAGGTGAGCAGATCGTTCAGGCTTCCGGCTATATCGGTTCGGCGAGGCTATTGAAGGGCTTCATTCTTTTGCTGGTGCCGCATGAGCGGCATGAGCGCCTGCCCTGTAACTACGTTCTGGTTATCCTTGCAGGCGCAGCGACCTACGAAGGTTGTTACTCGCCCTTGACGAGGAGCAGCTAACGGCAGCCGAAGCGAAACAGAAGGTTAAAATACCCTTGCGCTATGTTGTTTCCGGCGAGCGACTTATGGAGAACCGGGTAACATCACCGGGCGCAAGCGAAGCAACCGGTTCAGGCAGCGAGGACTGGTACCACTTACATGCCTTAAGAAACTATCAAAGACATCACACGAGATCAGCATTTTAGCAACAAATCGTAACATAGTTCCGCAGCTGCCTCAGAACCGGTCTGAGCGAGCCCTGGTGATGTCCGGGGCGCAATCAGGAGCGAGCGGAAACAACTATTAAAGTTAAACCGGAGTACGGGAGCAAGCGCAAGGATAACCAGATTTCATACTCTGTTGGTGCCACCTGAGGTGGCATGAACGCTTGCACCGAAAAAAGAAGCGGTTGAAGAAATGCATAAAAGGGAATATCCTAGAGATAGGCGTTTTCTCAGGAAGCCAGGTGATTCCCGGTGTGGGAGAAGATAAACAAGTATTATCCGGCGTGGTGGGAGCTGCTCCTCCTTTTTCTCCTGTTTCTCTCCTTCTGGTACCCTTACGTGCACTACGCCGAAATGCCGGCCCGGATCCCCACCCATTTCGGGGCATCCGGCCTCCCGGACGCCTGGAGCCCGAAGAACCCGGCAAACGTTTTCCTGGCTCCCGTCATTATGGCCGTTATCTACTGTTTCACCACAGGGTTGACCCTCTGGATGGCCTCGGTGTCCGATCCCAAGAAGATCATCAACGCCTCCAGGCGGGAACTGGAGCGGATGAGCCCCGAGCGGGCGGAGCTGATCCGCCGGGTCACCCTTCAGGGGCTGTTCGCCACAAAGGCCCTTATCGTCGGCATGGCCGCCTACCTGGCCTGGGCAAGCACCCAGGTCGCCCTGGGAAAGATGGCCGGCCTGGGGTGGTTCATGTGGGTATTTGTTGTGGGTATCATGGTTGCGTCTCTTTATCTAACCGTGCGCACCATCAAACTGACCCTGGGCAAATAACCGCCATTAATCAGACGTAAATGTCAATCAACCGCAGGATATGGTAAGGCCCACTCTTTTGGTTATATCTCATATTTCCAAGACAATAATATCCATATCATTTATCCCTGCCAGGGCGGCCGGGTGCGGCTTTCAAGCGTGCTGCTTGGTTCCGCTGCGCTCCGGCGCCGCGGCTGATGCCTAACGTTAGAATCAAAAAGTTATTCCCCAGCAGGTATACTTAGGGTATAATATTTGCTATTAGATAGTATTTGGCGTGTATTTCGAGATAATCGGGGAAATTAAGCGGCAGGATTTACAATGCCGAAATCCCAAGGAGGTGCTTCGATGTTTGATTTAGCTGAAATCTTGGCAGCCATAGAAAATCTTCCTGAGAAGGACTTCGTTCAATTGAGGAAGTGGTTTTGGGAAAAGGACTGGCAAAAATGGGATAAACAAATCGATGCGGACTCAGGATTAGGAAAGCTGGATTTTCTGGTTAAAGAAGCCCTCGACGAAAAAAACAAAGGACAACTCGAGGAACTCTAAATGCATCGGACAACCGCTCGCTTTCGGAAATGTCTCGAGAGACTTCCAGTGCGTGTTCAAGAACTGTCCAAACAATGTTTTCAATTACTTAAGTCCAATCCTTGGCACCCATCGCTCCATTTCAAAAAGGTTGGAAAGTTTTGGTCAGTTCGTGTCGATATCAATCACAGGGCTCTTGCCATCGAGGACGGAGAAGACTTCATTTGGGTTTGGATTGGTGCTCACGACGAATACGAACGAATGATTAAAGAAATGAGCTAACAAGGCGCTCCGCCCGACCTCATCCCGCGGCGGGTGAGCTTGAACGTCAACGCACGTTATGAAAAGTTTCAATCCTGAGTTTGCGCCGCTGGTTACTGTGCCAATGGCAGTTATCATCAACAGCTTGCAATTGCTGTTGTGCGTTGTCGCAATTGCGGTTGGGACAAACACTTATGGAAAGCCCCTCTGGCCTGATTTTCATTCGTAGGTTATGATAATAATTATTATGGAAGTTTGGTAAATATCATACCTTACTCAATGCCTGTTTCAACAGCATCACTAAGGAGAATTGCAATGAACCTGCCGTTTATGCAAGCGTACGGTATTTTTAAATTGATAAATTTCTGGCCGGAAAAAGGAACTGGTAAAAAATTTTTTCTTCCCGCTTGACTTTAACCTAAGGGTAAGCTGTATCGTAAAAACATCCACCGGTGGAGGAGCGTATTTGGTGTTTACAATCGGCCAGTTTTCGAAAATCTGCCGGGTGACCACCAAAACCCTGCGGCATTACGACGAGGTTGATTTGCTCAAGCCGGCCCGGGTCGACCTGTTGACCGGGTACCGGTATTACAGTATCGAGCAAATCGACGAGTTTCGCCGGATCGCCCTGCTGAAAGAACTGGGGTTCGGTCTGGAGGCAATCAAACACCTTTTAAAACAGCACCTGGACGCCGCGGAACTGGCGGCGGTGCTAAAGGATCAGGCGGATCACATCCAGGAGCGGGTAGACGAATATCAACGGGTTTTGGCCAGGATCACCAAAGAAATCAATTCTTTGCAAAGGGGGAAGAACATCTTGCAGGCCAATCAGGTAAAGGAGCCGCAAATCAAGGAATTGCCAGCAGTGCAGGTGGCTTCTGTCCGGGAGCGCGGGCCGTACTCGAAAGTGGGGGAGTTCTTTGACGAGTTGGTGGGTTTTATTAATCTACATAAGTTGACCATCAACGGACCGGGCATCTTTATCCACCACGATCCGGAGTACCGGCCGGAAGACGCCGACCTGGAGGTGTGCCTGCCGGTGGCCGGGGAAGTGCCCGGCAGCGGGCGAATAAGGATCAAAGAACTTCCCGCCTGCCGGGCGGTGTGCCTGCTGCACGTCGGGCCGTACGACCAGGTGGGCCAGACTTACGCAAGCATCCTGCAATATATCGCTGAAAAGCAGTTGACGACCACCGGCCCCTCGCGGGAGGTATATCTGGTGGGCCCCATGGGAGTGCCGCCGGAAAATTACGTCACTGAGGTTCAGTTTCCCGTAGCTTAGGAAAATCCCTCTTGGCTTAAACCGGAGAAATTTCAAGGTCCCTGCCTGGCCGTGAGGAAAGGGTTCTTCCCGGCCAGGCGCAGCCCGGGAAGATGATTCTTTTTGTTTTTGCGCGAGTCAGCAATAAGGGGTGAAATTACAATGGGTAGAGTTGATCTAAAAAAAGAACTCAAACATTTATACAGCTCGTCTTCCCAAGAAGTAGCCATTGTAGATGTTCCAGCGATGAATTTTCTGATGGCGGACGGCGCCGGCAACCCGAATACGGTAAAGGAGTTTACGGAGACAGTAGAAGCTTTATACAGCCTGTCATATACTCTTAAATTTATGATTAAGAAGAGAGAAGCTGCCGCGGATTATACGGTTATGCCCCTGGAAGGTCTCTGGTGGACCGATGATCTGACTGAGTTCAGCATGGAAAACAAAGACATATGGAAATGGACTTTAATGATTATGCAACCTGAACATATCACCGGGGAATTGGTTGCTGAGGCCGTTGAACAGGTGGCCAAAAAGAAAAACTTGCCTGCGCTCTCGAGGGTCAGATTGGAAAGTTTCCATGAGGGGTTGGCGGCCCAAATAATGCATATCGGCCCGTATTCCACCGAAGGCCCGACTATCGAGAAACTTCACAATTTCATCACCACAAACGGGTATGAGTTTGCGGGGAAACATCATGAAATTTACCTTAGCGATCCCCGCAAGACAGCCCCGGAAAAAATAAAAACTATTCTGCGGCAACCGATCAGGAAAAAATAATCCACGAGAAGCCTGTCTATGGGTAACCGGTATTGGGCCATCCTCTCTAGCTTTTGTGATGCTGCTTTCTTCACCCTTTCATCTACCAGAAGGAGGGGGCCTTTCCTGCTTCCAGTCCCCGCAGTTCCTTCACGATTTTATACCATACTATCGGCACTAAGCTGATCCCTGTTTGAAGAGCGCCTGGCATCGACAATGCCACAGAGATGATTGAGGTGGCGTTGCGCAAGGCAAAACCCGACGGCGAGGTTTTCTATTTTTCCTTTGCGCCTGCTTCCTCCGGGAAAAATACACCACGACTCCACACAAACACCCAGGATAACCAGGGAACCATAGATGAATAAGAACGGCCGTTGTTTTCAGAAGGCGCGATAAGGATGATCTATTCCGCAACCCAGGGGATTCCCCGCCCGATCAACCATATCTGCAGCCTGGCCATGTATGATGCCGGATGTAAAGGGAATGACGTAATTGAAGAGAGCCATATTAGCCGCGTTCTGGCTGATATGGAACACCAGCGCGGGACAGCCGGTTAAGCCGGTTGTCCCCTTTATCCACTCTATTCCCAATGATTATCATGCGTTTTTCATTCAATCAACATTATTCACAATGATTGGCATGTGCCCGGCTGTTTATCCACATTGAATGGCATGTGTACGGAAAATGGTTGTCGTTAAAATTACCAGTGCATTGGCAGATTGGCATCTCGGTTCTCACGCCATTGACGGTGAAAAATGCGCCGTCAAATTACGTGAGAGGTAACACAAACGTGTTGCCTTCAGCATGTCGGTAGCGGCTCTGCTCTTCATTAACGGTTTAATGCACATCATAGGATGCGTCAGAGTAAAAGGGTATGCGCCTGGTGTAATCACTGGAGTTCTGCTCTATATACCGCTTTCCGTGTACGCTTATTACCTCTTTGCCAGTTCAGGTCAACTAACGCTGCATGAAGTGATCTTTACCGGCGTCCTGGGTTTATTATATCAAGCAGTTCCGATAAGTTATTTGGTGTTGGCAAATGCGTTGAGGCGAGCATGACGGGAACAGTTACAGTCTCATGAACTGCATTGTACGGTGGACCCAAAGCGAAAAACGGGATAGTAAGCGGTTGAATTCGACGCTGCTCCGCTGCCCTCAGCAACGCGGCTGATGCGAGTTGTTCGGCGGGGCTGCGGCAGCGGAGCCGGATCCGTGAAAAATGCAGCGGTTTAACAACGGTCCGGGCAACAAGCAATCGGGCAATCAAACCTACTAAAAAAACTAGGAGTCATCCGCCCTTGGGTGCGAAAAAACCATGATCTAAATACACAACGCAAGCAAGGGGGAACTCCTATGATTTTATCATTCGGCATATTACATCAGTTTCCTTCTTGGGAACTGATGTTTAACATTGAAATTTGTCTCCATCAGCCCGGCAGGCAGATGTTCTGGCCGACCCGGAGGTTCATGGGATCGATGCCCGGGTTGAGTTCAAGCAATCTTTCCACGGTGGTCCCAACGGCCCCGGCGATGCTGTACAGGGTGTCCCCAGGTGCCACCGTCCAGTAGACGCCGGAGGGACAGGGAGGCAGCTCCTCTTCGGGGGGCAGGCACAGGGAGGAGCCGACCCGCAGGTTGTAAGGGTCCACGCCCGGGTTGAGCCGTTCCAGCTCTTCAACGGTAGTCCCGAGCTGCCGGGCGATACTCCAGAGGGAGTCCCCGGCCTCAACCCGCCAGAAGCGCCCCGTCGAGCAGGGAACCTGGTTCTCGTTCATTTCGATCACCTCTCCCTTATCCTATGCTCCTGCCCGGGGAAATGTTTAAAGTTTCTGGCGCCGTTTCACAGAGGTCCGGAGCCTGGCGATAAATTCTTCCACGTCATCCCGGTATCTCCCCCGCAAGGCCAGGGCATCTTCCAAAACCAGGCGCACCTTGCGAACATCAATTCCTGCGGAGTAAGCCCAGCGAAAAACATGCCTGAATCCTCTTAAGTTGTTCAATAAATCAAATGTATCGGGTCTAAGCAGGGCCGGCCGCACACCCGGGATTTCGGTGACCATCCTTTTCAGCAAATCTGAGTGGTATCTTCCCCTCTCTTCGATTTGATTCTCAAAGGCTTTGGCGACAATTTCAAACAGGTCCTCGAAGCCGCAGTAAAGGTTGTGCAACCTGTAGGCCAGGCTTTCCCATTCATAGCAGGAGCCTGGATTTTTAATTTCTTCAACCTTTTCAAACAACTTTTCTATAGTATTAACTTGCCGCTTGATATCCGCTTCTAAAATTACTAACCGCACGGCATCCACAACAATCCCTCCTTTCGAATAATATCTTCAAGAGGGTGTCCTTCAAGCTGGATTAAATCCACATCTACCTCCAACAGAGCGGAAAGAAAACCGGCGGCGGGGAAAAAATCCTCATCTTTCAGGCCCTCGATTGCTATGTCTACGTCTGATAGACCCGGGACAAAGCGTCCGGGCTCGATCAGGGAACCAAATATATAAGCCCTGGAAAAAGGATAACGTTCGGACAGCTTCTCCAAAGCGGACAGCGTAATCTCGATCATTTTTCGCCGGGCCATTTCTTTTTCTTTTCGTTTCCTGCTTAAAACGGCATCAAGAACACGGGTTGAAAAAGATCCGGACATGCAAAAACACCCCCATAATGCCGATTTCAAGCCCAGTATAACTTAGCAGCGGTGTCTTGGCAAGAAGTTCCATCAACCGCGCCAAAAGGAGCCGTCCCTTCCAGGACGGCTCCCGGCAATACAACGGGGATTTCCGCCTCAGGCGGCTTCATCTACCCCGGCAGACCAGCGGCTCTTTCTCAGACCTTTACTCCCTCTTTGCGCCTGAAGACGATGTCGTCCCCCTCGGCGTCCACGAGGATCTCGTCCCCGCCCTTGACCTTGCCTTCCAGCATCTCTTCCGAAAGGCGGTCCTCCACCATCCGCTGGATCACCCGGCGCAGCGGGCGGGCGCCGTACATCGGGTCATACCCCTTCTTCACCAGCAGCTCCCTTGCGGCCTCGGTGAACTCCAGGTAGATGCCGTACTCGGCAATGCGCTTGCCCACGCTGCTAAGCATCAGTTCCACGATCTGCCTCATGTGCTCCTCGTTCAGAGAGTGGAAGACGATGATCTCATCGATGCGGTTCAGGAACTCGGGCCTGAAGGTGCGCCGCAGTTCCTCGGTGACCCGCTCCTTCATGGCCTCGTAGTCCTCCTCGCCCCTGTCATCGGGCTTGAAGCCAAGCCTGCTCTCCCGCTTGATGAGTTGGGCTCCCACGTTCGAGGTCATGATGATCACCGTGTTCCGGAAGTCCACGGTGCGCCCCTTGGCGTCGGTCAGGCGGCCGTCTTCGATCACCTGCAGCAGCACGTTGAAGATGTCCGGGTGCGCTTTTTCGATCTCGTCGAAGAGCAGCACCGAATAGGGCTTCCTTCTGACAGCCTCGGTCAGCTGGCCGGCCTCCTCGTAGCCCACGTAACCCGGAGGTGCTCCCAGCAGCCGGGAAACCGTGTGCTTCTCCATATACTCGGACATGTCGAACCGGATCATGGCGTCCTCGTCTCCGAAGAGGGCCTCCGCCAGGGCCCGGGCGAGCTCCGTCTTGCCCACACCGGTGGGTCCCAGGAAGATGAAGGAGCCGATCGGCCGCTTCGGGTCTTTGAGACCGGCCCGGGCCCGCCGGATCGCCCGGGAAACCGCCTTGACCGCGGCATCCTGACCGATCACCCGCTGGTGCAGGATCTCCTCCATCCGCAGGAGGCGCTCCGTCTCCTCCTCCTGCAGCCGGTTGACCGGGATTCCGGTCCAGCTGGAGACGATGGCGGCAATGTCCTCTTCACTGACGATGGACTGATCCAGCTCCTTGCGCTGCGCCCAGTTGTTCTTGATCCGCTCCAGTTCCGCCCGGAGCTGCTGCTCCTGGTCCCGCAGGGCGGCTGCCTTCTCAAACTCCTGGCTGACCACCGCCGCCTCCTTCTCCTTCTGGAGCTTCTCCAGCTTCTCCTCGAGCTCCTTGACGTCGGGAGGAGCGGTATAGGCCTTCAGCCGCACCCGTGAAGCCGCCTCGTCCATCAGGTCGATGGCCTTGTCGGGGAGGAAGCGGTCGGTGATATAGCGGTCCGAAAGCCTTGCGGCAGCCTTCAGGGCGCTGTCGGTGATCTTCACCCGGTGGTGTGCCTCGTACCTGTCCCTTAATCCCCGCAGGATCTCGATCGTCTCGTCCACCGTCGGCTCTCCCACGGTCACCGGCTGGAAGCGGCGCTCCAGGGCGGCGTCCTTCTCGATGTTCTTCCGGTACTCGTCGAGGGTGGTGGCACCGATGCACTGCAGTTCACCCCGGGCGAGAGCGGGCTTCAGGATGTTGGCGGCATCTATCGCACCCTCCGCTGCACCGGCGCCCACCAGGGTGTGCAGCTCGTCGATAAAGAGGATGACGTTTCCGGCGTTCCGGATCTCATCAACCACCTTTTTCAGCCTTTCCTCGAATTCCCCCCGGTACTTGGTTCCGGCCACCACGGCGGACATATCCAGTGTGACAACCCGCTTGTCGGCCAGCATCTCCGGCACCTTGCCCTCCACGATCCGCTGGGCAAGGCCTTCCGCAATGGCGGTCTTCCCCACCCCCGGCTCGCCGATCAGGCAGGGGTTGTTCTTGGTGCGGCGGCTCAATACCTGGATTACCCGTTCGATCTCTTTTTCACGCCCGATGACCGGGTCGAGCTTCCCCTCCCGGGCGTACTGGGTCAGGTCGCGCCCCAGTTCGTCCAGGGTCGGGGTCTGGCTGCGGGCCCGGCCTGTCGTGGCGCCCGGAGTTCCCGGTGGTACGGGGCCGAAGCCGCCGAGAAGCATCAGGACCTGGCGCCTTACCTTGTCGAGGCTGAGCCCCTGGCTGATCAGCACCCGGGCGGCGACCCCCTCACCCTCCCGGATCAGGCCGAGCAGGATGTGCTCTGTTCCCACGTAGCTGACACCCTGGCGCCGCCCCTCATCCTGAGCAAGTTCCAGCACCTTTTTAGCCCGCGGGGTCAGGCCGATCTCTTCCCCCTGCCGGGTCTCACCCGGAGCAACTATCTTTTCCACATCTTCCCGCACCTTCTGAAGGTTCACTCCGAGGGACTGCAGGGCCTTGGCGGCTACCCCCTCCCCCTCTCGCAAGAGTCCCAACAGGAGATGCTCCGTTCCCACTGCGGGATGCTTCAGTCTTCTTGCCTCTTCCTGAGCCAGCAGGATAACTCTCTGGGCACGCTCGGTAAATCTTCCAAACATCGGGTTTAACACCTCCCCATCTAAAATAGCTTTATGCCAGGGCGTTCCTGATAATCTCCGCCCGCTTCAAATCCCGGTGGAAGGCGTCCATCTCCCTGCCGGCCTTTTTCTGGAGAAAAGCCGGCCTCGTTTCCACCAGCAGCTCGTTCAACTTCTTGAGATTAACATTATTTTTTAGAAGCCCCATGGCCAGCCCGAGACGCAGGTTCGAGAGGTGAATCATGGCCTCCTCGGAACTGATGATATAGGCGTTGGTGAGAATGCCGTAGGACCGGTAGACCATATCCTCCACCTGGGCGAGCCCTTCTTTCCGCAGTTCATCGCGGCAAAGCTCCTCCTGCTCGATGACCTGGCGGCTGACCGCCGTGAGGTTTCCGATGATCTCCTCCTCCCGGGGGCCGAGGGTGATCTGGTTGGAGATCTGGAAGAGGTGGCCCTTAGCCTCGGTCCCCTCCCCGTAAAGCCCCCGGACCACGAAGCCCAGCTTCGACAGGGCGGTAAAGACCCGGCTCGCCTGGCGGGTCATGGCCAGGGCGGGCAGGTGCACCATCACCGAGGCCCTCAGCCCTGTCCCCACGTTCGTCGGGCAGCAGGTCAGGTAACCGTACTTCTCGTCAAAGGCGTAGTTCAGCCGGCTCTCGAAGACATCGTCCACCCGGCTGGCCAGCTCCCAGGCCTCTTCCAGCTGCAGGGCGGGGAAGAGCACCTGAATCCGCAGGTGATCCTCCTCGTTCACCATGATGCTGACCGCCTCGTCGTCCCGCAGGACGAGTCCCCGTTCGGGGCCCTGATCATTGGCGTGCTGGGGGCTGATCAGGTGCTTCTCAACCAGTATTTGCCTGTCCAGGGGAGATAATTCCTCCAGGGCGGCAAAGTGCAGCCTGCCGATCTGCCTCTGGACCTCCGGATCATTTGCCGCCTCCCGCACCTTTTCCAGGACCTGGCGCCCGGTTTCTTCGGACTGCAAGTGGGGAAAGGGAGCTTCCACCAGGTTGCGGGCCAGCCGCACACGGCTGCTGATCACTACCTGGGCGTAAGGCCCCGTCCCCTCCATCCACTTGGTAAACGCTCTATTCACCGTGTCCTGAATCGACATAACCTACCTCCTCTCTGCCGGCACGGCGGCGTTTAAAGTTCTTGCTCCAGCTGGCGGATGCGGTCCCGCAGCTCCGCAGCCCGCTCGTAGGCCTCCTGGCGGACGGCCTCCTGAAGTTCGGCGCGCAGTTTCTCGATCTCCCGCATGAAGCTCAGCTTGCCCCCTGCCCTCCGCGGCACCTTCCCCGTATGGCGGTCGTTCCCCTGTACCCGCCGGATCAGAGGCTCCAGCCCCTTGCCGAAGACCCTGTAGCACTCGCTGCAGCCGAAGCGCCCGATCTGCCCGAACTGGCCGTAGGTGAGGCCGCAGTTCGGGCACTGGAGGGCCTCCACCACAGGGACCTCCACCGGCACCGCCCCGTCCAGCAGTCCGGCCAGAAACTTGTGAATCGAGAAATTGGGTTCAAAGTTGAAGCTGAAAGGAAATTCCT
The DNA here is from genome assembly GCA_902812385.1 of Clostridia bacterium. Classification (GTDB taxonomy): domain Bacteria; phylum Bacillota; class DSM-12270; order Thermacetogeniales; family Thermacetogeniaceae; genus DULK01. The sequence goes on along the minus strand of CADDZD010000031.1, from coordinate 279 downwards.
GGTGATGGCGGGCACACTCCTCACACAGGTGCAGTTCGGTTTTCTTGTTATTGACGATCTGGGTAAAGTGCACCGTCGCCGGTCGTTTCTGACACTCCTCACAATACATGCAAGTCACTCCTTTCCAGTCCCCTGCTCTACGCCGGATCTACCCTGCCCTGAAAATTAAAGATTCCAAAAAAGGCAACACCTAACCAAGCCCTTAAAAAGGCGTTTAAAAGTAAAGCATCCTTTACAAAAAACTGACTAACAAAACATCAAGCAACTTCGATCTTGACC
>CADDZD010000030.1 GCA_902812385.1 Clostridia bacterium | reverse complement strand
AGCTTCCGAAATCGGAGATCTCTTTCGAGGAGATGAAGAAGCGTCACCGGTACAGGTTACAAAAGAGAAAACCGTTGACCTGGGCGGGCTTTTGGGGCTGGAACAGAGACAAGAAGATGATACGGCTAACGCCGTTACCCGGGCCCCGCTGGCCGGGGATGAAAGGCCAGTGCTCGATCTCGACCGAGCGGTCAATGAGAAAGCTGTTGTGCTATTCAGTCTCAATTCCCTGCGTTTCAAAGAATTCAGCCAACTAATAGGCCGTCTGGTTGTAAATGATTTGAGAACCACTATTGCAAGGAGATACGACTATCCGGAGCGTGACTATATTTTCGGCATCTTCGACGAGTTTCATGTCTTCGCCTCCCTTCAGGTAGTGGACATCCTGGCGCAGGCAAGAGGTGCAGGTTTTTGCACCATCATTGCCACGCAGAGCCTCTCGGACCTGGACCTGGTTGACCGGGATCTCACGGGCAGAATCGTTGAAAACTGCAACACATTCATTATCCAGGCCCAAAACTATCCCGAAAATGCCGAAAGACTGGCAGCCATAATTGGCACTCAAGACTCAATTGCGAGGACGTTCTAGGTTGAAGGCCACATGGTGCAGGTCGGCACCGGCTTGGGCAGCTGGAGAGAGGTGAAAGAATTCATTGTTCATCCGGATGAGATTAAGAGGCTTCAGCGGGGAGAGGCAATAGTCGTCAGAAAAGCAGGTGGGTTCAAGGTGGAGAAGGTATGGATCAGGAAGCCCGAAATGTTTTCTTAGAGGGGGGCAACGCCCGCATCATGAACTAGCCAGAAATGATTATTTCTATCCTGCTTACTTGATTGCTCTTGAAACCGGGTTGTGTCGCGGCGAAATCCTCGGCCTGAAATGGTCTGACATCGACCTTAAAACCGGAACGCTTTCCATAAGAAAAGCGGTCCAGCGCATAAAAGGCGAAGGGATTAAAGAGGGTTCAACCAAGTCTGCTGCATCTGAAAGGAATGTCGTGATTGGGCCAAAGCTGATTGAAATATTAAAACAGCACCGCAAAGAGCAACTTAAGACGAAAATGTTAATAGCCCAGGCATATCAAGATGAAAACTGGGTGTTCTGCAGGCCCGACGGAAGGCTGTGGGATCCCAAGACGTTCTACAAACATTTTAAAAAGTATGTTAAGGAAGCAGGGTTGCCCGCAACTACAACGCTTCACCACTTGCGCCACAACTATACTACCTACTGCATCGACGCAGGCCATCAGAGAAAAGAGGTCTCCGAAAACCTGGGCCACGCCGATGAAGAAATCACCAGAACGTACGATCACGAAACTTACGAGAGAAAGAAGAAGGCGGCTCTGGAAATGGAATCGCTCATTTTTCCTTCAGAGCCGCAACTTCAGTCACAGCAAGAATCGCAACAGTGATTGTGATCACTTTGTGATCATCAGCCCTGTAAACCACCTCGGAGTATATCGGAAAGGCCTGAAAGCCTTGATTTTTCTGGTGAGCCATCCGCGACTCGAACGCGGGACACCCTGATTAAAAGTCAGGTGCTCTACCAACTGAGCTAATGGCTCACATATCTTATTTGTTTTGTTACATCAAATATCTTACAATGGGTCAGTGCTTTTGTCAACAGCCCGCACCCAGCCAAAACAGGTCGGAAACATTGGGCAGTTCCCCGGGAAACGTCTTCTCCGCGGCTTGTCGTACAGAACGGCGGGCCCTTGCGCTGCTCAGAACACCTCCTGCAGGACGATGGTCTGCTCCCGGTCGGGGCCCACCGAAACCATCACCACCGGGACGCCCGTTATTTCCGAAATCCTCTGCAGATACCTGCGGGCGGCTTCCGGCAGGTCCCCGTACCTTCTGATTCCGGAGGTGTCCTGCTGCCATCCGTCCATCTCCTCATAGACCGGTTTGCACTCCCGGAGCACCCTCAGGCTGGCGGGGAACTCCTTCAAGATCTCCCCTTTCCGGCGGTAGGCGGTGCACAATCTGATCTTCGGGAGATGATCGAGCACGTCGAGCTTGGTGATGATCAGCCCGCTCAGGCCGTTTATCCGGGCAGCGTAACGGAGCATCACCAGGTCAAGCCAGCCGCACCGGCGGGGACGCCCGGTGGTGGTCCCGAATTCCATGCCGCGCTGCCGGAGATCCTCGCAGTCCACACCCATCAGCTCGGTGGGGAAGGGCCCCTCTCCGACCCGGGTCAGGTAGGCCTTGCACACTCCCAGGACCCGGTCGATGGCGGTCGGGCCAACCCCGGAACCGGTGCAGGCGCCGCCTGCCGCCGGGCTGGAAGCGGTCACGAAGGGATAGGTGCCGTGGTCCAGGTCAAGCAGGGTCCCCTGGGCCCCTTCAAACAGCACGTGCCTCCCCTCCGCCAGGTACCGGGAGAGAAGAAGGGAGGTATCGGTTATAAAAGGGCGCATCCTTTCGGCGTAGGGCTTGAGCCAGGCCACGATTTCTGCGGGATCGAAACCAGGAACCCCATACAGCTTTTCAAAGACCGCGTTTTTCTGCTCCACCAGTTGTGAAACATAATCTTCCCAGCCGGGTTCGAGCAGTTCTCCGGTTCGGAGACCAACGCGGGAGACCTTGTCTACATAAGCCGGGCCGATGCCGCGCCGGGTTGTCCCAATCTTCTGGTTCCCCCGGGCATCCTCCTGGGCCTCGTCGAGCCGCTTGTGGCACGGCAGCAGGATGTGTGCCCGGTCGCTGATGCAGAGCCTCCCGTTTTTAACGCCCCGGGCAAGCAGCCCGTCCAGTTCCTGGAATAATACCTCGGGGTCGACCACCAACCCGTTGCCGATAATGCAGACCTTATCGGGGTAAAATATCCCGGAGGGGATCAGGTGCAGGCGGAACTCCTGGGAACCGATCACCACGGTGTGCCCGGCGTTGTTGCCCCCCTGGTAGCGGACCACAACGTCCGCCCGGCTGGCCAGGTAATCGGTAACCTTCCCTTTGCCTTCGTCCCCCCACTGGGCCCCTACAATCACTACACACGACAATGACTCCGCCTCCTGTTCTTTCCCATGTACCGGTGAGTACCAACCGCTTTAAGCGGCAGAGTTCTTCCGGCGTGTGATCTCACGGGCAACGATCATTCCGCTCAAAGAGGCCTGGGCCAGCCCGCGCGTGACCCCGGCACCATCCCCGGCAACGAAAAGGTTCGGAACCCCGGTTTCCAGGACATTCGTTACCTCTATGCGGGATGAGTAGAACTTCACTTCAACCCCGTAAAGGAGCGTATGGTGGGAATAAACACCCGGTGTCACCTGATCCATCGCCTTGAGCATCTCGATGATGGCCAGGAAGTGTCGGTAGGGCAGCACCAGGGAAAGGTCGCCGGGTGTTGCCTCCTTCAAGGTGGGCACCACCAGCCCCTTGGCAAGCCGCTCCGGGGTCGAGCGCCGGCCGTGCATCAGGTCGCCCAGGCGCTGGACGATGACCCCGCCGCCCAGCATGTTGGCCAGGCTGGCTATGTACTTCCCGTAGGCGATGGGCTCCTTGAAGGGTTCGGTGAAATTCTTGCTCACAAGCAGGGCAAAGTTGGTGTAATCGGTCTTGTATTCCGCATGGGTGTGGCCGTTCACCGTAACGATTCCATCCGTATTCTCCATGACCACTTCCCCATACGGGTTCATGCAAAAGGTCCGCACCCGGTCCTCGAAGGTCGGCGAGGTAAAAAGGAACTTCGCCTCATAGGTCAGTTTCGTCAGCGGTTCCATCACCACTGCGGGAAGCTCGACCCTGAGGCCGATATCCACCGGGTTGATGGCCATCTTCAGGCCTAGCTTTTCCGCCTGTCTGACGAGCCATTCCGCCCCCTGCCTCCCGGGGGCGCAGACCACATAGGAGGCGGTGATTTCCTCTCCCTGCCCGGTGACCACGCCGGCAACCGCTCCGTTCCTTACCAGCAGGGAATCAACCGCTGTGTTCGTCCTGATGGTCACCCCTTTTGTAACCAGGTAATCCTGCATCTGCTGCAGGATCTTCTGGGTCCTGCCGGTTCCCAGGTGGCGCACCGGAGCGGGCACAAGGCGCAGCCCCGCCAGGGCGGCGCGCTTTGCCAGTGCATCGATCTCATCCTGGTTCTCCAGCCCGTAGACTTCCTGCGGCGCCCCGAACTCCAGGTAAATCTCGTGGACGGACCGGATGCCATCCTCGAACTCTTCCCTGTCGAGGTAGGAGCCGAGCATTCCGCCGACTTCGGTGGAGAGGGCGAGCTTGCCGTCGCTGAAGGCGCCGGCCCCACCCCACCCGGACACAACCGCACAGGAGGGGCAGCCGAAACAGGGCGCCCTCTTTTCCCGGGACGGGCAGGTCCGGTCCTGGAGGTCCCGGCCCTTCTCCAGCATGAGAATATTTATGCTCTCATTCCGTCTTATCAGTTCCAGAGCACAGAAAATTCCGGCGGGACCGGCTCCGACGATGATGCAGTCGTATTTTTCCAAAAAAGCTGCCCCCCTCAACCGGCTAAAAATAAAAAAAGCTGAACGCTTTTCAAGAACACTCTCAACCGACTAAATATTAACAAAAGCCGCCTGCAGTGTCAAGCTAAGGTGCGGCCGAATCATGCACTCACGGCGCCACCCGGGGGCGCCTCTACCGGCACAGGCCGCATCCCTTACAGGGCAGACTACCACACCGCCTCCGGCGGCACCAACAGAGGAACAAAAAAGCGGTTTATCCTTGCTGGCGCAGCGAAAACGGGAGCAAGCGCAAGGATAAACCGGAACATATTTTCAGGACCGGCCGCCGGTGTTCATCCTACCGGGAGGCCGCGGTGGGGCCGTCCTCGTCAGGAGGCAACGGTTCCTCCCCGCCGAAGGCCGGCGGTTCGGACTTCTCCAGGTTGGCGAACTTCGTGAATTCCTTTAAGAAAGCCAGTTCCACCGTTCCGGTGGGGCCATTGCGCTGCTTGGCGATGATGATGTCGGCGATTCCCTTTTTTTCGGAATCGGGGTTGTAGTAGTCATCCCGGTAGATGAACAGCACCACGTCCGAGTCCTGCTCCAGGCTGCCGCTCTCCCGGAGGTCGGAGAGCAGCGGGATCTTATCCATCCTCTGCTCCACCGCCCTGCTCAACTGGGAAAGGGCCAGCACCGGGATGTCCAGCTGCCGGGCCAAGGACTTCAGGAAGCGGGAAATCTCCGAGATCTCCTGCACACGGTTCTCGACCCGCTTGCCGAGCTGCATGAGCTGGAGGTAATCGATCACCAGGAAGCCGATCCCGTGCTCGATCTTCAGGCGGCGGGCCTTACTCCGCAGCTCCAGCAGGCTGATGGCCGGTGTGTCGTCGATGAAAATGGGGACTTCGGAAAGCCTGGTGGCTGCACGCAAGAGGCGCGACCAGTCGTCCTCGGTGAGGCGTCCGGTTCGCAGGCGATGCTGGTCGATCAGGGCCTCGGCGCAGAGCAGGCGCTGGACCACCTGGTCCCCGGACATCTCCAGGCTGAAGATGGCAACCGGAACCCCACTCGCCGCCACATTGCGGGCGATGTTCAGGCCGAGGGAGGTCTTGCCCATGGACGGGCGTGCCGCCAGCAGGATCAGGTCGCTGGGCTGCATCCCGAGGGTCATCCGGTCCAGGGCGTCGAAGCCGGTGGACAGGCCGGTGGCCGCACCCTTGTTAATATACATCTGCTCGATCTGCTCCAGGGTGCTGACCAGCAGTTCCTTCAGGGAACGGTAGCCCCGGCTCTGGCGGCGGACGCTCAACTCCATGATCATCTGCTCCGCCTCGTCGAAGAGCCGCTCACTCTCCACTCCCTCGTCGTATGCCCTGGCAATCAGCTGCGTGCAGGTACCGACCAGGGTGCGAAGCAGGCTTTTCTCCGCCACGATCCGGGCGTAATAACCCACGTTGGCGGCAGTCGGCACCGCCCCCGCCAGGGATGCCAGGTAGCTGGCCCCTCCCACCTTGTCCAGCAGGTCCTTCTGTTTCAAAGACTCGGTGACCGTAACCAGGTCGATCGGCCGGCCGCTCTCGGCCAGTTCCTGGAGGGCCCGGTAGATCTCCCGGTGCCCCTCCCCGTAAAAATCCGAAGGTTTGAGGATCTCCGCTACGGTGGCGAAACTCTCCGGGGCCAGGAGCAGCGCCCCCAGCACCGCCTGTTCCGCTTCGATGCTGTGCGGAGGTATGCGATCAAGCAGTTCCATGCCGGTTTCTCCTATCTCCCATCTTCCATCAGGATGTGGGGGAAGGCTTCCGTGATCTCTCCCACGCCGACTATTTCCGTACCCCAGAGTTCGGAGGGGAGATCCCGGGCATTTTCCAAGGGGATGATCACCTTCTTCGCCCCGACCTGGCGCGCCCCGTAGATCTTCTCGGGAATACCCCCCACCGCCCGGACCCGGCCCTGGATGGAGAGCTCCCCGGTCACGGCCACGTCCTGGCGCAGGGGGATACCCTCCACGGCGCTGTAGATGGCGAGGAAGATCGCCGACCCGGCGGAGGGCCCCTCGACCCGGCCGCCGCCGATGATGTTGACGTGGATGTCAAAGTCGGCGGCATCCTTGCCGGTCACCTTCCTGAGGACGGCCAGGGCGTTGAAAACGGAGTCCCTGGCCATCGCCCCGGCGGCGTCGTTGAATCTGACGGTGCCGTGCCGCGGCTCCCGGGCGGGAAAGGCGATGGCCTCGATCTCCAGGACTGTCCCCACAAAACTGGACACTGCCAGCCCAAACACCTTCCCGATCTCCCCACGCTCCCCGGCATGCTGGGTGACATAGGGAGTCAGCCTGCTCACCTGCAGGACCTCCTGCAGGTCGCCCATGGTCACTGTCACTTTCTTTTTCTGCCGGCTGCTTCCCCGCAGGTAGAGGGCCATGGCGTAGGCATCCACCAGGATGTTGGTGGCCTTGCGGGCATCCACCGTGTATTCGCTGATGGTCTCAGCCACCCCGGGCGCCAGGGTCACGTTCAGCTTGCGGGCGGCCTGGCGGACCACCTTCTGGATCTCCCAGGGGTTCAGGCAGTCGAAGAAGATCTCGGCGCACCGGGAACGGAAAGCGGGGTTGATCTGCTCCGGCTCCCGGGTGGTGGCCCCGATCAGGACGAAGTCCGCCGGCGCCCCCTCCTCGAAAAGCTGCCTGATGTACTGGGGAACCTGGGGATCGTGGGGATCGTAATAGGAGGACTCGAAGGTGACCTTTTTGTCCTCAAGCACCTTCAACAATTTATTCTGCAAAATGGGGTCGACGTCCCCGATCTCGTCGATGAACAGGATACCGCCGTGGGCCTCCGACACCAGGCCGAGCTTGGGCTCCGGGACGCCGCTCTCCGCCAGGTCGCGCCTGGCTCCCTGGTAAATGGGGTCGTGCACCGAACCGATCAGGGGGTTGGTGATCTCCCGGTTATCCCAGCGCAGGGTTGTCCCGTCCACCTCAATGAAGGGAGCATCGGGGCGGAAAGGGCCCTTGCCCATGGCCTTGACGTGCTCCAGGGCGATTCTGGCTGCGGAGGTCTTGCCTACCCCCGGCGGCCCGTAGAGCAGGATGTGCTGGGGATAGGGGGCAGACAGCTTGGCAATGAGCGCCCGCACCGGGCGCTCCTGCCCGATGATCTCCCCGGCCTTGCGCGGTCGGAGGATCTCCGAAACCGAGGCGTTCAGCCGGATCTGTTTCATCTTTTCTAAAACCGCCAGCTTTTTCAGGGTGGCGGCGTTTTCAGGTGAACTCTGCTCCTTGAGCACCTGCACCCTCATTTCTTTCAGGTACTGGTCCTGGCGCTCCTGGATCTTTTCGACGATCTTTTTCTCGATATCCTCTTCCACAACCCGGCGCGCCATAATCTGGGCCAGGACGTCCTCCAGTTCGTCCAGGATAGCGGGGATCTGCCTGGCCGGAGGCGCTTTTTCCAGGGTGGGATCCCCGTGGATCAGCTTCTGCAGGGCGAGCACCCGGTCGCCCAGGCGGGAAGAATTCATTGCTTCGAGAACTCCCAGCTTGCTCGCCCTCAAAACCAGCCGCTCGGGGCCGTAGATCTCCCCGAGAATGGCATAGAGAGCGGCAACCCGCTGTTGAACTCCGTATCTTTTTGCATCCGTTTTTTCGGAACCTATCTGGCCCTTCGGCGCCAGATCCTCCTTTTTGCCTGATCTGGGCATCCTCCAGCCTCCCTTAAAGCAAATAGTTGCTGTTACTGTTTGAGTCTCCGGGCAGCAATGTTGTGTGGTATAACCATACTCCGGGCATAAAAACTCCGCTTATTTTTGTTCGGCAATAACCTGTACCTTTATTTCGGCATTGACTCCGGGGTAGAGACGGATACCAACAGGATAGGTACCCAGGGTTTTAATGGGTTCGGGAAGTTCGATCTTGCGCCTGTCCAGGGGTTTATGCAGGACGGCTTCCAGCTCCGCGGCGATATCCCGGCTCGTGATAGCCCCGTACAGCCTGCCCCCCTCGCCTGCCCGGCCAGCCACCGTGACCGTCATGCCCTTCAGCCTGGCAGCCAGTTCTTCGGCGTTCTTCTTCTCCCGGGCCTCCTTCTTGGCACGGGACTCCTGGATCAGGTTGGCTTCCCGGATCTTCCCCTCGGTGACCGGGACGGCAAGATTCCGCGGGATCAGGTAGTTGCGGCCGTACCCCTCGGATACGTCCACCACGTCCCCCTTTTTGCCCAAACCCTTGACGTCTTCACGTAAAATCACCTTCATGGCCTCTCACTGTTCCTCCTCTTGTTCGCCCTCAAGAATTTCCAGGAGCCGGGCCCGGGCGGCGGCAAGGCCTGTTCCCTGCAGTTTCGCACCGGCCACCGTAAAGTGCCCCCCGCCCCCCATTTTTTCCATGATGCGGTGGACATTCACGGAACCGTTTGACCTTGCGCTGATGCCGACCCCTCCGTCGATCGGGTAAAACACGAAGGACGCCGCCACATCCTCCACCTCCAGCAGGGTATCGGCGGCCCGGGATGCGGCAACCTGCGCCCCCGGAAACTCCGCTTCCGATCCGGTGATGGCGTACTTCCCGTGAACTACGGCCGCCCTCTGCAGCAGTTCCGCCCGGTAGCGCATAACCTCCAGGCTGTCGGTAAAGAGGTCCCTGATCAGGCCCGGCCGGGCGCCTGCATCACGCAGCAGGGCTGCCGCCCGAAAGGTGCGGGCGGTGGTGGCAAAGGTGAACTTCTTGGTATCCACCACCAGGCCTGCCAGGAGCGCCGTGGCCGCCAGGGAGGTCAGCGGGATCTCTTCCGGGAAATAGCGCAACAGTTCCGCCACCATTTCACAGGTGGAGGATGCCGCCGGGTCTATGTAGGAAAGGTTCGTCCGCTCCAGGAATTCCTCTCCCCTCCGGTGGTGGTCGATCACCCCGACGTAGCCGGCACGGTTGACAAGGGTTGGCTGTGGAACCATCTTCGAGCGGTGGACATCGACCAGCAGCAGGAGAGTCTGCGAGGAGACGCTTCCCTCGATTTCTCTGCCCTCTCCAAGCAGGCCCGGGCTTTTTTGGCGGATCACATCAAAGAGCCTCTCGACCGCCCCGCCCGGGTGGTCGATCACGATGCGCACCTCTTTCCCGTAGCGGCGGGCGGCCTCGGCCAGGCCCACGGCGGCTCCGAAGGCGTCAAAATCAATGCGGGTGTGCCCCATTATGACCACCGAATTGCATAATTTAAAAAGCCTGTTCAGTTCCGTGGCCGCGATGCGGGCGCGCACCTGGTTGCGCTTGCCGACCGCCTCACTGCGCCCGCCGTAAAACCAGGTGTGGTCCGGGCTCTTGACGACGATCTGATCCCCTCCCCGGGCCAGGGCGAGTTCCACGGCCTGATGGGCCAGCTGTCCGAGCCAGGCGGGGTCCTTTTCTCCGACGTCCTTGCCTATCCCGATGCTCATGGTGACGGGAAGATGGTCTCCCACCCTCACCTGTTTAAGCTGTTCGAAAACGGAAAAACCGCTTTCTTCCAGATTCGCCAGCGTCTCCGCCGGCAGCAGGGCCAGGTAGCGGTCTCTCCCGTCTTTCCGGAGGTAAACATTCCCGGCCGAAGCCCAGTCCCTCAGGAATTTATCCACGGCAGCCACAAGTAGGGGGCGCTTCTCGTCCGGGATCCCCTGGAAAACCTCGTCGTAGTCGTCAACCTGCAGCAGGGCCAGGGCAAGCTGCTGCCCGGAGGAGCGCGGCCCGGCAGGCACCTTCTCCACGGCGCCGGCAATCTCTTCCCTGAGCTCCCGTTCCCGGGCCTCCGCCTCTTTTTTGTCGATGTAGGCGAGCCCCGACATTGCCATGGCCGTAAGCAGGAAACCGAACACCGCCAGCAACAAGGTATCGCTTAAGCGGCTGCTTGCCGCCAGGGCCACACAAATGATGGCGAGCAGCAGCCCCATACCGACAAAAAACCTCTGTTTATACTTCCGGTAAAAAGAAGACTCCACGCAAACCCCCCGCTTTCTTTTCCGCTGGACCTGCATAGATTTCGGCATCACAAAAGGCGATTCCTGCAATCGTCAAAACTCTTTCGCTGGTATTTTGGTTCCGCCAAAAGGAGAATATTCCTCCGGAATAAAAAAAGGGAGCATGTGCTCCCTTAGGCTCGACCGGACTCGCTCTGCTACTCCACCGTGAAGGGCAGCAGGGCGACGTTGCGCGCCCGTTTGATGGCGATGGTCAACTGGCGCTGGTGCCCGGCACAGTTCCCGGAAATACGGCGCGGCAGGATCTTCCCCCGCTCGGTGATGTACTTCCGGAGCTTGTAGACATCCTTGTAATCTATCGAAGTGGCATGGTCCACACAGAAGCTGCAGACCTTCTTGCGCTTTTTACCGCGCTCGCGCTTCAAGCCAATACCTCCTTGCTGTTCCGAATCTTAAAAGGGCGGTTCCTCGGAACCGAAATCGTCATCGCCGAAATCCCCACCGGGGTATCCCAGATCGGTCTCCGGTGGCTCAACCCCGGGCACCGGCGCCGTTCCTTCCCGGGCCCGGTCCAAAAACTGCACGTTATCGGCAACCACTTCCGAAACCGTACGGGTCTGGCCGTCCGGCGTCTGGTAGCTGCGCACCTGGAGGCGCCCCTCGACGGCCACCAGGCGGCCCTTTCCCAGATAGTTCGAGCAGTTTTCCGCCAGCTTCCTCCAGGCCACAACCCGGATGAAGTCGGCCTCGCGCTGCCCCTGGGCGTTCAGAAACGGACGGTCCACGGCCAGGGTAAAGTTTGCCACCGCGGCACCCGATGCGGTAAAGCGCATCTCCGGTTCCCTGGTGAGCCGTCCGATGAGAATAACCCGGTTTAAAGATGAAGCCACTGCTCTCTCCTCCCCAGCCTCTCTTATGCCGCCTCACGGCGTACAATGATATGCCGCAGCACCTCGTCGGAGAGACGCATCACCCGGTCCAGCTCCTTGGCAGTGGCGGGCTCGCCCTGGAAGAGGATCAGGGTGTAATACCCATCCCGGTATTTCTTGATCTCATAGGCCATCCTTTTTTTTCCCCACCGGTTGACCTGCTCCACGGTGCCCTGGTTCTGCTGGATCAGGTTTACGAACTTTTCGATGGCGGCGTTGATCACATCCTCCTCAAGATCGGGCTTGAGGACGAAAAGAATCTCGTAAGGCCGCAATCCCTTACACCTCCTCCCTCTGGACTAAGGCCCCCCTAAAGGGGCAGGGATATACGATGGAATTATACCACATCCTGCCTGGGGAAACAACCGGAATCCCGAATTAGATATACTCCGTCCCTTGCCACTTCATTATATAATGAAGTAAGGGGAAAAACGCCATTATACCATGAATCAGCATCAACAATTACCAAACTTATGTTGGTATGATACTTCAGGTCCACATCAAATACGATATCGGACATTTTCCCGCGTTCCTTATGGGATAGAGATCTCTCTGTAACTACTAATAAATCCAGATCAGAATCTTCTGTTGCCTCTTCCCGTGCCACGGAACCGAAGATAATCACTTCTCTAATTGGGAAGGCCGCCGCTAATCTCTTTTTTGCCTCTAAAACCGCCTTTCTTTGATTAGGCTGAATCCTGAAATTACGAAGGTTCGATAAACTTTTTTTCACTTTCCCAAAACCTCTTTCTTTTTCGCCGGACCCCCCGGTCGCTTCCGGCAGCACCGAAGCGCATGAAAACGCACGACTGAGCCTACCAGTAAGCGGCTAATGGAGCTATTACCCTTCTCTCCTTGTATCAGAAATCGAACTGCAGGCCGGTTTTAGACATCATTCATTCTCCCCTGCGGGTTTGACCACGGCCTTGACGCTCTTCTCAAACCTGGTGCGGGGAATCATCACCATGCGGCCGCACTTGGTGCAGCGGATCCGGAAATCCATCCCCACCCGCAGGATCTCCCATTCGAAATTGCCGCAGGGATGCTGTTTCTTCATGCGGACAATATCTCCAAGGCTAAACTGCATCGGGGCCATCGCTCTCTGCTCCTTTGTCTTTGCTGCATAGGATCATCCGGCGGGGGTCGGGGCGCTTGATGCCGGCCTCGTCAAGGGCATCCTTGATCCGCATCCGTAACTCCCGGGCAAAGGACCACTGCTCCATCGGCTTCACCTTGCCGAAGACCTGGAGGGTGACCCCCAGCTTCCCAAGCCGCTTCACCCCCAGCACCCGGGGCTCCTCCAAAACCACCGGGTTCCCCACCGAGGCCTGGCGGCAAACCCGGTTGATGACTTCGATCACGCGGGTCAGGTCCTCCTCATAGGCCACCACCACATCGATATCGACGGCAATCCCCCCACGGGAAAAGTTGGTCACCTGCTTGATCTCCCCGTTGGGGACGATGTGAAGCTGGCCGCTCCCTTCCCTGAGCTTGGTCACCCGCAGGCCGATCTCTTCCACGGTGCCGGTAACGTTTGCTACGGTAACGTAATCCCCCACCGCGTACTGGTCCTCGAAGAGTATAAAGAACCCTGTGATCACGTCCCGCACCAGGTTCTGGGCCCCGAAACCGACGGCAAGGCCGATAATGCCGGCACCGGCCAGGATGGACTCGGTCTTGACTCCAAGCTCACCGAGCACCATCATCGTCCCGAAAAAGTACAGGCTGTAGCGGAGCAGGCTTTTCAGCAGCCCCTGGACGGTGCGCACCCGGCGTTCGTCCCAGCTGCCGGGCACCCGGTCGGGCCGCAGCAACCCGTCGATCAGGTGCCGGCCAATCCGCCCGGCGATCATCAGGGCTACAACAATAAAGAGGATCCGTACCAGGGTTTTCCCGTACACAGCGAGCTGCTTTTCAGGAAATGATGTCAGCAGCCCGTTCCAGATATCCATGAACCTGTACATATTGTCCATGCACAACCCTCATCTGTTGAGTCTAGAGGTAAATCACCCGGGGAACCTTCTGAAGATACTCCAGGATCGTGTACATATTGGTGATCTGGCCCACGCCCAGCCTGTCCCGCAACCTGTAATAATCCAGGCAGGTGCCGCAGGACAGGATTTCGGCACCGTCCTGCTGGAGTTCGTACAAGTAGTCCAGTACGGGAGAGCCGGAGCACGCCAGGGTAACCCCGCTGTTGATAAAGATGATCACCTTCCCCAGCCCGCCCTGCTCCGTCAGGGCGTAGAAGAAGTTCTTCATCAGGAGCCTGCCGAGATCCTCGCTTCCCTTGCCGAGGGTGTCGGAGGTGACGAAGAACAAAAGGTTCTCGTGGGCTTCCAGTGCCGTGCCGAAGTGCTCCGGCTTGGTGATATGAATATAGATATCTTTCCCCTGCCGGTTCACATCGACACTGCAGGAAAGGGCGGTGGCCATCTTGACAATGTTGTCCCGGGCCACCTCGCTGTCAACCACCGCAGTGATGCTCCCTTTCTCTGCGGCTTCCAGGGCTCGCCGCGTCAGGATCACCGGCTGCGGGCAGGCAAGCCCCCGGGCGTCGACGATCTCTTCATGCTTTTCCATCCTAGATCCCCCTTATCGTAATTTTTCCGCTTCCGCTTCCGATAACCCTCCCGATCACCCGCGGCCTGGAGATTCCCTCCCTCCGCAGGGCGCTCAGGAGCTCGTCCTTGCGCTCCTCGGGCACCGCGATCAAGAGCCCTCCCGAGGTCTGGGGATCGTAAAGCAGGTCCTGGTCCGCGGCCGTGACCTCCCCCACAATCTCCACATAGGGAGCCAGGTGCTCCCTGTTTCTATAGGCTCCGGCCGGCACCATCCCCTGAGCCGCGAACTCCCTGGCCCGCGGCAACAGGGGTAGGGCTGCCACTTCGATCTCCACATCCACTCCGCTGTTGAAAGCCATCTCCCGCAGGTGTCCCAGCAGGCCGAACCCGGTTATATCGGTGCAGGCGGTAGCCCCCGCCTCCCGCATCGCCCGGGCGGCTCCCGCGTTCAAGGCCGCCATCGTCTCTCCCAGGGCTTCTTCTTCCGCCGGCCCCAGGAGCCCTCCCTTCAAGGCCGTTACCAGGATACCCGTTCCCAATGGCTTTGTCAGAACCAGCAGGTCCCCTCCCTGCGCCCCGTGGTTGGTGATCAATTCATCGGGGTGAATGACACCGGTGACGGCCAGCCCGTATTTGGGCTCGTCGTCCTCCACCGAGTGCCCTCCCAGGACCACGGCTCCCGCCTCAGCCACCTTGTCGCATCCCCCGCGCAGGATCTCGCTCAATACCTCCGTCCCCAGGGTGCAGGAGGGAAAGGCCACCAGGTTTAAAGCGGTAAGAGGTGTGGCTCCCATAGCGTAAATGTCGCTGAGGGCATTCGCCGCCGCAACCTGCCCGAAGAGGTAGGGGTCGTCCACCACCGGGGTGAAGAAGTCCACCGTCTGCACCAGGGCAAGATCGGGGCGGAGCCGGAAGACACCGGCGTCGTCAGGCACGCCGCAGCCCAGCAGCAGATCCGGGTGTTCAAACCGGGGCAGGTCTTTCAGGATCTTCTCAAGGGCGCCCGGCCCCAGCTTGGCGGCTCAGCCCGAGGCCTGGGTGTAGTTCGTCAGCTTAATCTTCTCTGTTCTTTCAGGCACCGCCAGTCACCCCCTTCAAGGTTATTCTTCCCGGCGTCGGTTAAAATTTGTTTGACCGTCAATTAACATTATACCAGGGTCGGTGATCGGAAACACACCCCGGTTCCTCCAGGATGCGCCTGCGCCACTCCGGACTATTTTCCAAAGGGATCAAACCGTCCGACCGGTCAGACCATATGAAAAAACTGCTGCAGCACCGGCACCGCCGCATTCCAGCCCTTCGTGAAATAGGGTATCAGGAGGGAGGTCCGCCAGGCCTTCGCAATCCCTGCCGCAACACCGGAGCCGGAGGCGTTCAGTGCAAAACTGAACACCAGAGGTGTCAGCATCCCCACGGCAACGGTGACAGCAAGGGTTCTCTCAACAAGGCCGAGCCCCACACCGCCCAGTCTGTTGAGGCCGCCCAGGAAGAAGAGGTGGGCGACCCGGGTCAGAACGGCGGCCGCCAGGCCGGTGAGATAGGTAACGCATCCCCAGATAATAAAAAAGGCAATCAACTTTGTCACCGCACCCGCCAGGAGATGGGCACGGGTGGCCGCCGACAGGCCGGACTGCAGGGCTATCACCGGCTCCCAAAGGGGGGGTGGGAAGCCGGAGGGATCGACGGCTCCAGGGCCCATCCCCGTCATAAAGGGCAAAATTCCCGCGCCGCCTGCCGGAATCCCTGCGCATAAGGGAATAAAAATTGCCGTCAGCAGCTTTTCCAGCCCCAGGCGCTCCCCCAGGAAGCGGGCAAAGGGGAGATAGTATCGTCCCGCCAGCCAGACCCCGGCAAAAAAACCGATCAGGCCGCCTGCCGTGCAGATCAGGCCCCTGCGATAGCCCTGCCAGGCTCCTGCCGCCAGCAACAGCAGGATTATCCCGTCAATAAGATTCACCCTCACGCCACCTCCCGGAGAATATCCTGGTAAAAAACCCGGCACACAAGTCATATTGTGGGAGGGATATAATATCACCTACGCCGGGATACCTGGCTTAAGCTTAACCTAATTCTGGAAAAATGTCAACGTGGCTATTTATACCTGAGCTTGAAGAGTTCGGAAAGGGCGTTGGAACCCTGGGAAATGATGATGCCGGAGACGAAGTAATCGACAAAAGGGTAGTTCGACCGGAGTCCGAGGCCGGTAAAAATGCCGACCTGGTAGGCAAAGCAGAGGGTGACCCCGACCAGCATGGAAACCAGTCGGGTGGCCTTTTTGCTTACGAACTGCCGGAAAACCGCCGTCAGGGCCTCCACCACCACTGACATGAAGATCAGGGTCTGTACCGCTTGAAGTGGCTCCAGGGGATACTCCTCCCCACAGAAAAGTGGTCTCCCTAATCTTTATGCCGGCCTCCTCCGAAAATTCCCGGCAGACAAGGGGACGGTTCTCTTGTCTAATGTCTAAATAAATGTCTAAATATGCGAAAACAGCCGTTTATCCTTGCTGGCGCCGCGGTCCGGGACGCAATCAGGAGCAAGCAGAAACAACCGTTAAAGTTCTAACAGAAACGAAAAAGCGGTTTATCCTTGCTGGCGCAGCGACCCAGCACTCACCGAAACTCTGTTACATAATTAGCCTTTGTTTTATAATTCCGTTTTTTGTCTTTTTCAGCTCACGAAGCAGCAGTGAGTGCTGGGTTGTTACTCGCCCTTGACGAAGGAGCAGCTAACGGCAGCCGAAGCGACCCCGCACTCAAAGGGAATTCTACCCTTTAACATTCATTCGGAACTGCTGTCATTAATTATCTCGTTACAGAGAGAAAGTGCCATTGAGTGCGGGGGAGCTAGGCGACTCTGCGCCATGGATGGCGTCATAGGAGCCGGTCGGCTGCCGTCTGCGACGCGTTATAAGCGAGTTCAACCGGAGTCCGGGAGCAAGCGCAAGGATAAACCGAAACGTATTTTCAGGGCAGACCAACCCGGTAGCGCTCTCCGAGGGCGCGCAGTTCCTCCAGCACCCCCTCCGGAACCGTGATGCCCTCCCGCCGCCGCCTCTCCTCCCAGTTCCACTCGATCTCCCCGGGCAGGTAGATCTCCCTGCTACCTGCCGCAAGACGGGCGTGCTTGATATCTCCCACCAGGCGCTCCATGTCTTCCAGGAACTCCTGCGGGTCAAGAAAGGCCGAGATGTTGAGGGCGGCGAAAAAGTGCCCGACGTTCTGCGGGGCGTCCATGCGCCGCAGGTTGCTGACATAGGGGCCGAAGGCCGCGCCCGAGAGGATCCCGCTCAGGACGTCCACCATCAGGGCAAGGCCGTAACCCTTGTAGCCGCCCAGGGGAAGCAGGGTTCCCCCGGCCATGACGGCACCGGGATCTGCGGTCGGGTTCCCCCGGCCGTCCAGCGCCCAATCAAGGGGAATCGGCTCCCCTTTCTTGGCGGCGAGCACGATCTTGCCGATGGCCACGACGCTGGTCGCCCCATCGTAGATAACCGGCCTTTCCTTACCTGCCGGAACGGCCACGCAGATCGGGTTTGTCCCGAAGTAGGGGTCGCAGCCCCCCCAGGGCGCCATGTTGGCAGAAGCGTTGGTCATGGAAACCCCGATCATGGTCTCCGCCACCGCCTCCTGGGCGTAATAGGCGGCAATCCCGAAGTGGTTTGAATTCCTGACCACCGCCACCCCGACACCGCTCCGGCGCGCCTTTTCGATGGCCTGCCGTATCCCTGCCAGGCCTGCCACCGCACCCCACCCGTTGTTGGCATCCAGGACACAGGCAGCAGGGGCGTCCCGCACCACGTCGATCTTCGTGCGGCGGGCGATGAGTCCGGCCTCGAGACGCTCCACGTAGAGCGGGAGGCGCACGATCCCGTGGGAGTCGATCCCCCGCAGGTTGGCGGTAACCAGGTTATCGGCAACCACCTCGCTCTCCCCCGGGTCTACCCCGGCGGCCTCCAGCACCCGGACGGCAAACTCTTTCAATACCCCGGAGGGAAATATCTCTTGCTGCAAGGCTTCATCCCCTCTTCATATTTAGGTGATTAGAAAATTTACCAAACAAACACCGGCCTTGAAATTCCGGTTTCTCCTGTCATCGCCCCCCTATCCTGATCATGAGGCGCCGCATCAGGGTGTGGCTCAGCAGGTTTAACAACAGGATGACGATCACCAGGACTGCCGCGGTCCCGAAAGCCACGGAGAACTCGCCGGTCTCCATGGCCACAAGGTAGAGGTGCATGGACAGGGTGCGCGCCGGTTGAAAGATGGAGCGGGGGATCAGCAGGGAGCCCCCCAGGGTCAGCAGGAGAGGAGCGGTTTCCCCGATCACGCGGCCCACTCCCAGCAGTACTCCTGTCAGTATACCCGGCATTGCACTCGGCAGGACGACCCAGAGAACCGTCTGCCACTTGCTGGCCCCGAGGGCAAGGCTGCCCTCCCGGTAGGCCGCCGGAACGGCCTTGATCGCCTCCTCCGAGGCCCTCACGACGGTCGGCAGGATCATGCAGAAAGCGGTCAGGCTGCCGGACAAAATCGACCAGCCCCCTGTCAGCGGCTTCAGGAAGACCACGAAAAAGGCGAAGCCGAAAAGCCCGATCACGATGGAGGGTATCCCCGCCAAGGCATCCGTGGCAAACCTGATGACCCTCACCAGGGGGCCCTCGCGGGTGAATTCGGTCAGGTAGACGGCGGCGCCAATCCCCACCGGAGCGGCCAGAAGCATGGTCAGGCAGGTGAAGTAGATGGTGCCGATGAGGGGAGAGAAGATACCTCCCTCGCTTCCCATGCGGCGGGGATTTTCAAGGAAAAAGGAAAGGCTCAGTTTGGCGATACCCTGTACCAGGATGTAGCCGATGATCAATGCCAGGATGCACACCGTGATCAGAGCAGCCCCCCAGATCACCGCTTTTGCCAATCTCTCCTTGGCCTGCATGCTCATCATGGGGTTCTCACCGCCCGCCTGCCGGTGAAGAGCAGGGCAAAGCCGTTCAGCAGCATGATCACCAGGAACAGGACAATCCCTGTGGCGAAAAGGGCCTGGGCGTGGGAGCCCGAGGCGTACCCCATCTCCAGGCCTATATTCCCGCTCATGGTGCGCACCGGGGAAAAAATTGAACGCGGCAGGGCGGGGGCGTTCCCCGCCACCATCAGGATCGCCATGGTTTCGCCGATCGCCCTGCCCATCCCGAGCACCACCCCGGCGATAATACCCGAACGCGCCGCCGGAAGCAGGACGTGGACTATCGTCTGCCAGTGGGGCACGCCCAGGGCAAAGGAGCCCTCTTTGTATTCGCGGGGCACCGCCCGGAGGGCATCCTCCGAAATGCTGACAATGGTCGGCAGGATCATGATCGCCAGGACCAGGGATGCGGCCAGGATGCCGTACCCTGTTTTCATTTCCGGGGAAAGCCATGCCCCAAACCAGTTGGAGGCGATGTAGCGCACCAGGGGTACGATGGTGACCATGCCGAACAGGCCGTAAACAACCGACGGGATGCCGGCCAGCAGTTCAATGGCGCGCCTCGTCCAGGCAGCCGCCCCCTCCGGGGCTAGCTCTGCGAGAAAAATGGCCGTGGCAATCCCGAGGGGAACCCCGATGAGCAGGGAAAGCAGCGTAACCACGATAGTACCCACCACCATCGGGAGAATACCGTAGACCCCCTGTCCGGGCTGCCAGCTGCGGCCCAACAGGAAGGTAAAGAAACCCGTTTTGGCCAGCATGGGGTAACCCTGAAGAAAAACAAAGACCCCTACCAGGATTACGACGAGGATGGAAGTCAGGGCACAAATCAGAAGAAGTAAGGGAAAAACCTTTTCTTGAGGTTGAAGGGCCATTTCCCGCCTTCCCCTCCCTGCAATTAATAACTGAATGTCAGAATAAAGCATGTCATCCGCACTGGAGGCGGGTAAACGCCTCATATATAGGCGATTTGTCCTTTATTTATTCTATCCGTTCAATATTAAGGATTTATTAAGGATTTATTAACGGCGTATTTTCTTTTTCGACACCAAGAAACAGGGATCGGCTCGTTAAATCTTTCACAAATTTTCGTTTTCTATTTCACAAACGCGGCAGCCCGTGCCGAAATTACGGAACTTACTATCACGAAAAAATGGAACTTGCTCCTGTGCATTCCACCGTTTTCGCCAGCAACCAGGGTGGCTCCCGGAGGAGGATGGCACCGCCCAGGGCCTGCAGCCCCCCCCCGTCGCTTTAACCCGATCTGTTCTTAACCCGTACCCCAGCGGGCACAGCGTATTAGAACCCCCATTCTCCAAAACTACTCGGGTTTGAGAAATTTTTCACCTGCTGGCACGGGATTTGCATATAGCTATTGGCAGAGGAAATAGAAACGAAAGGAGGGAACGGAGATGGCGGTGGCACTGAGAATCGTCGAAGAGGAAAGGCAGAAGGAGAACGTAAAGCCCGTGGAAACCGGGAAAGAGCGGGATGACAACAAAAAGGTCGTTCTCGAGTTCCCCTACGACGACCTGGCAACCTTCTACGAGTACGCCTTAAAAGAGCTTGGAATCAAAAACCCCTTCTGAACGGGGCAACAACCCCTTCCGAGAGGTGAAAAACTTGATTACCGGTGACCAAGACCCGCCGGCCAGCACCCTGCAACAAAGGGTACACCAGCCGGCGGGTCTGTTTTGCTGCCATCATATGGTTGACAACCTGCCATTTTTACCCTACTCTAGCATAGACAGGTATTTTTCCGGGTATATAAATAACGAACAACCGGCGCCGGCGGTTGGCCGGAGAAGCCGGTTGCAGGAGGGGTATGATGAGCAGGAACACCAAGGGGTTGATTGCTTACCTGGTAATCGTCACTGCCCTGTCGGGGGCATTCATTACCGGCGCCAGGGCGTTGGGCCAAAGCGGGGCCTATCTCGCCGGGTTTTACATGCTGACACCCGCCCTGGCAGCGGTGATCACGAGAGCATTTTTTTACGGAGAAAAGTTCCGGGACGCCGGCCTGAAGCTTGGAAGGTGGCAGGACTACCTCTACTTCTGGCTGGGCGGCATCGGGATCGCCGCCGTAAACTACCTGGCCTTCACCATCGCCGGGGCGGTCCACTGGGACTTCAGCGGGGAGGCCTTCCTCGCCCAACTGGATAAAATTCTGGCGGCCTCCGGCCAGCAGATGCCCCTCCCGAAAGGTATTACCCCCCGGGGAATGCTCTTCCTCTACACCATCGGCGGGCTGACCATCTTCAACGTCTTCCCGGGCATCATCTTCGGCTTCGGGGAGGAGTTCGGCTGGCGCGGCTTTCTGTTCCCCGCCCTCTACCGGATCAGACCGTGGGCGGGCTTCATCGCCGGGGGCTTGATCTGGTTCCTCTGGCACCTGCCCCTTTCCCTGCTGTCACCCGCGGTCAGCAGCTACCCAGCGGTGGTGGATGCGCTCCGCCTCCTTTTCCTGGCACTCGGTTCCATCGCCACCTTTACCATCCTGGCCTACGCCTACGTCAAGACCGGCAACATCTTCATCCCTTCGATCCTGCACGGCACCATCAACAACGCCTCCCGGGCGTTCTCCTACTGGATCAGCATCGACAACCAGGCCCTGGCGGACATTTCCCTGGCCGTATCCATGATCGTCATCGTCCTGGGATTATATAAGGTCGGCGAATTCAGGGCATTTGAAAAACTGCACAAGGCGGGAGAACTAAGTTAACCGGCATACCCAATTAAGAATCGGGGTGGCTATTCACCGGAAGGGCGGGGCTGCTGCACCGGCTAACTCAGCCTCCGGAAGGCCACCAGGTATATCTGTTGTGCCTAATTTGATACATCGATAATATAGGCCTTACCCGTATCGGTTACAATTGCTATCTTGCCTTTGTGATAATAACCGATGGAAGGCTCGGCAAACCGGTCGATTTTAAAACGAAAATCCACCGACCGGCCGGTTATCTGCAGGGCGGTGTATCTTCCCAGCGAAATGGTCGTTACTTTATAAGGGGTTATGTCAGGGTATCTCATTGGTATGATGGTCTCACCTGCAAGAGGCCTTGCGTCTTGCCTGACTACTCTCCGTTTTACAAGGTCTATTTCATTTGTAACGGTAAGATACTCGCCCCTTTCCGGTGGCCCGCAGGCCGCCGGATATTCGACTTCAAGGAATCCGTCCTTCAGATTCAGCACACGCTGTTCAAGCCCCGGGGTATAGTTTGGTTCCGCGCCCGCAGGAAACTCCAGCTTCAGGGAGTATTCCAGTTTTCCCTGGTCCAGGTTTAAGCAGAACATCTTAATTCCATTGCGTGACAAACCCAAAAAGTACAGCAAACCGCCGCGGGTTTTAAAATCCCGTGATACTGCGGGACAAGAGGAGTATTTCGAATTCTTGGATGCAACCTGCTCCTGAAAAACAATGCGCGCCTTCGATTTGCCGCGGTTTGGTTCCGTGATATTCAGAAATATCACCGATAACATACCCGTGCAAAACGCAACGAGAAGAGTGACGCCGACCGCTTTTTCAAGCCGGGCCGGCTCGGGATAACCTAACAGGATGGCCAGTAAAGCGCCGGTTATGAAAAAAACTGCAATACCAAAGTTGAAATAATCGCCGAATATCCCGAGTTTAAAGGCATCTCCCAGCTGTGGAACCAGATGGTATGTGGTTCCTGCTGCCGTTATGAACATCAACAGGACCGCCAGGCCAATCCGAAACCAGCGGAGGGGACTTTTGTTCAACAAAAAGAAGGCGGCTGCAACAACGGTCAGGTACATGGCAAGATAGGAGCAGTAGTGCGGGAAAAGGGTGAGGGTGTTGGCGATATACAGGATAATGACGGCGATAAGAGATATCTGCGGCCGGTAAGGCTTGATGAATCCAGAGCAAAAGTTTTTTATGACCGCATTCCTCCCTTGCAGTAATTTCTAATTTTAAACATTATACACTGCCCATGTATAAAACGGTCGGCCAATCTATTCACCCAAAAACATTTTAATCATACCGAACGCCGTCTAACTAAAATTGGGAATGAAATTAAAAAGTGGGACAAAAACAAAAACAATATCCCCGATACACTGGATCTCGTGGCCGGGGCGCGCCGGGAAGTTTCCGGCCGCACCCGCTATGATGCTTCCTACTATCTATCGGGGCGGCTACCCACCGGAGGGGCGGGGCTGCTGCACCGATGTGATCTGGCGGGCTTTTAAGGCGGCAGGTTATAACTTGAAAGACCTGGTGGACGAAGATATCCGGGAGGCTCCTGCAGCATACGGAGCAACAGGCAGGAGCCCCGACCCGAATATCGACTTCAGGCGGGTCTCCAACCTTGCGGTGTTTTTTAAGCGCCATGCCCTGGTGCTGACCACGGAAGTTAAACCCGGCGATGCGGACAATCTCATTCAATGGCAGGCGGGTGATATCGTGGTCTTCGGCCCTCCGAATGAACACATCGGCATCATTTCCGACCGGCGCAGGAGGGACGGGGTTCCTTTGTTGATTCACAATGCCGGGCCCTGGGCAACTGAGAACGACTCCCTGCTAAGCTGGCCGAGCAAGATAACCTGCCATTTTCGGTTTATTCACGAGTAAAACCTGGTTCTTCCAACTCAACAGCCCATTAGAATACTCACAAAGAGTATAGAGGTTTCTGCAGGCCTTAGCTTATTCCCGTAAGGCATCAGCCCGGCCAGGGAGCCCTTGCCGTCCATCCGGAACA
>CADDZD010000029.1 GCA_902812385.1 Clostridia bacterium | reverse complement strand
TTCCATATAAAGTAAGCCTTGCACACCGTTTCGCCGGCCTTCCATAGGTCGCTCGCCGGTAGGCCCGTCGGGTATTTTCGTACTTTGTTGGTGCCGCCGGAGGCGGCGTGATTCTGCCCTGAAAATATGTCACGGTTTATCCTTGCGCTTGCTCCCGTACTCCGGTTGAACTCGCCCTAGGACTCGTCGCAGACGGCAGCCGACCGGCTCCTATGACGCCGTCCATGGCGCATAGTCGCCTATCAAATTCCTGTTTCGCTTCGGCTGCCGTTAGCTGCTCCTTCGTCAAGGGCGAGTAACAACCTCCGTAGGTCGCTGCGCCTGCAAGGATAAACCGCTTTTTCGCTTCTCTGTTGGTGCCGCCGGAGGCGGCGTGATTCTGCCCTGAAAATATGTTCCGGTTTATCCCTGCGCCTGCGCCCCGGCACTCTATACGGCTAAGGTAGTAGAGCTAGAAACAGAATAATCGATGAAATAAACTGCTTTTAACTGATCAAGTATCATTGAGTGCCGGGCTGCAAGGATAATCCGTTATTTTCTTCATTCTGATGGTGTCGTATGATTGGCATGAAAGTCTGCTCTTAAAATAGGTATCTTGTCTAATTATACCATTTTTGTTCTAACAGGATCGCAAGCGGTTTTTATTATTCCTCTGTTTCTGGAATCTTTTCGGCTGGTAATTAGGAATCGGTTCAGAAGTGGGTTAGGGCCGGGAAGCCGGCCCTAAACTTTCTTTTAGAGGGGTAAAAACAATGTCAAATCTCGCGCAAAAGATATTCCCGAAACATCGGCTCAACAAACTTATACGACCCGCGTCCGCTCTTTTCGATGACCGCTTTAGTGATTAAATAATCCAGCGCTCTTTTAATTTCGTTGGGATTATCCCTTTTGATATAGACCCTATCTCCCGCGGCGATGCGCTTCAACACCTCGCGGGCATGAGTTCTTTGGCCGATCTCGTCCAGAATTTCATTGTAAACCTGAGCAAGGGTTAATAAAGCACGGTTGTACCCCAACCGGAGATATTCCGGAGTTATGGTTTTTTCCCCTGTTTCGAGAAGAGTGTAGTAAATCTCCGAACAGACCAGCATCGTATCCTGGGGGTGGCCGCCGGTCTTTTGCAAGATCTCCCTGATAACCTTGTCGTCTGCTTTAATATGCTGCTCGCCGAATTTTTGGGTGATGTACGCCAGCCACGAATCTTCAGGAATAGGGGGGATAGGAAGGACAACGGCAAAGCGGTAAAAAGCCTCTTTTCGGTTGGCAAACAGAGTCTTCATCATGCCTTCTTTGGAGCCGAGAAACAGATAAGAGACGTTCTTATGATTTTGAAAATGAGACCTCATTTTCTTATAAATGTCGCCACCGGCCACGCGTGAAGCGTCCTGGAATTCGTCGAACAAGACCACCATGTTTTTTTCATCACGGTCGGCAAGAATTTCCGCCAGATCCAGGGCATATTCAAGCAAGGCGTTTTCATCCGAATTATCCTGGAGAAGGTCGAGGCTGAACTCCAGATCTTTGAACTTGACTGTCAGTTTTGCCATGCCGGCGATGGTCTTGGCGCGGTCTTTCAGCACGTCCAATGTTCTGCGGATTCCTGTTCTGTTTTCTAAGCAGGCGTTGATCAGAGAAACCGCGAACTCCCGTTTGTCCGAAAGGCGGAAAAAATCTACCGAGGCTGTATAAAACCCCCGTTCTTTCAACCGCCTGAGGACTTCGTAAGCAATAGAGGTCTTTCCTATTCTTCGTGGGCCGGCCAGCATGATGCTCTGGCCGTCGGCCAGCCTTGTTTGAACGGAAGCGATAAAGTCTTCTCTATCTACGATGTCTCTCTCCGAAACGGGACCCCCGACGGGAAACAGCCTACCGGGCATGTTAGCCACCTCCAGGATATTACTGTTTTCGTAATATTATATTACGTTATATGTAATAAGTAAAGGGGGGGTATTTTAGGATGACCGAGGAAAAACGAGCAAAGCGATGCGGGGGTCGTGCTGCCCCAAGTGACACCTCCAGGCGGAGCCGGCACCTCAGCCCTCCACCGTCCGTCCTCTTCAGGGATTAAATGAATATTAAATGAGTGACGCAACTAATTTCACCCCCCTTGTTCAACACCATCAAGAAAATCCCAAATCAAAAGTGAGAATGATCTGATTTCTTCATCTGCTTCACCCAAAGGCCGGGTTAAACAACCTAAAAACTGGGAAGAATAGTGGCAGGGGTTTACCGACACTCTTGTTTCTACAGTGTCGGCTGCCCGAATAATAGTGGAGTGACGGGAGAGAAGGTGAGGCAGATGAAGAGGGTTTTGCTTCGAGTTGGGCTCGTGGTCCTTTTGGGATTTTCATTGTTTACCCTGCTCGCCCTGGCCCCCGTTGAGGAGCGGGGCAGGAACAGGTCGCCTCAGGGGATAAAGTGGGAAGAAGATGAGAGGCAGGAGATCATCAGGTTTCGGGTTATTGCAGCAAGCGACCGGGCATCGGATCAGGCGCTAAAACTCAAGGTGCGGGACGCGGTCCTGGAACTCCTGAGGCCCGATCTGCAGAAGGCACCGGATGAAGAGGCTGCTGCCGCGGTGATCAAGGGGTCGCTTCCCCGGATCCGGGAGGTTGCTGAAAGAACCGTGAGAGAAGAGGGTTTATCCTCCCCTGTGAGGGTCAGCTGGGGGATTACCGACTTTCCTATGAAGGCGTACGGGCCGGTAATTTTTCCTGCCGGGAAATACCAGGCCCTGAAAATTGTGATCGGCGATGGGGAGGGGAAAAACTGGTGGTGCGTCCTGTTTCCTCCTCTCTGCTACGTCGACCTGACCCGGGCCGCCAGCGGGATCTCGGGGGATTCCCGGGACCCGGCCTGGGAGGGTGACAGCCTGTACCTGGCCGGCAAGGGGCGCCCGGAAAAGGGCACCCCGGTCTTCAGGTCCAGGATCGGTGAATGGATTGCAGGGGGCAGGACGCGTTCCCTCCTCTCCTGGGTGTGGCACCGGGGCGGTTAGGTTATTTGAGAACCTGTGCAAACCAGAGGAGGAGGTAGCCTGCACCTAAGCCGAACCAGCACCAGAGCGGGCTTTGATTGTAGGCCCCGGGGATCAGTTCGTCCTTGATGAGGTAGGTCATCGCCCCGGCGGCGAGCGCCAGGAGGAAGGAGAGGTGCTGGGGTGATAACCTGAGCAAAAAGAGGCCGAGCAGCGTACCGAGGGGTGTGAAGATGCTGATAATTATGTTCAAGAATAATATCTGACGGCGCCTGAGGCCGCCCATCTTCAGGGGGGCGGCGGTGGCCACCCCTTCGGGAATGTTGTGCAGGGCAATGGAGGCGGCAAGCAGGGGGCCCATACCTCCCCCGGCGGCGTAGGCACCTGCGATGGCGATCCCCTCAGGGAGATCGTGCAGGGCGATGCCGATGGCCATGAGGTAGCCAAGCCGCCTGTAGGCGAAAATATCGGGCGGACCTGAAAGATAGGTTTTGCCGGTTAACAAACGGTCGAGCAGCCAGATCAGGCCGATTCCCAGCAGGATGCCGATTCCGGCTTCGAGGGGGGTACCGGTCTGCAGTGCGGCAGGGATGAGATCGATCAGGACCACCGCCAGCATCACTCCCGCCGCCCCGCCAAGCAGCACTGCCAGGGTGCGGCGGCCGGGATGCCTTCCGAGGAGGACTATGAGGCAGCCTGCGGCGGTAGCCAGGCCGGCAAGCAGGCTGGGAAGGATGGCGTACATATGACCACCTGCCTGTTCAGGGAATTGTGCAGGCAATGTAAGATTATGCCCCCCCAGCGTTCAATATTCTTCTTATGATCGCCAATTATTTGCTGTAAATACTGCCCTGAAAATACGTTTCGGTTTATCCTTGCGCTTGCTCCCGGACTCCGGTTTAACTCGCCCTAGGACTCGTCGCAGACGGCAGCCGACCGGCTCCTATGACGCCATCCATGGCGCATAGTCGCCTAGCTCAACCTCCTGTTTCGCTTCGGCTGCCGTTAGCTGCTCCTTCGTCAAGGGCGAGTAACAACCTCCGTAGGTCGCTGCGCCAGCAAGGATAAACCGCTTTTTCGTTCCTCTGTTGGTGCCGCCGGAGTCGGCGTGATGGTCTGCCTTGAAAATATGCCCCGGTTTATCCGTGCCGATGCGTGTAAAAGAGGACCCCGTGGCGCGGCGGGCAAGGAGGGAAAAGCATGTCTGAAAAGGTACAGGGCACTCTGGTAATCATTGGGGGCGCCGAGGATAAAACAGGGGAACGGGTTATCCTGCGCCGGTTCGTGGAGCTGGCGGGAGGGGAGAGGGCGCGCCTTGTGGTGGTGACTTCGGCCACCAGCCGGCCGCAGCTTGTAGGTGACGGCTACTCCCGGCTCTTTGAAGACCTCGGGGTGCAGGAAGTATCCATCTTAAACGTTGCCAGCCGGCAGGAGGCCAATATTCCGTCGGCTTACCAGATGGTGCTGGATGCCACGGGGATCTTTTTTACAGGAGGGGACCAGCTCCGCATCACCAGCCTCCTGGGGGGTACCCATCTTGACGAGGCGTTACGCAAGGCCTACCGGGAGGGAACCATCATCGCCGGAACCAGCGCCGGGGCTTCGGCCATGAGCGAAACCATGATCGTGGAAGGGGATGGGGAGCGGGCGCCGCAGCGGAACAATGTGAAGATGGCGCCGGGCCTGGGCCTGATCCGGGAGGTGGTGGTGGACCAGCACTTCGCCCAGCGGGGAAGGCTGGGCCGCCTGCTGACCGCCGTTGCCCAGCACCCTTACATGCTGGGGATCGGGATCGATGAGGATACCGCCATCGTTGTCAAGCCCGGCGGAGTCTTTGAGGTGATCGGCTCCCAGACGGTAACCGTGATCGACGGGAAGCAGATTAAGGAAACCAACGTCTCCGAGTCCGGCCCCCTGGAACCCCTCGCCTTGACCAATGTGATCCTGCACATCCTTCCGGTCGGTTATAAGTTTGACATGATCCAGAGACAGCCGCTCCCCCCGGCATAATCTCCTGGATTATGAATAAACAGACCCGGCTTAATGAAAAACTAAAAAATGGAAGGCATTTTTGCATAATTTTAGGAGGTATTATCGTGGAAATCCTCGAAATGCGCGTCATTGAGGGCAGGAATGTATGGAGCCACAGTCCTGTCCTGCAGGCGCGGCTTTTGTTAAGCCCTCAGGAGAGGCTCTCCACAAGGGAGATTCCGGGATTTGCGGCCGGCCTCCTCGAGCTGCTGCCCGGTCTGGCAGAGCACTCCTGTGGGCGGGGGTATCCGGGGGGGTTTTGTGAGCGGTTGCAGGAGGGAACCTACCTCGGCCATGTGGTGGAGCACGTGGCCCTGGAACTCCAGGCTGCCGCAGGTTTTTCTAAGAATTACGGCAAAACGGTCGGCGGGCCTCTCCCCGGGACCTGGGACATCGTGTTTGAGTACGGCACGCCCGAACTGGGGAGGGCTGCCCTTCAGGCGGCGGTGGATCTTGTGTCTGCCCTTCTGGAGCGGCGCCCCTTCCCGGTGGCGGAGGCCATCCAAAAGCTGACGGCCATTGGCGGCGAAACCCGGTGGGGGCCGAGCACCGAGAGCATCATCGAGGCATGCCGCCGCAGGGGAATCCCGGTTATGCCCGTTGCGGAGAGCGGTATCCTGCAGCTGAGCTACGGCTGCCGCCAGAAGCTGGTGCAGGCCACCGTTACGTCAGAGACTTCCTGCCTGGCGGTGGACCTTGTGGGGGACAAGGCCCTGGCCAAGCGGATCCTGGCCGGGGCGGGCATCCCCGTTCCCCAGGGCAGGGTGGTCGCCTCTCTGCGGGAGGCGCGCCAGGCAGCAGAGGAACTGGGGTATCCTGTCGTGATCAAGCCGTGTGGCGGCAACCAGGGCAAAGGGGTTGTTCTCAACCTGAGGGAACCCCGGGAAATGGAGGCGGCGTTTCGCATTGCCAGGGCTTATGATACCAAGATCCTTGTAGAGAAATATATCCCGGGCAGGCACTACCGCCTCCTGGTGATCGGTGGGAAGCTGGCAGCCGCCGCCGAACGCCTCCCCGCCTGTGTTACAGGGGATGGGGTCCATACGGTGCGGGAGTTGGTGGAACTGGCCAACCGGGATCCCCGGCGGGGGGACGGCCATGAAAAACCCCTGACCAAACTGCGGCTCGACCCGGCAGCCGTCCTGGAGCTGGCCAGGCAGGGCTACACCCCGGACAGCCGCCCGCCCCTGGGGGCGGTGGTCGTACTCCGGGAAAATGCCAACCTGAGCACCGGAGGAACCTCCCGGGATGTGACCGGCCTGGTCTGTGCGGAGAATGTGTACCTGGCCGAGCAGGCCGCTCGCCTTACAGGCCTCGATGTGGCCGGGATCGACTTGGTCACTCCCGACATCTCCCAGCCTGCCGTCAAAAGCGGCGGCGCCGTCATCGAAGTAAACGCCGCCCCGGGCTTTCGCATGCACCTCTTCCCCGACGAGGGTGAACCCCGGGACGTGGGAGCCGTGCTGGTGGATCACCTTTTCCCCCCGGGCCGCCCTGCGAACATACCTGTGATCGCGGTTACCGGGACGAACGGCAAGACCACCACCACCCGCTTCCTGGCCCATCTCTTCCGGCAGCAGGGCCTGGTTGTGGGGATGACCACAACGGGCGGGATCTACATCGACGGGCGATGTGTTTTTTCCGGCGATACCACGGGCCCCTCCAGCGCCCGGGTTGTGCTGCGGGACCCGACGGTGGAGATGGCGATCCTGGAGACCGCCAGAGGGGGGATCCTGCGCGGCGGCCTTGGCTACGACCGGGCGGATGTGGCGGTGGTCACCAATATCGGCCCCGATCACCTGGGGCAGGACGGGATCGAAACCCTTGAGGACCTCTTCTGGGTGAAGTCCCTGGTGGTGGAGGCGGTTAAGGAGGACGGTTACGTGGTCCTCAACGCCGACGATCCTTATACCCCCAGGTTTGCCGCAAGGGCCCGGGGGGAAGTGGTCTATTTCAGCCTGCACGAGGACAACCTCCTTGTGAGGCGGCACCTCGGCGCCGGTGGCAGTGCAGTCTTTGTGAAGCAGGGAACGGTGTATGCCGGCACCGGTGATCAGGCCACCCGCATCATCAACCTGAAGTCGATCCGCGCCGGTATGGGGGGGCGGGCGGTGTTCAACCTGGAAAACGCCCTTGCCGTCACTGCCGCCTCTTTTGTCTTGGGGCTCCCACCGGTGCTGATCCGGCGCGGGCTGCGCACCTTCGGCACAAACCTGGCCCACAACCCCGGCCGCCTGACCATCTGCCGGGTGGGGAAGGTTACCGTCGTGGTGGATTACGGCCACAATGCCCCGGCCTTCCGCAGGGTTGCCGAGTTTGCCAGATCTTTGAAACCGCGCCGCCTGCTGGGAGTCGTTGGAGTCCCGGGGGACCGGGGAGACGACCAGATCGTCGCCGCCGGGGAAGTGGCCGGTGCGGGCTTTGACGAACTCTTCATCAAAGAGGACAGGGACCTGCGGGGACGCGCACCCGGGGAGGCGGTACAGCTCCTCTTCAGCGGGGCGCGCAGGGCAGGCAAGCCCCCGTCTCTGCTGCACGTGATCCCGGACGAAATCGAGGCCGCCGGAGAGGCCCTTAAACAGGCACGCCCCGGGGATGTGGTGGTGATCTTTTACGAGAAGCTGGAGCCCATCATGTCGTTGCTGGCAGATGCCGAGAGAGGGGTGCTTGCCGGGGGAGTGCCGCAGCCAAGGGCCGCGGTGCAAAACTGAAAAAAGGATTTTTGCGCCCGGTATGTAAATAATATATAGTTTAGCCCGAAAGCGGCTGTCGGAAAAAGAACCGGAAGGGTGGACGGGTTTGGAAGAGCTGCGGCTCCAGGCATATGCGAAGGTCAACCTCACGCTGGATGTGGGCCCCCGGCGGGCGGACGGCTACCACGAAATCCATTCGGTAATGCAGACCGTCAGCCTTGCCGACGAACTTTTCTTTTCCAGGACGCCCCGGGGAGTTTCGGTGGACTGCGACTCTCCGGAGGTTCCGGCCGGGAGCGGCAATCTGGCGGGGCGTGCCCTGGAGATCCTGGCGGACAGGCTGCCCGGTGGGATCAGGCTCGAGATCAGGAAAAGGATCCCCGTGGCGGCCGGCTTGGGCGGCGGGAGTAGCGATGCCGCTGCGGCACTGAAAGGCGCAAACCGGCTTTACGGGCTGGGCCTGACGGAGCGGGAACTGCTTGCCTGCGCCGCCGCAGTGGGGTCGGATGTCCCCTTTTTTATTTTAGGGGGGACCGTTGAGGCGCGAGGCCGGGGGGAACTGGTCAGGCGCCTGCCGCCCCTCCCGGCCCTGTGGCTGGTTCTGGCAAAGCCGGATTTCGGCGTGTCGACGGCGGAGGTTTACGCCGGGTATAAACCGTGCGGCAGAGAGCCCCGGACGCCGCGGCTGGTTGCCGCCCTGGAAATGGGGGACCGGGAGGGAGTGCTGCATGCCCTGGGCAACGACCTGGAGGAGGTTACTGCCTCCGCCTACCCGGAGGTGGGCGCCCTGAAGGCCCGGCTGGAGGCCCTGGGGGCCCTGAAGACCCTGATGAGCGGGAGCGGGCCTGCGGTCTACGGCATTTTCCCGGGGGAGCGGGAAGCCCGCCTGGCCGCCCGGGAGTTAAGGGATGAAAGTGTGACCCATTTTGTCTGCAGAACCGTCAACGAGGAGGAAACCAGAGAGGGGGAACAAGGATAATGGTAAAAAAAGCGGAAAGAAGACTGGTACCGGTAAAGCTCGACTCCTATAAACCCCTGCGGGATGTGGTTTTTGACACCCTGAGGGAGGCGATCATCAACGGGAC
Source organism: Clostridia bacterium (assembly GCA_902812385.1). GTDB lineage: Bacteria > Bacillota > DSM-12270 > Thermacetogeniales > Thermacetogeniaceae > DULK01. Next base: position 14,736 of record CADDZD010000029.1, on the reverse strand, counting down.
CCTGAGGCCCGGCGAGAGGCTGATGGAGATCCAGCTGGCGGAGGAGCTCGGCGTGAGCCGGACTCCCGTCAGGGAGGCGATCCGGAAACTGGAGCGTGAGGGTTTTGTGGTGATGGTTCCCCGCAAGGGGGCTTTTGTGGCAGGTATTTCCCTCAAAGACATCGCCGACGTCTTCGAGGTCAGGGCGGCCCTGGAGGCCCTGACGGCGGGACTGGCGGCAGAGCGCATCACCGATGAGGAACTGGAGGAACTGGAAAGGATCCTTGTCAGGAAAGCGGAGATCATCGAGGAAAGCGACGTGGAGCGGTTTCTTGAATCCGACACGACCTTTCATGATACCCTTTACCGCGCCAGCAGGAACCAGCGCCTGATCCAGATCCTGAACAACCTGCAAGACGAGATCCAGCGGTTCCGGGCGGTTTCCCTGGCCTATCCCGGGCGCCTGCGCAAAACCCTGGAGGAGCACCGCAAGATTGTCGAGGCAATAGCGGAGCGGGATGTGGAGCGCGCCCAGGCAATGGCCTGGAGGCATATCGAGAACGCCGAGAACAGCCTCATGGAGGCGGTGCGCGGCAGGCAGGAAATTAAAGAGGAGTAGGGTGGGGGATTGAGATGTCGATCGATCGGGTAAACGCCGTAATCCTGGCCGGAGGGGGGAGCATCCACGACAGATCCACCCCGGATGAAGGGCCGAACAAGGCCCTGGTCGGGATCGGTTCATGCCAAATGGTGGATTACGTTGTAAATGCCCTGCGCAGGAGCCCCGGGGTCGCCGGCATCGTACTGGTGGGCCCGGAATCGCTTAAGGAGAGTTTGAGGGAGCCGCAGGGCATATTGTTTGCCGCGGCGGGCAGATCCCCCCTGGGGAGCTTTGCTGCCGGGGTTGCCGTGCTGGACGGGCTGCCTGATAGAGGAGGGACGGAATGGGTGCTGGCGTGTACGGGGGATATCCCCTTTTTGACGCCGGAGGCGGTGGCCGATTTTCTTGACCGGTGCCGGAGGCGGGAGGCCGACGTCTACTATCCGATCATCCCCCGGGAAGCGGCGGAGGAAAAGTTCCCCGGGGTCAGGCGCACTTACGTCCGGCTGCAGGAGGGGAGCTTCACCGGAGGCAACCTGTTTCTTGCCAACAGGCGAATTATCAACGAGTGTCTCCCGCGGGCGGAGGAGTTCATCCGCCTGCGCAAAAAACCCGTTGCCCTGGCCGGCCTGGTGGGCTTCGGGATTCTGTTGAAATATCTCTGCGGGCGGTTGAGGCTGCAGGAGGCGGAGCGGCGTGTTTGCTCCCTGTTTGGAATCCGGGGGGCGGCGGTCATCACCCCTTATGCCGAGATCGGGGTCGATGTGGACAAACCCTCAGACCTCGAGCTTGCGCGAAAGATGCTTGTTCCCAGGGATTGTGAATAAATGCATTAGGCTTGCAGGAATCTTATTGATAATGGAGAATACCTCAATTCAGAAAACCTCCCAGGAGAGTGGTCAGCAAATGCAGGTAACCGATGTAAGGATCCGGAAGGTCAACCAGGACGGAAAGATGAAGGCCGTCTGTTCCGTAACCTTTGATGATGCCTTCGTTGTGCACGATGTCAAAGTGGTGGAAGGACAAAATGGACTTTTTGTAGCCATGCCGAGCCGTCGCACGCCTGCCGGGGAATTCAGGGATATCGCACACCCTATTTCCGCCGCTGCCAGGCAGCAGATCCAGGACGCCGTTCTGAAGGCCTATCAGGAAGAAGCCTAGAGCAGGAGTAGTGGCAATTTTTGCTTGCAGACGGTAGGGGGTTGAACCCCCTTTTTTGTTTGTAAAGTGACAGAGGATGTCACATGGTTTATGTCGAAAAAACAAGATGGCATATCATATCCCTGTGACCGTAACATGAATAAGGGTAAAAATTTGGAAATGGCTGCCGGGATAACTTTGCAGTCGAGGAGGAAGATGAAGACATGCAGGGAGTAGGAGCAATTGTTCTGGCCGCGGGGCAGGGGAAGCGGATGAAATCGGATCTGCCCAAGGTGCTGCACCGCGCCGCGGGAGTGCCCCTGGTCGGACATGTTTTAAACAGCGTGGCAGGTACGGGGATCACGGAAGTGATCGTCGTCGTCGGGCAGGGGGCGGATCTCGTGCGCAGGGCGCTGGGTGAGGGATATAAATATGCGCTGCAGGAAGAGCCTCGCGGCACGGGGGACGCGGTGATGAAGGCCTTGCCCCTGCTTTCCCCCGAATGCAGGGAAGTTCTGGTTTTATGTGGAGATACGCCCCTCCTGACAACCGCCTCCCTGGTCAGGCTGATCGAGGTGCGGCGGGAGGCGGGCGCCGCCGCCGCAATCCTTACCAGCATCTTTGAGGATCCCAGGGGCTACGGCCGCATCCTGCGGGGGGAAGACAACCTGGTGCGGGCGATTGTGGAGGAAAGCGACGCCACCGGAGAACAGAAGGAGATCCGCGAGATCAATACCGGCACCTATGTCTTCGACCGGGAGGCCCTGGAGAGGACCGTCTCCCGGCTGCAGCCCGACAACAGGCAGGGGGAGTATTACCTGACCGACTGCATCTCCCTGCTGCGGGCTGACGGGCTGGCCGTCGCCGCCGTATCGGCCCCGGCAGAGGAAACCGCCGGAATCAACACGCGGCGGGAGCTTGCGGCGGCGGAGCGGATTTTAAGGCGGCGGGAGTGTGAGCGCCTGATGGAGGAAGGGGTGACCATTCTCGATCCGGATACCACCTACCTCGACCACGGTGTTAAGGTCGGGAGGGATACGGTGATCTACCCCTTTACCTTTGTGGAAGGAGCAACGACGGTAGGCAAAGGTTGCGTGCTGGGCCCCGGGACCCGGCTGATCAACAGCACTCTCGGGGATAATGTCGAGATCCAGCAGTCGCTGGTGGTGGAGAGCACGGTAGGAGACGACTGCCGGATCGGCCCCTATGCATACATCAGGCCGGGCAGCATCCTGGCCGAAGGGGTCAAGGTCGGCGACTTTGTGGAGTTGAAAAAGGTAAAGGTGGGAAAGGGGAGCAAGATCCCCCACCTCAGCTATGTGGGAGATGCGGTGATCGGCTCCGGCGTGAACATCGGCGCCGGAACCATCACCTGCAATTACGACGGACTCACCAAGCATGAGACCCGTATCGGAGACGGAGCTTTTATCGGGAGCAACACCAACCTGGTGGCGCCGGTGACGGTAGGCGAGAACGCCGTAACCGGTGCAGGCTCGACTATAACAAAGGATGTTCCTCCGGGTGCCCTGGCTGTGGAGCGCGCCCGTCAGGTGGTGGTACCGGATTGGGCCAAGAAAAAAGCAGAGAAGGGGAAAGATAAGTGATGGAGTTAAAGAGAATGAGGGATGGAGGCGGCGTGATGCTGTATACCAACAAACTTAAAATTTTTACAGGCAACGCCAACCCGCGGCTGGCAGAGGAAATCACCGAATATCTCGGCATCGGGCTCGGCAAATTACAGGTCAACCGCTTCAGCGACGGGGAAATCGGCGTTGGTATCAACGAGAGTGTCCGCGGTGCGGACGTTTTCCTGATTCAGTCCACCTGTCCCCCGGTCAATGAAAATGTGATGGAACTGTTAATCATGATCGACGCCCTGCGGCGGGCTTCGGCAAAGCGCATCTGCGCCGTGCTGCCTTATTACGGTTATGCCCGGCAGGACCGCAAGCTGAAGGCCCGCGACCCCATCACCGCCAAACTGCTTGCCAACATCATTACCGCGGCGGGAGCCAGCCGGGTTTTGACCATGGACCTCCACGCCGGCCAGATCCAGGGCTTTTTCGACATCCCCGTGGATCACCTCACCGGTGTCCCGATCCTGGCCGATTATTTCCTGAGCCTCGAGCTGGGCGAGGTGGTTGTGGTCTCACCCGATGTGGGCGGGGTAACCAGGGCCCGGGACCTGGCAAGCCGCCTGGGAGCGTCGATTGCCATTATTGACAAGCGCAGGCCGAGGCCGAACGTTTCCGAGGTTCTCCACGTCGTCGGAGAGGTGGAGGGCAAAACGGCCATTGTCATTGACGACATCATCGACACGGCAGGAACCATTACCCAGGGGGCGCAGGCCCTGCTGGAGCGCGGGGCAAAGGATATTTATGCCTGCTGCACGCATGCAGTCTTTTCCGGCCCTGCCCGGGAACGGCTGGAGGCGTCCCCCTTCAAGGAGGTCGTGGTGACAAATACCATCCCTGTTCCACCGGAAAATGCTTTCGATAAATTGCGGGTGCTGACCGTGGCGCCGCTTTTCGGCGAAGCAATTATCAGGATTCACGAGGACCTCTCGGTGAGCAAGCTTTTCGAGGAATAGAACGGCCTACATCGCCTGAGGCGGCACCTCCTTGGGCGTTTCAGCCTTTTGCTCTTCCTGGCCGACTTCTGTTGCCGACTCTTGGGCCGGGCCTGCAGGGGGCGCCGTTTCCTCCGGCACGGGTTGTGCCTCCCCGGTGTTTGGATTCAGGCGCAGGTGCCACGCCTTGTGGAAGACGCGTTGGGCGCTTTCTTTAATGGTTCTCATGCTTTCTGCCAGCGGCCTCTCGCCTGGGATGAGGGCTTCCCCGGCCCCGTTGTGGACCACCAGGACATCCTTGCCGATGGTGCGCACCTCCCCTGCCGGCAGAACCGCCCTTCCCTTCAGCAGTTTATCATTGAATTTGCCGCCGATCTCAAAGGCGGTGATTTTTCCGGTGGCGGGGTCGACAAAGAACTCCATAACAACACCCAGGGCGGTACCCCCTTCCGTGATCACCCGGGAGCCCTTGAGCTGGACGTTTTCCTTGACGAGGTTGATGATCTGGGGCAGGCTTGTCAGCTTCTCGGCGCTGCTGGTCTTCTGAACGGTCAGGGCGTTGTTTCCGGCGCTGACGACCCGCGGGTAGGGTATCACCTTCTGCTCGCCGAAGAAACCGCCGCTCTGGACCATGAGCGCCGCCACCTCGCCGGTGTTCGGGTTGATGACCAGTGAGCGCACGCGCCCGATCTCCTTCCCTTCATCAAGGCTCACCACTGGGAGGGAAAGAAAGTCCCGGCTTTTCCGCATAGAGATCGCCTCCCTGAATTTCACAAGGGTTATCTGATAAAATATATTAATCCGGGTGTTCAGGTATGCCTGGCAAATTGACTTGATTTTTGCAATTGAATAAGTCTAAACTATTGGAATGAGGCAGAGATCTCAACTAAGAAGGAGTGTGTTGGACTATGGAAAACATTACACTGCGGGCCGAAGTAAGGCCGCGCGGGACGAAGGGGGACCTGCGTGCCCTACGCAATAAGGGAATGTTGCCTGCGGTTGTATATGGCAAGGAAGTGGGAAACCTGCTGGTCCAGTGTTCCGAAAAGGAGCTGGCCTCCATCATCGCCAGGCACAGCATCGGAGGCACCCTGATCAACCTGGAAGTGGTGAACGGAAGCGACCAGGGCAAAGCCCCTTATCTGGTCATGATCCGCGAGGTGCAGCGGGATCCCATCAAGCAGAAGTTGATGCACGTCGATTTTTACCAGGTTTCGCTGACCGAAGAAATCGAAACCGAAATCCCTGTTCACCTGGTCGGTGAGGCTCCCGGCGTCAAAGAGGGGGGTGTGCTCCAACACCTGCTGCGGGAGGTAACTGTATCCTGCCTGCCGAGCAAGCTCCCCGAGCGCCTGGAGGCGGACATCAGCAGGCTTGGGCTCGGTGACCAGTTGACCGTTGGCGACCTCCAGGTGCCTGAAGGGGTCAAGATCCTCAACGATCCGGAGAGCATTATAGCCCACGTTGTTGCTCCTACTGCTGGTGAAGAGCCAACTCCGGAAGAAGAGACTGCGGAGGCCGCTCCGGAGCCCGGAGAGGAATAGATGTTTGCCAGGCTGCGGGAACTGTTCGGCCGGAGCGGGAGAGTAAAGGCGGCTGAATTCAAACTGATCTGCGGACTGGGCAACCCGGGGCCCCGTTATGCCCACACGCGCCATAACGCAGGCTACCAGGTGGTTGCCGGGCTTGCGCGCGCCTATGGAGGGGACTGGATTAAATTCCACAGCCTGGCACAGGTCTGCAGCGTGGAGATCGACGGCTGTCCCGTCCTGCTGCTCCAGCCCCTGACCTACATGAACTCCAGCGGGCGGGCGGTGCGGCCGGTTATGCGGAAGTGGAGCATACCCCCCGCTTCCCTTTTGGTGATCAGCGACGACCTGGACCTCCCCTTCGGGTCGATCCGGCTGAGGCCGGGGGGGAGCGCGGGCGGCCACCGGGGAATCCAGTCGATTATCGACAGCCTGGGGACCCAGCACTTTCCCAGGCTCCGCATCGGGATCGGCCGCCCTCCGGAGGGCGTCGACCCTGCTTCCTATGTCCTGAGCCCCTTTCCCCGGGATGACCGGGAACGCCTGGCGGAGATCCTGGAGAATGCCGCCGCCGCCGCTGCCTGCTGGGTGACAGACGGTATCGATGCTGCCATGAACCGGTACAACCGCAGTGCATAAAGCCTCCTTTTTCTGGTTAAACTAACACTGCTCCCCGCAGTTCTTTTTCATCCTGCGGCGGAGGGGAATAGTTTAACCAAGGAGGTGAACAGGTTGGCAGACGAGGACAAGAATGCAGGCGGCGCCCGCAGTGTTTTGGGGGAAGGTGGATGGCTTGCTCACATCATCAGGTTTATTGTTGCGGCAATCGTGCTGATGGTGGTGAGCTTCATCACACCGGGCTTCACCAGGCTCAGCTTCTGGCACGCCCTGCTTGCGGCAGTCCTGATCGCCCTGATCGGTTTCGGTCTGGAGGCGATTTTCGGACGCCGTATTTCACCCTATGCCCGGGGTGGGGTCGGTTTCGTTACCTCTGCAGTGATCTTTTACCTGCTCCAGTTTTTGATCCCGGGATTGCGTGTTACCGTGTTGGGTGCGCTGATCGCGGCGGCAATTGTAGGCATTATTGATATGTTTGTGCCGACCGGGTTGCGCTAGGCAAAGGTGTTAAGGAGTAATAGAATAGGAGCAAAGAATAGCCCTGCCATGCGACGGCAGGGCTGCTGCGCGCGGATTCCGCATACGCTGCATAAAGGCCTGCCCAATACATCAAGTTTACCCGCCGGTCTACCGCTCGACTCCCGATTCCAGGCCGGACAGGACGACGGCTCGCTTCGGGACAGTTCTGGGATGCTGCGTAACAAGTTGCGAACTGCTGCCCTGTAAATACGTTCTGGTTATCCTTGCAGGCGCAGCGACCTACGGAGGTTGTTACTCGCCCTTGACGAAGGAGCAGCTAACGGCAGCCGAACTGAGGCATGGATGCCGAAGTAGCCGACTCCGCTGCAAGGATGCAGCGTAGGAGGCGGTCGGCTGCCGTCTGCGACGAGTTTTAGGGCGAGTTAAACCGGAGTCCGGGAGCAAGCGCAAGGATAACCAGATTTCATACTCTGTTGGTGCCGCCGGAGGCGGCGTGGTGATCTGCCCGGAAAAACAGCCGGCTTGAAGGGGAGTAGTATAATACGGGGCTGAACGGTGATATAATGTTCATGAAGAACGGCGCAGAAATCCGTCCCGGGTTTTACAAGGGGGGTTGAAAAGCCCGCCCTCTTTTTGGCGTGGCCCCGAACCGGGCCGGTTCATCGCATGGGTAAAAGGGTTGACATCGATGCGCAATATTTTCAAAAGGATACCCGAATACAAGCAAACATTGACCGCCGTTGGGGAGGGAAAGGTTCCTGTACTGGTTTCCGGACTGCACGGCCCCGGCAGGGCGTTGTTAAGCGCCACCCTTTATGAGGATGCCGGCTTCACGGGGGCGCTGCTGGTGGTGGTGCCGGGACCCGACCAGGCGCGGGCCTGGCAGACAGACCTGGCAAACCTCTTCCCCGGACGGGAGGTACTGGTCTTTGATGCGGCGGAGGCATTGCCGTTCGAGGTGGTGGCCGCAAACCGGGAACCCACCGCAGGCCGGCTGCAGGTGCTGGCTTCCTTACAGGCGGGGGCGGTTAATCCCCCCCTTGTGATCGCCCCGGTGGAGGCCTTGCTGCCCAGGCTGATTCCGTCCTCGATCTGGTGGGGCATGGCCCTGCGGTTCCGTAAGGGAGAAAATGTGGTCACCACCCTCTTGATAGGCCGCCTGGTATGGTGTGGCTATGAGCGCGCCGACCTTGTAGCCGGTCCCGGCCAGTTCGCCATTCGGGGAAGCATCCTCGACCTTTTTCCTTTTTACGGAAAACCGGTACGCATCGAGTTCTGGGGGGATGAGGTTACGTCTATCAGGGAGCTGGACCCGGAAACACAGCGCTCCAGGTCTCACCTTACGGAAGCCGTGATCTGGCCGGCCCGGGAATTCGTCTACACTCCCGAGCGGGCGGATGCCGCCACCGGGCGGATCCGGGAGGCCTACAAGGCCAGGCGCGGGCACCTGAAAGGGAGCAGGAACGCCCAGATCAGCCTGAAGCAGCGGCTGGACCGCTTCCTGGAGATGGCGGCGGAGGGTACGACAGGTTCCCTGAACCTGTTGCAGCCTTACTTTTACCCGGAGCAGGTCTCCCTGTTGAACTACCTCCCACCCGGTTCCCTGGTGATCCTGGACGAGCCGGGGCGCTGCCGGGAGCAGTGCCGGGCGCGCACCGCCCTCCTGGAATCGGACTACAGGCGCCTTTTCCAGGAGGGCCAGTCCTTCACCCCCTGGCAGGATTATTACTTCCGTGAGGAGGAGCTTTTTAAGGAACTGGCGGAGGCTTGTCAGGTCTCTCTGACCCAGATCCTGACACAGCCCGGTTACCTTGAGCCGAAGGCGGTGGTCAGCTTCACGGCCAAGGAAATGCAGCCCTTTCTCGCCCGGCCGGACCTCCTGGCACCGGAGCTGCACCGCTGGCTGAGAAGAGGAACCACCGTGCTGTTGCTCGCCCAGGCCGAAGATCGGCTCCCGCAGCTGGAGCGGGGCCTGAGGGAGCACGAGCTTGCCTTTTTAAAGAATAAAGAATGGCACACCCGCCTGGATGCCGGACGCCTCAATGTTGGGATCGGCGACCTGAGCAGGGGTTTTGAGATACCCGGCAGGCTTGCGGTGATCACAGGGGAGGAGCTGTACGGCAGGAAGAGGATGGGCAGGCCCGCCCGGGCGGGCCGCCAGAGCGGGGATGGCCGCGGCATTTTGCCGGAACTCAGCGTGGGGGATTACGTGGTGCACGTTCACCACGGCATCGGCCGGTTCGTGGGGATCCGGGAGATGGCCTCCGACGGCAGGAAGAGGGATTACCTGGAGGTCGCCTATGCCGGCGAGGATCGTCTCTACATCCCGGTGGACCATGTGGGTTTGATCCAGAAGTACATCGGGCCCGACGGACAGGTACCCCGTCTTTCCCGCCTGGGAGGCTCGGACTGGGCACGCCTGAAGCAGCGTGTTAAAAAACGGGTGAGGGAGCTTGCCCAGGACCTGCTGGCCCTGTATGCCAGACGCCTGGAGACACCGGGCTATGCCTTTTCACCGGATACCGTCTGGCAGCAGGAATTCGAGGCGGCTTTTCCCTATGAAGAAACCCCGGGCCAGAAGCAGGCGATCGCCGAAGTGAAGGCCGACATGGAAAGCCCGCGGGCAATGGACCGCCTGGTCTGCGGGGATGTCGGGTTTGGCAAGACGGAAGTGGCGATCCGGGCAGCCTTCAAGGCGGTGCAGGACGGGAAGCAGGTGGCCGTCCTGGTGCCTACCACCGTTCTCGCCCAGCAGCACTACCGCACCTTCAAGGAGCGCTTTGCCGGCTATCCGGTGCGGGTTGACGTCCTGAGCAGGTTTCGTTCTCCCCGGGAGCAGAAAGCGGTCATTGAAGCCCTCAGCCTGGGGCTTGTGGATGTGATCGTGGGGACGCACCGCCTCCTTTCCGATGACGTCAGGTTCAAAGACCTGGGGCTGTTGATCATCGATGAGGAGCAGCGTTTTGGTGTCGGGCACAAAGAGAAGATCAAAATGCTGCGCACAAACGTGGATGTTTTGACCCTCACGGCCACACCCATCCCGCGCACCCTCCAGATGTCCCTGAGCGGGGTGCGGGACCTGAGCATGATCGAGACACCTCCCGAGGACCGGCTCCCGGTGCAGACCTATGTTCTGGAATTCAATCCCGAGGTCATCCAGGATGCCATCAGGCGCGAGATCCAGCGGGGCGGGCAGGTCTTCTACGTGCATAACAGGGTCGAAACCATTGCCCGGCGCGCCGTCTATCTGCAGGGACTGGTTCCGGAAGCGACCTTCCGGGTGGCCCACGGCCAGATGAAGGAGGAGGAACTCGAGAACGTGATGTGGGACTTCCTCAACAGGAAGTTCGACTGCCTCGTCTGCACCACCATCATCGAGAACGGGCTGGACCTGCCGAACGTCAATACCCTGATCGTGGAGCGGGCGGACTGTTTCGGGCTGGCCCAGCTCTACCAGCTGCGGGGCAGGGTCGGGCGTTCCAACCGGCTGGCCTACGCCTACTTCACCTTTGACAGGGACAAGGTCTTGACGGAGGAGGCGGAGAAGCGCCTGCGCGCCCTGCAGGAGTTCACCGAATTCGGTTCTGGCTTCAAGCTTGCCCTGCGGGACCTGGAGATCCGGGGAGCGGGCAACCTGCTCGGCCCGGAACAGCACGGCCATATTGCCGCCGTCGGTTTCGACCTCTACAACCAGCTTCTCCAGGAGGCGGTCAAGGAGTTAAAGGGGGAGAAGGTGCCGGAGCAAAAGGTCCAGGCTGCTCCTGCATGGGAGCTCCGGGTAGATGCCTATATACCCGAAAGCTACATCCGTGACGCCAGGCAAAAGGTGGAACTGTACCGGCGCCTGGCCCTGGTGGAGGATGTGAAGGCCCTGGAGGACCTGAGGGAAGAGGTGCGCGACCGCTTCGGCCCCCTTCCGGAACCGGTTTCCTATCTTTTTAAACTTACCGGACTGCGCCTGCGGGCCCGGGAGCTGCAGATCGGGGAGGTGCAGCATACCGACCGCAGTATTGTGGTGCGCTTCAGGGACGGAGCGGGGCCCCGCGGCCGCGAACTCGACCGCTGGGCCAGGGTATTCGGGCACCGCCTCAGCTTTTCGGCAGTAGGCAGGCTGGAGGCCCGCATCGACACCCGAGGGCTGTCGCCCGTACAGCTGGTGGCGATGCTCGACCAGGTCATGACATAAGGCCGTGCCTGCGCTCGCCGGCCTGCGCCTGCAGGGAAAAGCGGTGGGGGAAGATAATTCCTTTTTGCCTAAGCAGGAGATTTGGGTCCGACGGCGAACCCCTTTTGGGTATGGCAATAAAACAAGGAGAGGATTTGCTTTGGAGCTACAGGAGAATCTGCAGGAAACCGGAAGGACAGGCTGGAAGTACACCCCCCAGCTCATCCTGTTCCTCCTGCTGCTGGCCACAGGCGGGGTGTGGTTCTGGTGGTCGGAGTCAGGGGACTGGGTGCTGAAGGTGAACGGAACGAAAATCTCTAAAGCGGAGTGGCAGGCGGAGACCGACCGGGCGATTCGGTTCTTTGGTCAGGTTTACGGCATCGACCTCCAGCAAAGCGCTGCATCAAAACTGCGCGACCAGGTAAAGCAGCAGGTCTTGAATCAGATGATTAACCGGGTTTTGCTGAAAAAGGCGGCCCTTAAGGCAGGGATCCAGGTGGAGGAAGCGGAGATCGACGCCCGGCTGGCGGAGGACGCAGGGCGTGTCGGAGGTGTTGATAGGATGCAGGAAATATTGAAGGAGCAGGGCCTCTCCCTGGACAAGTACCGGGAACAGGTCCGGGACATGCTCATCATCCAGAAGCTGCAGGACCAGGTAACTCGGAACGTAAGAGTGGAGGAGGGTGAAATCAGGATGGCTTATGATACAAACTTCCCGCCCGAAGTCAGGTACGAAGATGTGCGGGAAACGCTGCGGCAGAACCTCCTCGCTGCCAAAAAAAATCAAATTATAATGAGGTACCTGGAGAACCTGCGGGAGCAGGGGAGATTCATGTATCGCACGAAAATGCCGGAATAGGGCTTGATTGCTTGAAATTCCAACCTTTTCAGGGCGGACAGGCCGACTTTCAACTTTTAGCATGGAAAAAATGAATAAATCCCCCAATCCGGTTATATACTATTCGTGAAGATTCCTAACTCTGAAAATGAAGGGGGGATAGGTAGTTGAAAGCAACAGGTATTGTTCGCCGCATTGATGATCTAGGTCGCGTTGTAATTCCTAAAGAGATCCGCCGGACCCTACGGATTCGGGAGGGTGATCCCCTCGAAATCTTTGTGGACCGGGAAGGTGAGGTTATTTTAAAGAAGTATTCACCGATTGGTGAACTGGGTGACTTTGCGAAAGAATACGCGGACTCCCTGCACGAGGCGATTGGCCATATTGCATGTATTGCCGATAGAGACAATATCATTGCCGTGGCAGGTGCCCCGAAGAAGGAGTTCCTTAATAAACCGATTGGCCCCGCCGTTGAGCGGGTGATGGAAGAGCGCAAATCCGTTCTTATCTCGAAGGCCGGTGAGCATCCCTTCTGCCGAGGCTGCCTGAGCGAAGAAGAGGCCGAAGAGTGCAAATTCTCCAGCGAGGTGATTGCCCCGATCATCGCCGAGGGGGACCCGATCGGAGCCGTAATCATCTGCTCTAAAGAACCAAATGTCAAGATGGGCGAGCTCGAACTGAAGCTTGCCGAGACGGCAGCGGGCTTCCTTGCCAAGCAAATGGAACAGTAAATCATGCCGCATGCGGCATGATTTTTTGTGGCCCAAACACGTGAAAGGTGGCGCCGCAGCCGCCTTTAATTTTTCCTGGCCGGTCTATTGCAGGTTTCTCCTTCGTAAGCATTATTAACAGAAGATCCAACCAGGGGGAGAACTGTGAGGCCGGAATCCTTTTTGCACGGGGCTTTCGTACTGACTGTGGCCGGAATTGTCGTCAAGGCGCTGGGGGCGGTTTACCGCATCCCCTTTACGCGGATTGTTGGAAGCGAGGGTGTCGGGCTTTACCAGATGGCCTATCCGATTTACACCATGCTGCTCGCCCTCTCCACCTCCGGCATCCCGATAGCCGTATCTTTGCTGGTTGCGGAAAGGGTCGCTTGCGGGGACAGAACGGGAGCGAGGCAGGTGTTTTACCTTTCCCTGGGGCCTTTATTTTTTTTGGGACTGTTTCTTTCGCTGGCCCTCTTCCGGGCCGCTCCCTACCTTGCCGGGGAGGTGCTCGGGGATCCCCGGGCTTATTATCCCCTCGCCGGCATTGCTCCCGCCGTTTTCGTGATCTCGATCGTATCCGCCTTTCGCGGGTATTTCCAGGGTTGGCGGTTGATGTGGCCCACCGCCCTCTCCGAGGTGGTGGATCAGGTGATCAGGGTGGGGACGGTATTCTGGGCGGCCCTCTCCCTGACGAACCGCGGTGTGGAGTTTGCGGCCGCCGGGGCGGCCTTTGGTGCGGTCACGGGAGGGTGCGGCAGCCTCTTTGTGCTGGGCTGCCTCTACCGGTGGCTGGAAAGGCGTAACTTTACCCCCGCCCCGGGGCGCCGGATGCCGGTTGGCTTCCGGGGTTCGCTCGGAATACTCAGGCGGCTCATCGCCTACGCCCTCCCGGTCTCTGCCGGTTCAATGGTGCTTCCGCTGGTACAGACCATCGATGCCGTGATCATCCCGAAACGCCTCCAGGCGGGGGGTTATACCGTCCAGCAGGCGACCTCCCTCTTCGGCCAGTTTTCCGGGATGGCAGGTACCCTGGTTTATATCCCGGCGATCTTCACCGTCTCCCTCGCCAGCAGCCTTGTCCCCCACATTGCCGCCTCCCTGGCGCGGGGGAACCGGGAGGAAGCGGGAGAGCGCATTGCCACCGCCATGCGCATCACCACCATCCTGTGCCTCCCCGCCGCCGCGGGCCTGATGGCCCTGGCAGCTCCGATCACGGATCTCCTGTTCGGCGATCCGGGGGCCGGGGAGGTAACCGCCTGGCTGGCGCCTGCCGCCCTTTTTTCCGGCCTGCAGCAGACCACCTCCGGTGCCCTGCAGGGGCTGGGCAACACCTGGCTCCCGGTGCTGAACCTGGCGGTGGGGTGCGCGGTCAAAACCCTGTGCAACTACTACCTGACCGTTCTTCCCGGTTTGGGAGTTAAGGGGGCGGCCCTGGGGAGCATCCTGGGGTTTGCCCTCACCTTTTTTCTCAACTACTGGGGTGTCCGCGGCCTAACGCGGCGGCGGGCTGCCCGTCTCGGCTTGCCCAGGCCCTTGCTGGCTGCTACAATAATGATGGCTGCACTCCCCGTAATTTACAGGCTGCTGGAGGCCCTGGGGAATGCGGCGGCGACCGGTCTGGCGGTCATCGCCGGTGCGGGGATCTACTTTGCCGTGCTGATGCTCACAAAAGAGATCGACATCGTCGATATCAGGCGCTTTATCCGGCGATAGGAAGACAAGGGGACGGTTCTCTTGTCTAAGGATGCGAAAAATCTGATGTCTTTGCTGGGTCACTCGCTTGCTTAAATTTCACCCCACGTTATGGGGGATCCGGAGCGTAGTCGGGAGCAAGCGCAAGGATAAACGCAACTAATTTTCAGGACAGACCTCCACGCCGCCTCCGGCGGCACCAACAGAGAAGCGAAAAAGCGGTTTATCCTTGCAGACGCAACGAGCTACGGAGGTTGTTTCTCGCCCTTGATGAAGGAGCAGTTAACGGCAGCCGAAGCGACCCCGCACTCAAAGGGAATTCTACCCTTTAACATTCATTCGGAACTGCTGTCATTAATTATCTCGTTACAGAGAGAAAGTGCCATTGAGTGCGGGGGAGCCAGGCGACTCTGCGCCA
>CADDZD010000028.1 GCA_902812385.1 Clostridia bacterium | reverse complement strand
CCACCACCGGAATGTTCGTCCTGGCCTGCAGCTCGTCCGCTTGGGATCTGTCCACCAGGTAGGCGACAAAAATTACGTCCGGCTTGACGCCGACGAGCTTCTCGGCATCCGGGGTGGCATCCGGTCCTCCCTGGCCGATGGTGGGCAGGTTCTTGAGCTCGGGATAGGCTAAAATATACGGCCGGCCGGTGGGCTGCTGCTTCTCTAAATTTTCCACGCCCACCACCCGATCCGCGCCGTTCACATAGCAGACCAGCCGCAGGGCACCGGGGCCGACGGCCACCACCTTTTTTGCCGGTATGGGAACTTCCACCTGCCGGCCGGCCAGGTCGGTGATAACTGTTTTCTGCTCTTGCTGTGTGCCGGCGCTCTGGCCGCTCCTGGCGGAGCCACACCCGCTGATTACTGCAATTAGAAGCAACATGGTAACCAGAGCCGCCTCACTTTTAAATGCCTTTATCCGCATCCCATTCTCCTCCCTAATATTAAAAGCTGACAACCAAGACTCATGACCCCACCGGCTTAAGTCTGGCAGGAATACTTGGGTGACGGCTAGTTTCCCGCCAGCATCCCTTTAATTCTGCTCACCAGCTCGTCTACCTCATCCCGCATGACGCCGGCTTCCAAAGGTTCCCCCCAGAGATTCGCCCACCTGACGGCAGGGGAATAAGGAAGAACGCCCGTTACTTCAATCCCCCGGGCCGCGAGCATTTCCCTCAAAGCAGGCTCCGTTTCGCCGTCCACTTTGTTGATCATCACTCCGTAGTTCTTTTTCGCCTCTCGTGCCAGTTCTACGGCCTTCTCGGCCAGGATGACCGCCTCGTGGGAGGGCTCCGCCACCACCACAACGGCGTCAACACCTTCCAGCACTCCCCGGCCGAAGTGCTCCACCCCCGCCTCGGTGTCAACCAGGACCCATTCGCCGTCTCCCACCGCCAGGTGGTTTAAGAAGGCCCTCGCCAGCGCTCCCATGGGGCAGGCGCACCCCTCCATGACATGCTCAATCTTGCCCACCCGCAGCCAGGCCACCCGCCCCTCCCGGTACATGCACTCCGGCGGCAGGTTGTCCAAGGCGATTGCTCCGGTAAACAGCTGCATCACTTCATCCCCCCGACCCCGGAGGGCGGCCATCAGCTTTTCTCTGACCGCGGGTTTGCCCCCCAGGTGGTCCATTAACGTCTTCTCCGGGGGCTGCAGTTGCAACATCGTACCCAACCCCAAGTTCGACTCGTCGGCATCCACCACAGCACTTTCTCCTTTTCTCCCAGCCGCCGCGCCAGCAGGGCCACCAAGGTGCTCTTCCCGCTGCCGCCCCGGCCGCAGATCAACAGCTTCGGCATATCAATCAGTCTCCTCTCTTATCTTGGAAATCTTGAAGCCATACCCGAAACCTATTTTTTAAACCAGCCGATGCGTGCTCCCGCAACACAGTCCACTTCTGAAGAATAAGGCTTGATGTCCAGAAGGGGGCTTCCGTCAACCGCGTCGACCCCGCGCACCAGCAGCCGGTTTCCCCGTACCTCCAGCAGTTCCGACACGCAAAAAGCGATGGGGTTTGGCCGGGAGGGGGAGCGGCAGGCGAAAACGCCGCGTATCTCTGGCCCGAAAGGCGTTTTGGTCTGCAGCGTTTCCCGGTTCCCCAGATGGCACCAGTAAAGAACGATCAGGTGGGTCACCTGTTCCACATCCTTCAGCCCTTCCGCAAACGGGGGGTAAACCTCCAGTTCGGCCGTCTGGCCGACCGGACGCCCCTGGTGGGGAGCATCTTGAGGCGTACGGTACGGGCTGCAGATAACCCCGATAGGCGTCAGTTTCAAAAAACCACATCCTCTCCTTCAAAAAGTTGGTTCCTTAAAGCCAGGATTTCTTACGGCCCATTGGCAACTGACCAGGCCGTCAAATAAAAAACCATGAAAGCCCTGCCTTTTTCTAAAGGCATCAGACCTTCATGGTCTTCCTGTACAAGCTATTCCGGATAAGAATTAATACACCTTTTTGATACCTTAGCCTTTATGCGTCCCTTCCGGAGACGTTAGCGGACTAAGGAAACCCGCCTTAAATGGCTTCGGCCATCACTTTAATCTGCTGTTATCTATTCAACGCATTCTCAAAAATTCCTGCTTTCTACATTATCTTTTTATATGTCTGCCTGATATCTTGCCGGGGTTACGATGCAACCGGCACAGAGCGCCGGCCATGCCATTTTTCCAGCCGGTCATCCTTTTTCTGTCTATTAATCTCGTTCTTGTAAGCCTCTTCACCTAAAAAAGCAATCCCCACAGGTTGATTACAGGTTCGGGCAATTCCCGCAAACCGCTGTAATCATCCGGAAAAAATTTCTTTATGGTTTCAAGGCCGTAATAGCCGAACAACCACATAATCTGCTCCCATGCGCCACGGGTCAGGTTTGTCTTGACAATCATTTTTTCTGCTCTCCAAGGTCAATTTTCTGGATGTCATAATTTCTAAAAAGGGGTGAGTCTCTCGGAAGATGTTTTTTAGCTCTCCCGCTATTGCGTTGAAATTAATCCTCTCGTGAGCCCCCATCCGGAAAAAATCCAGGTCGTAAGATTTCCTGTGGTTAATCTGTAGAGCCAAAGCGGTTCCCCCTGCCAGGTAGTATATACGGGCGAGTTTGCTCTTGCTCAAGGCGGAGCAAACATCCCATCCGGTTTTATCCAGAACCTCAGGTAATATGTTTGCTCACTCCCGGGAAAACTCCTTAAATCCTGTTACCCAAATTATACCATTTTCTGCCTTAACCTGCTCCACCGTCTCGAAGGCGGGGAATACCGGGTTTAGTTAGCTAAGATTGCTTTCGCCGAGCCTCTGCAACAGACCCCATTTCCTCATTTCACCGTCACCACATAGGGCGGGACCGCCCAGTAAAGGGGCGGTTTTGTGCCCAGCTCCAGGTAGAGCTGGTACTTGCCGGGCAGCATTTCCGGGTCGATCTCCGCCGTCTGGTCGAAATGACCGAGCAACTTTTTCTGACCTCCGTCGTAATAGTAAGTGGAAAAAGCCGTTTCGTAGGCATACGGATACTTTTCAGTGTTAGGTTCGGGAAGAAAAGCCATGTCTACCTCATCTATAGAGGAGAGCGCTTTTGGCAACTCGAGGTCGAACGCAAGCTTATATTCCCTGCCGCGCTCGGTCATCTCCGGCACCTGGCTGACCATATTCTGAAAAGGGTTGCGATTGCCCTTCAGATAGTCAACCAGTTCTTGAGGAATGGGCATTCCGCGGGCAAGCCGCCACGCATTGTCCCTGTTAATCAGGTAAAAGGCAAACCACCAGTCTCCCTCCTGCCCGATGCCCCAGCGGTTTGCTTCTTTCCCGGGGGTCACGTGGGCGCGGGCCAGGCAGCCGACCTCGTCGCTGCGGAGACTGACTGTGAATGTTGGCCCCGCAGCAATATTCGTGATGCGCATCACGTCCGGCGGGACTTTTGCGTTGAAGGTTGCCTCCAAAAGCCCAACCCCAGGCCAGACCTCCGCCCTGGGGTGCTCCAGATAGCCGGCAGCTTTTTTGTAATTGCTGCGACCAATGGCCGCCAGGTAGTTCTCCACCACCGCTTCCGGCCGGCCCGGCGCCTGTTTGCTTCTGCCGCACCCAGCCAGCAGCAACAGGAGCAGGATCATAAGGAAAATTTTGGACCGCATTGCTTCACCCCTTTCCTTATTTACCTTATTGACGGCTCCCGTCCACCTCTTAGTTTAAGGGCCGGTGCCGCCGCCAGCGACCCGCCACATCCCCGCCGGTCAGTCTTTAAGCACGTAGTAGTAATAGGTGTGGGTTCCCGGCGGCAGGATCGGGCCGACGTAAGGCTGGTAGTAGGTGATGAGGAAAAGCTTATGGTAGCGCGGGTCGCGCCCGTCGTCCGGCGGCAGGGTTTTGGACTCTATCCGGCGAAGCTCACACCCCTTGAAGTCCTGGGCGAAGCGGGCGCTGATGGCCTCTTCCGGGGTATTGTGGCCAGGCTGCTGCAGGAACCCCTCCGGGTACACTTTCAAAAACCAGTCATCGGCGGTAAAGGTGAGCCCGTCCACCGTGGCCTCGGCCGGGTAGACGCCGACCTCGCTGGGCGCCACCGTACCGCGTACCCATACATCGCTTCCGACCGGAGACAGGGTTACTTTTTCGCCGGCGGCCTGCCAGAACTCTCCTCCCGGCAGGGGGCCCGGCATCATGCTGGAGCCTTTAAGGAAGAGTGTGACTTGAGTGGCCGGCCCACTGGTGCGCACTGTGATGTTCAAAGCCTTGTCCGGTTCCGCCGGATTGGGGTCGAAGGTTAGCCCCTCCGCCCAGGAGGTTTCGCAGGGGGTCAGGGTTATCTACTGGCTGGCTGCGTCCCACGCGGCGGCGTACCCCAACCAGGCGGCTACGAAGCGCCCGGGGAGAAAGAGGCGGCCAGACCGCACTTCAGGCACTACATCCATTACTAAAAGAACAGGAGATTGCCCGGCCACCTCCCGCGCGAGGAAACAGCTGCCCACCTGGAGCTTCAGGGAAAGGTTCCCTCTGGACAGGGTGGCGGTCCGCGTCGCCTGGTCCCAGGATATTTCCTGGTCGGACACACCGAGGGCGTTGGCCAGGTAGCGGATGGGGACGTAACTCCGGCCGTTCCTGATGTAGGGTGCCACGTCCATCGGGAACTTCTGGCCGCCGGCCTCGTAGCTGTTCTGGCCGATGCGGAAGACCGCTGCGGGCTGCTGCGCCTGCGGCGATACCGGAGGTGTTGCCGCCTCCAACGGCAATACCCCCAGCTGCCCGTCGTTCTCGTTGTAGAAGAAGATGCCGACCTTGCCGTAGCGGCTGACCATTAGAAAGCCGGGCGTGTAGTGCTTGAGTTCAAAGGTCTGCGGGTTGGGCGCGAACTCGGGCCTGGCCCAGCCGTTGACCTCCCACTGCCAGCAGGTGTTGTCGAAGGCGAAGTGGGAGACCTCCACCGGGTCGCTGCCGGTGGCCCGAACCTCCACCTTGGCAGGTGCTCCCGGGCACCGGGTTCCTTCCGCACAGCGCGGGATCAGAGCGCTGAGCTGGCCGAGTCCGGGTACCGTTTCCGTGCCCCAACGGTGCGAACCGGTTAGCACCACCGCACCCAACTGCCCGTCGTTCTCATTGCCGATGATCAGGCCGAGCTTATCGTAGCGGGCAAGCATCAGCATGAACATCCCGTAGTGAGGGATATCGTAGTACTTCGGGTTCTCCTTGAACTCCGGCCGCGCCCAGCCGGCCACCTCGCCGTGGATGTACTGCCCTTTAGCCCAGAGGCCCACTTCCACCGGATCGCCGTAGGAGCGCACCTCGAACCGGTTGCCCTGCCAAGTCACCTTCCCGAGCCCCGGCACGTCCAGGCCGGTGAAGGGGCCGCCCTTCAGGACCTTGGAGGTGAGCTGCCCGTCGTTCTCCCGCAAAAAGACCACGTAGACCTTGTCGTAGCGGGCAAGCATCAGGACGCAGGTCCGGTAGTGGGGCAGCGGGAAGTACTGCGGGTTCGCCGGGAATTGCGGCTTTGCCCAGCCGCCGATTTTAGTGTGGTAGAAGTGCTGCCCGCTTGCCCAGCCGGTTTCGCACTCCCCATCCGGGTGCACCTCAACTCCCGAAGCCGGGTTCGCCGGGGTGGCGTCGGGATCGAGCACTAAGTAAGAAAGCTCGACGGGGAGCCCCGGGTTGTTCTCCTTCACCTCCAGGTTAAAAGCAGTATCTGCCCCCGGTGCGGTATTCGGCACCGCCGTCAGGGTGACGAAGGAGGGGTCGTCAATGATTACCTGACTGGTTACCGGCTTCTCTAACGGCTCTACTTTGATCACCCGGATGTGCCCCTGCACCGGGTCGGGAAAGCCGGGACCGGTGTCCAGATAGCCGGTAACCCGCGCTTTCTTCCCCAGGAGATCACGGAGCTTGTCATACTCCTCAGGATGAGCGGGGTCCTCAAGAAGCGCATAGCGGGCGTTTTCAGCGGCAACCTCAAGCCAGAAGGGGTACTCGATGCCCCGCTGCACCGTTCCCTCCTTGCTAACCGCCATAGTACCCGCCTCTCCCGGCAGGAAAAGGGTATAAACCTCGCCCCACAAGCGATCTTTCATGGTAACAGCAGCAAAAAGCCGCACGCCCTCTCCCGTGTCAACTGCTACCAGATCCCGCTCGGTTTTCCCGAGTAACCCATTAAGAAGGTGATCCTGCAACCCATCCTTACACCTGACCACGCCGTCATAGTATTCCGTTCCCAGACCCTCAGTTCCCACAAAAACGGTCTTGTCCGCGGCAAAGCGGGGCGAGATGGCAAGACAGCAACCGTTCGCGCCGGTGATTCCGATCTTCTCCCATGTCTCGCCACCGTCCGTCGATTTGAAGAGATCCCCTCCGACTGCGTAGATCGTGCGGTCTTGCAGGTAACTGGTGGAGAAGGCACTATCCCTGACCGCGATGCCTTTTAACCCCACCTGCTCCCAGGTCTTCCCGCCGTCCACAGATCGGTAAAGACCGTTTTTCTCGTAAGAGCCAATGACACCGGCAAAAAGGGTGTGGTCCCGTATAAAATCAGGCGAGAGCGCGAGACATGTGATGTTCTGCGGTGCCGCCGAGGCCTGCCAGTGATAACCGCCGTCGGTCGAAACCAGCAGCCCCCTGGCACCTGCCAGAAAAACGGTTTTGTCCTGGGCGAAAGACGGCGAAAATGCAAGTGCCCACGCTGCGTTAGAGGGTACATCTGTAATCCCCCGCCACGTCTGCCCCCGGTCCTCCGAGATAAAGACCCTGCCTGAGGTATTGGCCGCAATCACTATGCCATCCCGCGCAAACTCAGGCGAAACTCCCATCGCGGTAACACGCTGATTTAAGACGTGCCGCCAGCTGGCGCCTCCATCATTATGAAGCAAAAACACCTTCGAGCGAAGTATCGTTCAGGTTGTTTGAACCCGTGGCGGCAAAAAGCGTTTGATCCTTCGCGAATTCCGGCGAGGCCACTATCTGCCGCACATACCAGTCGGTGGCGAGGGCCGGCCCAATTGGTTGCCAGCAAGCACCCTCTTTTGCCGGCCCAGCTCCCCCCGTGCCGTCCTGGGCCAGCGCCAGGCCAGACCAAAACACCAGCAGACAACATAGCGCCAGCACACATAGAAGAACAGAGACACACCGCAAGTTTTTCCGTTCCGGCTGCATAGCAAGCACCTCCTTATTTCTTAAATTTTGCCACCCGTATCGGTTCAGGCAATACCTGTTTTTTAATCCGACTACCGTCCCGCCTCACCGGCAACGGTATCCCGCGCAGAACTCTTACCGCTACCCACCCCCCTTGCAAACCAAAAGACATTTTCCTCGTACTCCACCTCTCCCCTGCTCCGGGCATCGACCTCTCTGCCTGGCCGGACCGGTGCGGAAAACCCCTCATGGGCAACCTGATCCTTCTCAGGATGTCCTTTCTGTAAGTTAAGACGTTTTTTGTGTCGCAACGTAACACCTGCCGAAAAAATTTTTTTGCTCCCCAGGCCGGTCACCATGCTCCCGTGAAGTCATCCACCCACAGCTCCACCGGGCCGCCGCCCGCACGGTGGCGGAGGAGAATCCCCACCACACGGTGCGGCCCAGGCTCGCGCCCGTAGCGAGACCGGTAATCGCGGGCGAAGTCGAAGCGGTAAGCCTCCCAGCGGCCCCACTCCAAGCGGAAGGAAATGTCGCCTGTCGTCCTTCGGCGGAGCGGGCACGTAGCGATGCCCCGGTAAAGCACGGAATGATAACCGTGTGGATCTGTGGTAAGGTCTGTAATGGATACCAGCACCTCCGCGTGCCGCGAATCAGCCCCTGCCGGCCTCAACCAGATGATGTAGGCAGGGGAGGTGTCTGCGAAAAGCTGCCCTATCTGCACGTCGGCCGCGCCGGCGCGGGCACCCACGGCGAGCTGACACCCGTATTTTCCGCTGTGGGCGTAGGCCGCCCCTGTATTCACAGCGTAAAACGGCGGCGGTGCTTCGGGACGGCTTGTGCTGCAACTCCACGACCAGTCGTCGAGCCTGCCTGCCTCAAAGTCGCCCGGCGGAAAGCCGCTCCGCAGGGCCGCCCACGCCCGCACGAATGTCTCCTGGGTTACCTCTTCGGCCGCGTGGTGGTCCCGGAGAATGCGGTAGGCTACGTTGTAAACCCGCTGGCCGTATTCTTGATAGTAACATTCGAAATCTTTTTCCATACCCAAATTAGAGAAAAGAACATTTTTGTAACGTTACGACGGGATTTATTCCTTAGGGCCGGAAGGTGCCTGCAATTCTGAAGAGTCGCAGTGGTGGTTAGGCAAGCGTCTGGTAGCGGTTTGCGGAGAGGAAAAAGTTTATTGCGTAGAATTTCAGTGACAGTATCCTCTGCCGAAACGAAGCGGGAAGCATTCCACTCCCGCCCGCGGCGGTTTCTTTTCCGAAACAGAAAAGGAATTTCCGGCTACCCACCAGGCGGTGGAACGGTTCTCGGCCACAGTTTTGCGCCATTCCCACCTGGTTCCAGTTATGGATAATTCGACACGTCGTAAAATATTCCTGTCTGGTAACACGCTATCTTCCAAAATTCTGATGATTACGGTGTAACCTGCTCCACCGTCTCGAAAGCGGGGATGCATATTTTTATCCGGAACTCTCTTCCCGGGAGAAAACCGTTATGGTATAATGGGACCGTAGAAATTCAGACCACGGAGGTCGTATCCCCGCAGAAGCGGGGCGGCCGCGTGGTTTTTTTATACCCGCGGCCACTGGCATACACCTCCCGAAAAGCCGGGTTCCGGCAAAGCCCGGCAGTGAGCTTTTCTTCCCTCTTTCCACCTGACATGGAGGCATGAAGCAGCCATGTCAGGTAACCCTTTCCTGCCTGCTTGAACAGACCAGCCGTTCCTGCCCTGAAAATATGTTTCGTTCTTCGTTGGTGCCGCCGGAGGCGGTGTGGTGGTCTGCCCTGCCAAAACCGGAAAGATAGAGTAAATAAAGAAAAAGGTTATAACCGGTTAAACCCAACAAAAATTTTTTATGCCAGCAGGATTTTCACAAATCCTGACGAACCCTTGATAACAAAATTAAATAAGAGCCGGAACAGGTGGCCTTGCCAGCCAAGGTCGAAAAGGGAAGCCGGTGGAAATCCGGCGCGGTCCCGCCACTGTGAGGGGGAGCCCCTCTGCATAACCACTGTCTGGCACTCAATTGTTCTGAAGTAGCGGTCAGGTGAGACACGACAATTGAGGAACGGATGGGAAGGGCAGAGAAGGTGAGGAACCCGAGCCAGGAGACCTGCCTGTTCTCAGCATCACCTTTGATCTACGCGAGATAGGGAGGTGGTTCTTGATGCTTAACTTATTTTGTCTAAGCAAGAAATACCCCGGTCCTCCCTAGACCGGGGGTTTTTAATTACCGCAAGACTTCTTTAGCACCGGCCGAACGAGAGGAGGAAAACAATTGACGATAAATAAGAAAGGTTTCAGGTTTCTGGCAATACTGCTGGTGGCCGTATTCTCTCTTTCCTTAGCGGTCGTCCCCTGCGCCCAGGCCGAAACTCATGACCTGTCCGGCCTGGCAGATAAGGGGGCCAATTACCTCTACAACGAATTTGTTAAAAACGGAGCTAAAAATGAAGATGCTTACGTTGGTTCTTACGCCGCCTGGGTGCTCACCCGGGCAGGCATCGATGTCAGCGCCTGGGTATACAACGGTACCTCACTGAAAGATGCCGTTATCGACATCGTCTATCAGGATATTAGCAACAATGAGCAGGTATCGGCAAAGGTTCTTGCCCAGGACCTGCTGGCCATGCAGGAACTGGGGCAGCAGCAATTAGCCGATCAATTGCTGCAGATGCTAAAAAACAGGGAGCAGAGCACCGGTTTTGACAACAATATCTACAGCGATCTGCTCGCTTATGACCTGTTAGGCCGGGCCGGTGATCTCAGTGTGTTTAACACAATTTATGCCAGGAATTATATTTTAAGCCAGCAGCTTACGGTCAGCGGAGATGTCTACGGCGCCTGGGGTAGCAGATGGACGGATGATAAGGGTACTCATTATTATGCCGACTTCATGACAACAGCCCAGGCCGTCAGAGCCCTCTCATACCTGGATCCCCCAAAAAATGATCCCGAGATACAGGCAGCGGTCGGCCTCGGCCTCGACTGGCTGATGAAGCAGCAGCAGAACGACGGGAGCTTCGTGGCGGGCTGGGATGACCCTTTAACGGATACGGTGGAGATGATCGCCACCCTGAAGGTTCGGGGCATAGATCCCACATCCATAAAGAGCAGCAGTGGCAAGAGCCCGGTTGACTACCTGATCGACAACGCCCTCAACTCCGACGGGAGCTTCGGGACAACGAAAAACGCCATGGATGCCACCTGGGCGCTGTGGGGATATCACCTTCTGGGTGTAGATGTGGCGCCGGCGGTCTCTATAACGCCCTCCAGCGCTGTTTTGAATACCGATGATCAAACCCAATTCAAGGCTGTAATGTTTGATGTTTACGCTGTTGACCACGATGTCACAAATGACGCTGTCTGGTCGGTCGCCAATACCACTGTCGCCGGTGTCGCCTACGGCCTGGTAACCGGCCTGCAGGCAGGTACCACAGTGGTGAATGCGACTTACGGCGGGCTGACGGGTTCGGCCAACCTGACCGTAAGATCACCTGCACCATCGGGTGGTACCGGCACGTGCACGGTGGAGATTGCAGTCGTGGGCATGGACGGTGAGCTGCTCTCCGGCCCCGGTTACGTCACGGTTTCCGCCGGCAACCGGTGGGGCTTGACCGCCCTGGGTACCCTGGATGCCACCGGCCTTCCCTACAGCATGTCATCATCCTGGCCGGACTTTGTCGATTCCATCTGCAGGCAGGCCGGCAACGGTATGGCCGGCTGGTGCTACGTGGTCAACGGGAACATACCGTCTGTGGCCGCCGCAAAATACAATGTTAAAGACGGGGACGAAATCATCTGGTATTACAGCAAAAGCATGGACGAGCCACCCCCGAAATGGGAAGACCTGGTCAAACAGGCGGCTTCGGCCACAGTTTCCGCAGGCACGGCCGTTCAGCAGGTGGCAGATATCCTCACCGGCCTGCAGAGCGGTAAGGTGGCCTCAACCCGGGCGATTGCCGGCATCAGCGACCTGCTTGATCAGCTCAAAGCGACAGAGGTGACGAAAGAGCTGAAAGACAGGCTGGCAGAGGCTGCACAAACCCTCTCCCGGTGGGTAGTGAATCTCCCGGATAAATCCTTGAGCATCCAGACAGACAGGGAGACGGCAAGCGTAAAAGTAGCTGGCGGGGCCGTGAAGGAACAGGTCAGCACCATCAAAAATGCCGCCGCCCTGGCGGAGAAGCTGAATAAAATCGGAGTGGCCGGTGCCGCAAATCTGGTCACAGAGCAAGTAGTGGTGGAGCTGCCGGCCGAACTCACCGGCCGGCAGGCATTCACCGTGGAGCTGCCGGCGGAGGCGGCACAGGAGATAGATGCCGCGAACCTCGGTCTCGCAGTTAAAGGCGGAGAGGTTTTCCTCGCCCTACCGCCGGAGGCGCTGAAAGCGGTGCTCGCGGCAGCACCGAATCTTTCCGGGGTCAATGTTGCGGTCGAGCAGCCGGATGAAGCAAAAGTCAACGCTTTCAGGGGAGCGGCCGTGATCGGCAAAAAGGCGTTTAACCTCAAGGTCAACGCCGTGACCCCGGAAGGAAAGAAAGAAATTCCGAAAGCTGGTTTCGCAAAGAAGGTAACGGTGACATTCTCCCTCGATGGAGTGGATCTCGGCAAGATCGACAAAAGCAGGCTCACGGTCTACAGGCAGAAACAGGACGGCGCCTGGGAGTTCGTCGGCGGGAGCCTGAGTCAGGACGGAAAAGGCTATTCCTTTGAGACAGACCATCTGAGCGTGTACGCCCTGATGGAGTTCCAAAACCCGTTCAAGGACATTGCGAACCACTGGGCGCGGGGGACAATCGAGCTGATGGCGATGAGGCTCATCGCCAGAGGAGTCAGCGATGATTTCTTCGCCCCGGATCAGCCGCTCACCAGGGCGCAGTTTGCGGCGCTCCTGGTCAGGGCCTTAGGCCTTGACCAGCAGAACCCGCCGGCGGCGACCTTCCAGGACGTTGCTCCCGGTTACTGGGGCTACCAGGCAATTGAGGCGGCAGCCCGGACAGGGCTGGTAAAAGGCACTGGTTCAGGAAACTTCGAACCGGAGCGGGCCATTAAAAGGGAAGAAATGGCAGCGATGCTGGCAGCAAGCCTGAAACAAAACGGCCTCGACCCGGGTCTAACGGCGGCCCAAAAGGCTGCGCTCCTGCAGGGGTATAACGACTCGGGACAGGTCTCTGCATGGGCAAAAGACGGCATGGTGGTCTGTATCAACAAAGGGATCATCGGCGGAAGGCCTGACGCCACCATCGCCCCCGGGGATAAGGCCACCCGGGCGGAGGCGGTGGTGGTCCTGCAGAAGCTGCTCCGGCTGCTTGGCAGATTGTAGACAGTCCGTTAATTCTCTCACCAATCTGCCGGGGGCAGGCCTCGGAACCGCCGGCCCCCGGCAAACCCTCTTTTTAAGGGTCAAGCGGCGAGGTGAAGTCTGGAGCGCGGTACCGGCCTGTCCCTGGTAAGTGCTTTGAATAAGGAGGGGATTTTATGAAGAGGTTTTCTTACCTGTTACTCCTGGCCCTGCTCTTTTTAGGACTGGTGGGCCCGGTGATTTACACCCACCGGACACAAACCCAGGAACCGGCCGGACAGAGCAGGGCGGCAGTGAGGGAAGGCACTTCCGGCACCCCCGGGAGCAAAGAAAGTGAAGCGGGTTCGGCCAATTCCCGGAGCCAGGCCGGGCTACCGTCAAACGCCGCCCCGGGTAAAACGAGCAGCCAGGAGCCCCAATCAAAGCAGAACCCACCGGAGCCCTCAAAGGAGACCCCAGCAGCTCAGACACCCGCTGCTTCAAAAGAGATAACGGTCATAAGCATTGCGGTGATCGGGCAAGATGGCAGGCTGCTATACGGCCCTGCCCAAGTGAAACTGACCCGGGAAAACCCCTGGGGCACAACCGCCTTGGCCGCCCTCGATGCCACCGGCCTGCCCTACACAATTTCCGCCAGGTTCACAGGTTTCGTGGATTCCATCGCCGGGCAGCGCAACCGTGGCCAGGCCGGCTGGATGTACAGCGTTAACGGCGAGCTGCCGTCAGTGGCGGCCTCCCAAAAGCCTGTAAAGCAGGGCAACAGAGTGCTCTGGTGGTACAGCCAGAGCATGGACCAGACACCTCCCTCTTGGGATGAACTGGCAAAACACCGCTGAGGAGGGTTTAAAATTAATGAAAAAACTCGTTAGTTTGTGGCTGGTGCTGGCGCTTCTGGTGTCCTTCGCTCCGCCTGCTTTTGCTTCTCCTCCCCCATCTCCGCAAATCAAGCAGGCCGTGGATAAGGCGGCAGGTTACCTGAAGCGGCTGGAACAAAGCAAGGGAGTCCTGTCCCCCTGGAGCTACCTGGCCCTTGCAGGGGCCGGCGCTACCCTGGAGAGTGCGGCGGTACGGCACGCCGGGGAGCTGCTCTGGCAGGACGAGAACCTGCAAGCCGGAGATACGAGCAGCTGCTGTCTGCTGGTCTTCACCCTGCTGGCTGCAGGAGCAGACCCCCGCAGCTTCCACGGGCAGAACCTCATCCAGGCGATCCAGCACGCCCAGCTCCCGGACGGCAAGTTCCCGGACAACCTGCAAAGCGGCGGAGAGGAACTCCTCAACGCCCACGCCTGGGCGGTCCTCGCCCTCACAGCGGCAGGAGCGCCCGTACCCGACCGTGAGAAAGCAATCCAGTGGCTTGTCGACCGGCAACACGCCGACGGCTCCTTTTACTGGTACGACCCCGACCGGAAAACCCCTGATGTGGATTCCACCGGCATGGCCCTGATGGCCCTGGGTGCCCTGGGGGTAGGGAAGGACAGCCCGGCCGTTCAAAAAGCAGTGGCTTACCTGCAAAAAGTTCAGAAAACGAACGGCGGCTTCGAGTCCTGGGGAGCGAAAAACCCCGAATCCTGCAGCACGGTGATTCAGGGATTGACCGCGGTGGGGATCGATCCCACAGGCTCTGAATTCACCAAACCGGGGGGAAATCCTGTTACCGCCCTGCTGGGGTTCCAGCTGCCCGACGGTTCCTTCGAGCACGTTAAAGGCAGCGGCCCCAACGAGATGGCCACTCAGCAGGCTCTGATGGCCCTGGCGGATGTCGTTTCCGGAAACACCCTGTTCGAGCGATTGAAAACCAAGGTCGGTACCGGTGCGGCAGGAAATTCGGCAAAAACGCCACAAGAACTGGTCCGGTTCAAAGTGGGAGAGAAAAGGTACACGCGCAGCGTGGCCGGGAGGCAGGAAGCAAGCGAGCTAGACGTTGCACCCTTCATTGCCGGCGGCCGCACCTACGTCCCGGTGCGTTACCTGGCTTACGCCCTGGGTGTTCCGGAGCAAGGTGTCAGCTGGGACGGTAAAACCAGCACCGTTACCCTGACCCTTGGGAGTACGACCGTAAAACTGACTGTGGGGGAAAAGGTGCTGCAGCTCAACGGAACGGCCAGGGCGATGGATGTCGCCCCGGTAATCGTAAACGGGCGGGTGTTCCTCCCGGCCAGGTTTGTGGCCGAGGCCTTCGGCTACCAGGTGCAGTGGCTCGAAGCCACCCAAGAAGTATTGATTACCGGGTAGAGAAGAGAGACGATGCTGGAACACCTGTTTTACGAAGACAAAGGAGTTTTACTGCAAAACCTCCACAGCACGGCAATCCTGGGCTACCTGGCCGTTTTCTTCACCCTGGCCCTGCTTTTTTCCCATCCCCTGTACCTGGCCGGCATTTTCCTGGTCGGCGCCCTGGCTGTGGTCACCGCCGAGGCCCTGGAAAAGTGGGAAGCTTATTTAAAAGCCGGGCTCTGGATGGCGCTCCTGGTCATGCTCATCAACCCCCTCGTCTTTCACGCCGGAAAAACCGTCATCTGGCGCAGTCCCGCCCTCCCCCTGCTGGGCAATGTCTCCATCTGCCTGGAGGCAATCTGCTACGGTGCTGCCATGGGAATACGGCTGCTGGCAGTTTTGACCATCTTCTGCCTCGCCTCGGCGGTAGTTCACCCCGACAAGTTCCTGAGCCTCTTTTCCCGCTTCGCATACAAGTCCGCCCTGGTGGTTTCCCTGGCCACGCGAATGCTGCCCGCTGCCGCCAGGGAGCTGGCAAACGCCAGGGAAATGCTCCAGCTGAGGGGGGTGGACTTCGCGGCCGGAAATTTAAAGGAACGGCTGAAAAAGTATTCCCGGCTGCTCGACATTCTTCTTTTAGCTTCACTGGAGGGTGCGCTGCAAACAGCGGAGGCCATGCAGGCCCGGGCCTTCGGCAGCGGCCCCCGCTCCTGCTACCGACGCGAGCTGTGGCGGCCGCGGGATCTCCTCTGTCTCACAGCCGGTTGTCTCGCCCTGGTCTTCTCCTGCTACGCCAGGGTTAAAGGGTATGGTGACTATAACTACTACCTGCAACTGGGAGTCCTGGTGCCAAACCCTGCCTCCCTGATCCTGCTGGCAGGCATCCTGGGGAGCCTGGCGTTGCCGTTAGTCTTAAGTTGGGGGTGGAAACATTGGCCTTATTTGAGATTGAAAATCTGACCTACTTCTATCCTGAATGCGACACACCGGCGTTGAAGAACATCAACCTGCACATTGAAGAAGGAGAACTGCTCCTGATTGCGGGAGGCTCGGGATCGGGCAAATCATCTCTGGCGCGTCTGCTGGCGGGTTTGATTCCCGACTTTTACGGGGGGAAGCTGGCCGGCAGGGTTCTTTTCAGGGGAAAAAAATTATCCGAGCTGGGGCCCCGTCTCTTAAACACCCAGGTTGGGATTGTCTTTCAGGACCCCGAGCAGCAGCTGGTGATGACCACGGTGGAAGCTGAAATAGCCTTCGGCCTGGAAAACCTGGGTCTGCCGCAGGGGGAGATGTTCCGCCGCCTGGCCGAAGTCATGGGTTTCCTCGGCCTCACTTCCCTGAAGCAGGAATTTACCGCCAACCTTTCAGGGGGACAAAAACAGAAGGTGGCTCTGGCCTCGGTTCTGGCCATGAACCCGAGGGTGCTCATTCTGGACGAACCGACCTCCCAGCTCGACCCCCTGACCGCGGACGAGTTCTTCAACCTGGTGGAGCGCCTGAACAAGGAAATGGGGTACACGGTGGTCTTAATCGAGCAGCGCCTGGAAAGGTGTTTCCATCTCGCCGACCGCCTGGCAATAATGGAAGGAGGAAAAATTCTCCGGAGCGGCCCGGTCAGGGAAGTGGCCCGGTGGGAAGCCGAGAATTCCCTTCCCTTTCTGCCTCCGGTGGCGAAATTCTTCGCCATGCTCCGGGCACCTGCGCTCCCCCTGACGGTAAAAGAGGGACGCAAGGAGCTAAAGAAGCTTTACCCGTCACCCCCTGCTCCTGAAAAAGATCAGGCCCGGCCTGCCCGCCTGCTTCCCGTGCCAGCAACGAGGCAGGACAAGCGGGTGGTGGAGGCAAAAAACCTCTGGTTTACCTACCCGAACGGCAAAGAAGCCCTGAAAGGGGTGTCCCTGCGGGTGAACCGGGGGGAATTCGCGGTCATCATCGGGGAAAATGCGGCAGGCAAAACCACTCTGTTAAAACAGCTGGCCGGGCTTTTAAAACCCGGCCGCGGCCGGGTCCTGGTGATGGGGAAAGATACCCGGACCACTGCTTTACCGGAACTGGCGCGCCGGGTCGGTTACCTCGCCCAAAACCCCAATACCTGCCTGTTTCAGGACACCGTGGAAGCAGAGCTCCGGTTTACCCTCGACAACCTGGGCCTCGAAGACGGCGGCGTGATCGATGATGTTCTGAAAAGACTTGGCCTGCTGCCATACCGGCAGACCAACCCGAGGGATCTGAGCAGCGGAGAGCGCCAGCGGGTGGCCCTGGCCGCCCTGCTGGTGGCAAAACCTGCACTCCTGATCCTGGATGAACCGACCCGGGGGGTCGACTGCCGGCTGAAAAAAGAACTCGGCAGCTGCCTCGCCGGGCTGGTACGGGAAGGGTTGACCGTCCTGATGGTGACCCACGACATGGAATTTGCCGCCGAATACGCGAAACGGATCATCATGCTGTTTGACGGCAGGATTGTCAGCGACGGCTCCAAACACGAGGTGCTGGGGAATTCCCTCTTTTATTCCCCGCAAATAGCAAGGCTGTTCGGGGGTACGGTAGATGGTGTGCTGACCGTAGAGGAAGGACTCGAAAAAATTTCGGCAAACGGAGAATTGAGCCCATGTCTGGCCACAAAAGCAGGTCTTTAGCCGTATTTTTAATTACCGGAATGCTTGTGGCAGGAATGCTGACCGCCACCATCCTGACCAAGAGCTGGAGCTTATTCACCATAACCATCCTGGGCGCGGCACTGTTCTTTTTTTACATGGATTTCGAGTACAGTCCCGCCTCGGCGCGGGAGATCGGCCTGATCGCCGTCCTGGGGACCATCGCCGCCGTTGGCCGGGTGCCTTTCTCCGCCCTGCCGGGCATCCAGCCGGTCACCTTTATGGTGATTACGACCGGCTTCGTTTTCGGTCCCAGGGCGGGCTTCATGGTGGGATCTACCGCGGCCGTGGTTTCTAACTTTTTTCTCGGCCAGGGGCCGTGGACGCCGTGGCAGATGTTATCCTGGGGTCTGGCCGGCACAACGGCGGGGCTGGTGAGAAACCGCTGGCCGCGGCCCGGATCCGCAGGGAGGGTGTTGTTCTGCTTTGCCTGGGGCTACCTGTACGGCTGGATCATGAACACCTGGTTCTGGACGGCCTTCGTCCATCCCCTCACCTGGAAGTCTTTTCTGGCTACCTGGGCCGCCAGTTTCTGGTTCGACACCCTGCACGCCCTGGGCAACGCAGGATTTTACCTGATCCTCGGGCCCCGGATGATCAAGGTGCTCGCACGCTTCCAGAAAAAATTGCAGGTCGAGCTCTCCGACCCCTAGACAAGAGAACCGTCCCCTTGTCTCCCTGGCAAAAAGGTTGCGGTTTCCCGTAAAAAAATAGTATAATAAATTAAAACAGGCGAATTATTCGGAGTGCCGGCAGGAATCGGGTGTTTGATGTCGAAGATACAAAAAAACCAATAAGGAAGAGGTGAACCACGGAGGTTCCAGGACTCACAGAAGTGAGGCAAGCCGTGGTTTTTATTTTTCAAGTTGTTCCGGCATATTCCGCTGCCACAGGAGGTGAGTTTCAAGAGGGAAAAACTGCTTAACTTAAAAGAAAAAGGCGCCAGGGAGGCGCCGCTGGTCCAGGGTTGCTGCAAAACATCCCGGATTTACCGGATTCAGTTCGATAAATGGCGGCCATGGAGGCCGGTAGACCATATTTCGGTTTCAGAAAAGGAGGAAGGTATCATCATGCATATTCCTGACGGTTACCTGAGTCCGCAGACCTGCACGGTGATGTATATCGCCATGCTGCCTGTCTGGGCGACGGCGGTGAAAAAGGTCAGACAGGCCTTGAGCACCCGTTATGTGCCCCTGATGATGATCGGGGCCGCCTTTACCTTTGTCATCATGATGTTCAATGTCCCCATCCCCGATGGTACCACTGGGCATGCGGTCGGCGGGGCGATCCTGTCCATTGTGCTGGGGCCCTGGGCGGCCAGCATCTGCATCACCATCGCCCTGGCGATCCAGGCCCTGCTGTTCGGTGACGGCGGCATCTTGGCCTTTGGAGCGAACAGTTTCAACATGGCTTTCATCCTGCCGTTTTCAGCCTATTACATCTACCAGCTGATCGCCGGCAAATCGGAATTGACATCCTCCAGGCGCTGGATCGGAGGCCTTGCCGCAGGCTATGTAGGCATCAACCTGGCGGCGCTGTTCGCCGCCTTTGAGTTCGGACTCCAGCCTACGCTCTTCCATACAGCTGGTGGCACCCCCCTCTACTGCCCCTATCCGCTCGGCAAGGCCATACCGGCCATGGCTTTTGCCCACCTACTCATAGCCGGCCCGGTGGAGGGGATTGTCACAGGCCTGCTGGTGCGCTTCCTGCAGGCAGGCAACGCCGCCCTGCTGGATATCGCCGGAGCGGGGCAGCCGATGAGCGGCTTCAGTAAACTGTGGTGGGGGATCGCCGGATTGATCATCCTTTCACCGCTGGGGCTGCTGGCCCCCGGCACCGCCTGGGGAGAATGGGGGCTGGAAGAAATCAAGCAGCTGACCGGGGTAACCCCTCCTGGTATGGCGAAGCTGGCCGAAAAATGGCACGCCCTCTTCCCGGACTACGGGTTCCCCGGTTTCGACAAGACCTTCGGCCAATCCGCGGCAGTCTATATCCTGTCGGCGGTGGTGGGAATCGGCATCACCATAGGGCTCACCTATCTCTTCGCCAGATATGCGGCAGTAAAACGGCATGAGCAGGCGGCCGCAGAAAAGGGATCCGTCCCCAAATGAAGCAAACCACCTTACCGGAGTGGCTGCGGGAAGCCCCGGGGCCACTCCCCCCAATTGCAGGTAACAGACAGCGCCGCAGGCGCAAAAGTTTTGTCGAAAAAACCGTGGAAGAGTTTGCCAGGGTAATGCAGGAAGAGTTTTACGCCGAAAAGATTGCCCGCTCCCCCGGCCTGCTGCAGGAGATTCACCCCGGCGCCAAGGTGCTCACCACCCTGCTGCTCATCGGCGTGGCCGTCAGCCTCCGCAGCTGGCCGGTACTCTTCTTTGTCAACCTGTGGGTACTGCTCCTGGTATACCTCTCAGCCATCAGGCCGGCCGCGTTTTTAAAAAGGGTGTGGCTGGTGGTCCCTCTCTTCACGGGGGTGATCATCCTCCCCTCCCTGTTTAACTATGTACTCCCGGGGACACCGCTGCTGGTTTTAATCAACTTCGGCCACCCCGTGCACCTGGGCCCATGGACCTTTCCCGGCTACCTGGCCATCACCCGGCAGGGGGTGGCAGGTGGCCTTATCTTCATTCTCAGGGTAGGCGCCTGTGTCTCCCTGGCACTGCTGCTGACCCTGACCACCAGTTGGCCCGCCCTGCTGAAAGCATTCCGGCTTCTTTTCGTGCCCCAGATCTTCATTGCGGTGCTGGAGATGACCTACCGTTACATCTACGTGCTGCTGCTGACGGTCAGCGATATGTTCGCCGCCAGGCAGAGCCGTACCGTCGGCAGGACCTCCACCTCCGAACAACAGCGTTTCATATCGGGCGCCATGGGATCACTCTGGACCAAGGCTTTTAATCTCAGCGAGGAGGTACACGCCGCCATGCTGTCCAGGGGTTACACCGGGCAGCCGCACACTCTGACCAGCTTGCAAATGCGACAACTGGACTGGTTCTGGACCGCATTCACGGTTATAATAAGCCTGATCACACTATGGGGGGACCGGTTACTTGGCTGAGCCGCTGTTTCAACTCAACAACGTCACCTATCACTATCCCACCGGGGAAACCGCTCTGGAAGGCATCGACCTTTCCATATACAAGGGAGAAAAGGTCGCCCTGCTCGGCGCCAACGGCAGCGGTAAATCCACCCTGCTCAAGATCCTGGACGGGCTTCTCTTCCCCCAAAGCGGCAGCTTGATCGCCTTTGGAGAAACGGTAAGTGAGCAAACCCTGGGCAACGAAGCCTTCTCCTTCGCCTTCCGGCGCCGGGTGGGCTTCGTCTTTCAGAATTCCGACGCCCAGCTCTTCAATTCCAGCGTCTGGGATGAGATCGCCTTCGGCCCTGTTCAACTGGGGCTGGAAAGAGAAGAGGTGGTGAGCCGTGTCGAAGGAGTGATCGCCATGCTGGAGCTTGATCACCTGAAAAACAGGCCACCCTTCAAGCTGAGCGGCGGGGAAAAGAAAAAGGTGGCGATCGCCTCCGTCCTCTCCATCAATCCCATGGTGCTCCTCTTCGACGAACCCACCAGCGGGCTCGACCCGCGCACCCAGCGCTGGCTGGTAAATTTGATCCGCACCCTAAACGATGCGGGAAAAACCATCATAACGGCAACCCACGACCTGGAGATCGTGGACCAGATCGCCGACCGCGCCGTAGTCCTGGGTGAAGACCACCGGATAGCAGCCACGGGAGCGGTGGAGGAGGTGCTCGGCGACATGGATTTGCTGCTCAGGGTCAACCTGATTGACGAGGAGTTTCACAGGCACCTGCACGGTGACGGCCATAAACATGTTCACGCTCACGGTTGACAAAGCCTTTTTGCAACGGTCAAAAAGAGAGGCGTTGCCTGTCACGCCTGCAGAAAGTGGCCGTTGTTAAACGGGCCGTCGTCCTGTCCGGCTCCGGCACTTAATGTCTCTCTTAAGGGTTTAAATAACAGGATATGCAACTTAACAGAAAGTGCCTTGGTTTCGCTAAGTGCCGGGGGGTCGAGCGGCAGATACGGCGGATGAACTTGAGCGTTATCCGGGTAGTCTAAAACCAGCAAGACGTGAACACAGGATGAAATTGGCAGTTGTGGGCGGAAGCGGAGCTCCAAGTTGGGTACCGTAATTACGCCAACCAGGGGTTCCGGTACCGGTCCATAAAAAATTTCCGAAGACAGCAGGATTTTAGTAAGGTGTAACGAAACTTTTTAAAAACTAAAAGATTGGAACAGGTGGCCTTGCTATCCAAGGCCGAATAGGGAAGCCGGTGCAAATCCGGAGCGGTCCCGCCACTGTAAGGGGGAGCCTCTCTGCAGAGCCACTGTCCGGCACTCAATGAAGAGTGAATGCACATGGGCTGGATCCAGCTTAAAAAGCTGATGTTTTGCCCGAGTTGCAAATAACGTTGAGTGCCGGGTGGGAAGGGCAGAGAAAGCGAGGAACCCGAGCCAGGAGACCTGCCTGTTCCTATCGCACTGTACCCTACGAGTGATAGGGAGGTGGGAAAATGCTTGACAATCACTGCCTCAGCCCGTAGGGCCGGGGTTTTTTGTTCCGACCGTGGGCACTCAAAGAAATGTTTTTTGAGGAGTGAAAACCTTTGTTTCTTTTAAGATTACCTGACATGTGCAAAAGGGTTCTTTTAACAGCGGTTTTGCTTGGCGTTTTTCTCTACTATCCGGTCACTGCCTATGCCATGCATATCATGGAGGGCTTCCTGCCCCTTAAATGGTGTATCCTCTGGGGTATTGCCACCCTCCCCTTCCTGCTACTGGGGATAAACTCAATTAATAGAACCACCAGACGGCACCCTCAGGTAAAAATGCTGCTGGGACTGGCCGGTGCCTTTACCTTCGTCTTATCGGCCTTGAAGATCCCCTCAGTCACCGGAAGCTGTTCACACCCCACAGGTGTTGGGCTGGGGACTGTACTGTTCGGCCCCACGGCAATGACGGTCCTGGGGATGATCGTCTTGCTTTTTCAAGCCATCCTCCTGGCACACGGGGGCATCACAACACTGGGAGCCAACACTTTTTCAATGGCGGTGGTGGGGCCCTTTACCGCTTATCTTGTCTACAAGCTTTGCACAAAATTGAGGGCGCCGGCATGGCTGGGAGTGTTTTCGGCAGCGGCCCTGGGGGACCTGTTGACTTATGTAACAACTTCTTTCCAGCTTGCCCTGGCTTTCCCCGCGGAGGTCGGAGGATTCACGGCATCCCTAGTCAAATTCATGGGAATATTCGCCGTAACCCAGCTTCCTCTAGCGATCAGCGAAGGATTGCTGACGGTAATCGTTTTTAATCTCTTAACCGTTCATAACCGAAAGGAGCTGGAGGAATTGACGGTCATTGCTTCCGGGGACATTTCTTCAAAAGGGGCAGGATTGCAGTGAGGGCCAGAAATATCATCCTGCTCGGCTTAGTAATCCTGCTTGCTGTTGCTCCTTTATGGCTGAAAAAGAATTCCGAATTCGGAGGTGCCGATGACCGGGCGGAGCAGGCTATCACCCAGGTTCACCCCGGTTATAAACCCTGGTTTAGCTCCCTGTGGGAGCCGCCCAGCGGTGAGGTGGAGACCTTTCTCTTCGCCGTCCAGGCAGCCGTTGGCGCCGGTTTTATCGGCTATTATCTGGGTTACTCCAAAGCGCGTAAAAAGGTTTTGGAGGAAATGGAAAAAACAGCCGCGCCAACGGAGATTTCGAAAAGTTAGCAACATCTCGCTGGAAAAAGGGAGGGGTGAGCCCGTCTTCAAGAAGGCATCCTGCATGACGGACCCGCCACTCCCGGTTGCAACAAAAGGAGGCAGAAATCAAATTTGCTTAAAATAGACCAGTAC
Source organism: Clostridia bacterium (assembly GCA_902812385.1). Classification (GTDB taxonomy): domain Bacteria; phylum Bacillota; class DSM-12270; order Thermacetogeniales; family Thermacetogeniaceae; genus DULK01. The sequence goes on along the minus strand of CADDZD010000028.1, from coordinate 1,603 downwards.
GCATATATTAACAGACTGGCTCATGTACATCCACTGGAAAAGGTGATTCTGTCGCTGGTAACCATGCTCATCTGCCTGGCCATCTCCTCCCCTGCCACCTCTCTTATCGTTATCCTGTTCATGGCAGGGATGGTAATCTTGCTGGCGGGAATACCCGCTCAGTTCTTTCTAAAACTCATGCTGGCCCCAGTGGCATTTCTCGTGCTGGGCGTCCTGACAGTGGCTGTCGTCTGGGTTAAGGACCCTGCCGGACTGCTTTGGGGATTTAACGCGGGACGCTACACGGTGGGGGTGACATCTCAGGGTTTGCTTACGGCAGGCACCCTCTTCCTGAAGTCCCTGGGGTCGGTAGCCTGTCTCTACTTTCTGTCTTTAACAACCCCCATGGTGGATATACTGTCCGTGCTCAAATCCCTCAGGCTGCCGCCGTTGTTCATAGAGCTGATGTCCCTGGTTTACCGGTTTATTTTTGTTCTCTTAGAGACTGCTGATAAAATATATACCTCCCAGGCCTCCCGCTGGGGTTACGCCACCGTGAAAACTTCTTATGCTTCCCTGGGACAGCTTGTATCCAACCTGTTCACAAAAGCCAATCATAATTATCAAATGCTTTATACAACGCTTGCATCCAGGTGCTACACCGGTGAGCTGAACGTACTTGAAAGTTCCCACGTTTTGTCACGGAGAAATTTATTGCTGATTATTCTCTTTGAAACGGCGTTATTGCTCGCAAGCATGCATCTGGCCGGTTTCTCAACGCTGGTTGCGGGAGGTGCCGGCAAGTGAAGAGCGAACCGATCCTGGAAACCAGGGGTTTGGGTTTTAGCTATGTGGACGGTACGCAGGCCCTGGTTGATGTTAATTTAGCAATCCCCGCCGGGAAAAAGATAGCCTTCCTGGGTCCCAACGGGGCCGGTAAAACCACCCTGTTCCTTCATTTCAACGGCCTGATCAGGCCGGACCGGGGAGAGGTCTTTTTTGCCGGGCAGGAGGTTCGCTACGACCATGCCTCCCTCCTTGAGCTGCGCAAAAAGGTGGGAGTGGTTTTTCAAGACCCGGAAACCCAGTTATTCTCGGCCAGCGTCAGGCAGGAAATCTCCTTTGGGCCGCTGAACCTGGGGCTGTCCAGGGAAGCCGTGCTGCAGCGCGTAAACAAGGCCATGCAGGATACGGGCATCCTCGAACTGCAGGACAAGCCGACCCACTTTTTGAGCTATGGCCAGAAAAAGCGAGTGGCCATCGCCGACATCCTGGCCATGCAGCCGCAGGTGCTGATCTGCGATGAGCCTACCGCCTGGCTGGATGCAAAGCATTCGGAGCAGATCATGAGCTTATTGACGGAAATCAACGGGAAAGGCGTCACAGTGATCATCTCCACCCACGATGTGGATCTGGCCTACTCCTGGGCTGACTATATCTTTATTATGAAAGGCGGCAAGGTAATCGGGGAAGCCGTACCGGAAGGCATCTTCCACAACCGTCAACTCCTGGAAGAAGCCGGGCTACAAAGGCCCTGGCTACTCGACTTGTACGAAGAGCTGCAGCGAAAGGGCTGGATGCCTGCAGGCCTGCCGCCGAAAAATATCAAGGAATTTCTTGGCAG
>CADDZD010000027.1 GCA_902812385.1 Clostridia bacterium | reverse complement strand
TATGCCCTTTTTGTAGGGATATTGTTAAATATTGGTTTGAAGTGCTGCACTTTTGCTTAAAAACAGCGTCATTTGGTGTTTGCTGTTTACACCGAAGTTAAAAAATGCTTACAGCGCAAAAAGCTTGCGAGTTAAATCTATTGACATTAGTGATTTTCGCGGGATCAGGAAATTAGAAAAACCGCTGAATACCGATGCTGAGATTGTTTTGATCACAGGGCCTAACGGTTTCGGAAAAACCAGTCTGATTGACGCTCTCTGCCTGCTCCTTACCGGTTTCATCCATCCATGCAGGGACCCCATCGTATTTCAATTGCCCAATGACGGCTACTTTCCCCCAAAGGCCACCATAAAAGCAGTTCTGCTAAAGACAACCGGTGCGGAAAAAGACGTGACCGTCACCGTTCCTGAAAAAGGTCCTACGGAATCCGGTGAGGTGATCTGGCATGAATCCCGCTCCGCCCGGGAGATTACAGCTAAGGCGAGCTTCTTTTATCAAGATTTGATCGAAGAAATATTTGATAATTTTACGCAGGGAACAACCCTCAAGGAGTTTCTGGCGCCCCCGCCGAAAGAGGTGGAAGATGCCAGAACGTCGATTAAAAAAGCCCTGGCACAGGTGAATCAAAAGGAAAAGAATCTGGCCATAGACGGATTCGAGAGTGAAGAAGAATTAAGCCGGCAGAGAGAGGATATTGCGGCCAAAGTTTGCGAATTATGGCAGAAGCTGATGCTTGCAGTAGAGCGGTTCAATATCGCACCTGTTTCCAATTTTCCACAAATCGATATTTTTAAAAGAGGCGGCGGTTTAAAAACAGGCTGGCAAGAAAACCTCGGTGATTTTGTTCTCCGGTTCAGAAGACAAATGAGCCTAGAGGTGCCAGATGAAAAAAGGGAAAGCATCTCTATTCTGAACGACTTTAAAAGTATGATCGATGAGTTCAAAATAAGATATCTGCTGCCGGAAAGCGATATGGTAGAGCGTTTTAATCGATTAGTTGCCGGCCTCTCCGACCCGTCAGCGTTATTGAAGCTTGATGAAATCGCCACTTTACAGGATAAATGCCTGGAACTGGAGAATAGACTTGGGGAAGAGAAGGCGAAATTTGAACTGTTGGCAAAACTGGAAAACTATTTCAAGAGCCCTGAAGAACAACCTGGTTTGCTGGAAATTATGCAATCCCTCCGCCGGCACGGCTTGAAATGGCAGCAAATTGAGTTTCGGCAAAACATTCCTGATGATCTAGTGCCACCGGAGGATGTATTAAAATGGGTTAAGGCAGCCTCAACCTCCCTGACGGTTGATGGGAGGCAGCTCGACGAAGCGCTGGCAGACTGGCAGGACCGGGTGGAAAACCGGCGAAGAGAGCTTTCCCTGGCTCTAGTCGAAACGGAGAAGGAATTCAATATCTGTAAAAACGATCTCAGGATACTTGAAGAGATCAATAGGCTCGCCAGCACTTCCGCCGGGGGATGGGAACTAATAAAAAGGGCACAGGAAAAAGTCGCACGGCGAGCAGAACAGATTGGACCCGAACAGGTATACTTTGATGAATCCGGCTCGGAGAAAGAAGAAAAACCGATAATACTGGCCGAAGCCATCAACAAGTCCCTGGACCAGTGGGTTGACATAGAGAAACGGGATCAGGAACGCCGCGAATCTCTGAAAAAATCGGCTCAATTCACCAAAGCAAAAGAAAAAATTCGGGTTATCAGAAATGCCCTGAATATGGAGAATGATCAAAATACATCGATTCTGGAAAGCGTACACCAGCTTCCGGAGAGTGAAGCCCGGAAGCTGGCCGATTTGATAAACAGGATTCTGAAACGGTTTCGTTTGGTTGAAGGTATCGCCCCTGTTTATATCAGAACATCGCAAAGAAAGTTGAATAGAAATGTAAAAAAGGGGACCTGGGAAATTTGCACCGCGGACGGGCGCAAGTTCACATCCCTTTCTACAGGTCAGCAATCTCAACTCGCCCTTTCGCTACTCCTGGCGTTGAACCTGTCCCTGGATATCGGTTTCTTGCGGCACGGCATTATTGCTCTGGATGATACCACAACCTCCTTCGACATGGCTCAGCTACCCCGGGAGGCAGCGTTGCTTCGGCAAATCGCTTACGGGGACGGAGACACCGCCGGTGTGCAGCGTCAACTCTTTATCGTCAGTCACCATGAGGGATTAACCCACCGGTTAATGGACTTCCTTATCCCGCCACAGGGTAAAAAAATGCACGTTTTAAATTTTGTCAACTGGAATCCCGACAGTGGGCCGGAAATTGAACAATACCAGGTGGAACCCGTCAAATCCTCCCGGACAGGCCGGGAAGAGCTGGAACGGTTCTTAAAGGATGTTTTGAAAGAGGACCTTTGCTGACACCAATAAATATTCTGTATTCTCCATGAGCCTCCGGTGAAGCCCTCCCTCTTTCAGCTCCGATTATGCGCAAAGTATCACTACCATGCAGTTCCGGTGTCCCGAACAGGTATGCCGCCGGGATATCGTGCGGCGAAGCCGTATTCCCCTTTCCCACCCTCGCCGTGATTTTGCTGCCGGCACACGGTTATACGCACTACCCGCTGCCCTTTGCCCTTGTAAGCAATACCCCTTGCACCTTCACCGGCATTGCACTGGGGTTCCACACCCAAGGACCGTTGACGGAGCGCGCCTCGCGGCGCGTTACGGCCGGATATCGCACCTCCGGCGGGGAGATGCCCTCAGCAGCAAAACCTCCGGCTACACCTGTGATTGATGTTTCTACTCCTCGATCAGATCGATTGTCCAGTTTGCGGCCTGGATGGCCGCGTCCAGCTCACGGTAGGCCTTGGCCAGGGCGTCGGCTTCCCTTCTCCACCGGGCGATGTCGATGGTGGGCTGAAACTTCACCTCGGAGCGGGTGAGCCGCCACCCGCCGCGCTCCGGGACTGCGGCCTCGGCCAGATCTTTTGCGACCTGGTGGCGGAGCTTCAGCATGTCACGCCGGGCGATGGCCTCCATGATTGAACTTCCATCCGGGAGTTGGGCGCGAGCGTTCGTCCGGTTGATGTCGATCACCAGCTTCTCCAGTCGCCCGGCCAGCTTATTGATTTCGGCAACCAGGTCCTCCGGCTTTTCTGCCGGCTCGTCCCCCTCCTGTACCCGGGCGTCATTGATCGCCCGTTCTTTCAGGGCGCTGATCTGATCCTTCAGGCTCTTGCGCTCCAGGAGCGCTTCCGCCAGCTTCATTTTCCTCACCTCCCGTCGGCTAATAAGTTAGACACAGAAAAAAGGAAAAAAGTTCCCGTATGTTTTCAAAATTACATCATGGGCGGGCTTTTCGGTGGAATTTTTTCTTGCAGATATAGTTGCCAGTGGATATAATTGATAATAACAAGGACATCGCAGTGAACTTAATCCGGCATCAGCATATTACCATCCATCCGGGGTAAGCCTAAAATTGAGTACATTTTTCCATAGAGGAGGCTGTTGCATGGGCAGAAAGGTGTGTATTGTAGGCGGTGTTGCCGGTGGTGCCAGCTGCGCCACCAGGCTGCGACGGCTGGACGAGGGGGCGGAGATCATCCTCTTCGAGAGGGGGGATTACGTCTCCTTTGCCAACTGCGGCCTTCCCTACCACATCGGCGGGGTAATCCCCAAACGGGAGGCCCTGTTGGTGGCCACCCCTGCGCTTCTAAAACAGCGCTTCCGCATCGACCTCCGCATCAGGCACGAGGTGGTGCGGATCGACCGCGGCCGGAAAGAGATCGAGGTGAAGGATCTCGCCACGGGCAGGACCTACCGTGAGAAGTACGACGCTCTGGTGCTGTCCCCCGGGGCGGAGCCGGTTAAACCCGCTTTTCCAGGCGCCGACCTTCCCGGAGTTTTCACCTTGAGGACAATTCCGGACATGGACGCCATTAACCGCTGGATCGATGAAAAAGCGGCGCGGCAGGCTGTGGTGATCGGCGGCGGCTACATCGGCCTGGAAACGGCGGAAAACCTGCGGCACCGCGGCCTGGAGGTCTCCATCGTGGAGCAGATGAACCAGGTCATGGCCACTCTCGACTACGAGATGGCCGCCCTGGTGCAGGCCCACCTGCGGGAAAAGGGAGTCAGGCTTTACCTGGGCGAGCAGGTGCGGTCCATCGGGCAGAAAGAGGGGAGGCTGGTGGTGCAGACCGCCGGGCGGGAACTGCCGGCGGATCTGGTGCTGGTGGCGGTGGGGGTGCGCCCTGAGACAAAACTCGCCTCCGAAGCCGGCCTGGAAATCGGGCCGACCGGCGGGATCCGGGTTGACGAGTACCTGCGCACCTCCGATCCCGACATTTATGCCGTCGGCGACGCCATCGAGGTGACCCACTTCGTCAGCGGGACGCCGGTGGTGGTTCCCCTGGCAGGCCCCGCCAACCGCCAGGGGCGCCTGGTAGCGGACAATATCTGCGGACGGGGGATCGCCTACCGGAACACCCAGGGGACTTCGGTGGTCAAGGTCTTTGACCTCACCGCCGGGTCCACAGGCCTGAACGAGCGGGTGCTGGCCCGGCACGGGCGGCCGTTCCGGAGGGTGATCGTCCATCCCTTCTCCCACGCCACCTACTACCCCGGTGCGGCGCAGATGAGCATCAAGCTGCTCTTTGACCCGGCGGACGGGCAGTTGCTGGGGGCGCAGGCCGTCGGCCGGGAGGGGGTCGACAAAAGGATCGACGTGCTGGCGACGGCCCTCCGGGCGGGCATGACGGTGTTCGACCTGGAGCACCTGGAACTGGCCTACGCCCCGCCTTATTCCTCGGCGAAGGACCCCGTGAACATTGCAGGCTTCGCAGCCTCAAACATCCTGAGAGGGGATGTGGAGGTGGCTGCCTGGGATGAGGTACCGCCCCTGCAGCAGGAGGGCGCCGTTATCCTGGACGTGCGGACGGCCGCCGAGGTGGAGCAGGGTAAGATTCCGGGAGCCATGAACATCCCCCTGGATAACCTGCGGGAGCGGCTGGGGGAGCTGCCCCGGGACCGCAAGATCGTGGTTTACTGTGGGGTCGGGCTGAGGTCCTATATCGCCTGTCGGATCCTGAAGGCGGCGGGATTCGCCGAAGTCTACAACCTGAGCGGCGGGTGGAGGACCTGGTGGGTGGCCACCGCTAATTCACAGGAAGCGGCTCCGGGGACTCCGGTCACCGTGCAGCGGCCGGGGGCGGACAACATCAGGCTGGAATCCGGGGAGAGTCCGGCGGGGGCCGGGTCGAAGGGATGCTGCGGCTAGCTTTGCCCTTGCGGCTACCCGGACTTATGCTATCCGAATCTTTTTAGATTTCTTTTGAGGGTCATCCCGGCTGCCGATATAGATTGAGGGGGATTGGCTATCCAGACTCGTTCTTATACGGGTTTCCCCCGGAAAAACGGTGGTGGTCCTGGGGACGGGAGGCGTCGTAGGCGAAAAAATTCTGTCGTTGCACCCGTAAAAAACGGCGGTTGTCTTGTCGTTTTACCGGTATTGCCGGGATTATGAGGATCTGATTGATCCGGCCGGATAACAGGCCGGCTGCCGTTAATGAGATTGTGAGGCGGGGGAGTAGACGTTAGAGACCTGGAGGAGGGAAACCATGGCTGTTACCCAGAGTGAAGTTAATGCAAGCGAGGTTCAGAGCGTTGCCGGAGGTAAAGGGGACTGGCAGGTGGAGCTGGCCGCAAGGTTCGGCCCCCGGGTGGCCTTCGGCAAGATCGAGAGGCTGCTCTATTCCCACGACGTTGGGGCACTGCCGGGCATGGTCAAGAAGCTCTTCAACGCCGTACCGGACGCGGTGGTGCAGCCCGAGACGGTTGACGACCTGGTGTTTCTGACCAAGTTGGCCGGGCGCCACCGCATCCCGCTGGTGCCACGCGGCAGCGGCACCGGTGGATACGGGGGGAGCGTTCCCTCCCGGGGCGGGATCACCGTTGAGTTCAACCGGATGAACCGCATCCTGGGGGTCGACCCGGACCGGCAGACCGTCACCGTGGAGCCCGGTGTCATCATCAAAGAGCTGGATGACTACCTGCGCAGGCACCACGGCCTGGCCCTGCGGGCGGTTCCCACCAGCGCTCCGGGAGCGACCCTGGGCGGCTGGGTGGCGTCTGGGGGCGCCGGCATCGGCAGCAACACTGGCGGCTACGTGGGCGAGAGTGTGGTATCGGTGGAGGTGATCGACCCCACCGGTGTCAAAAGAGCATTATCGGGGGAGGAACTCGGACGGGTTGTCGGGCTGGAGGGGATCACCGGGTTTATCACCGGCATCACCATCAGGCTGTGGCCCGCGGAGGAGGAAGTCCCCTTCCTGGTGGGCTTCAGGCGGATGTCCGACCTGCTGGACGCCCTCGAGGCGGTGATCGGCGGCGGGCCCCCGGTGTGGCACATCAGCTTCGCAAGCGGCCGTTTCCACCGCTTGAACGAAGAGGCGGCGGGTGAGCGCCCCGGCCTGAAGGGCCCCGCCCTGCTCCTGGTGCCCCGGCAATCCCAGGCGGGTGCCCTGGCCGACTGGCTGGCGGAGAATGTTGCCTCCTGCGGCGGGGAGATCCTGCCGGAGAAACAGGCCCGGCGTGTCTGGGACGACCGCTACTACCCGATGCGGCTGAAGCGGCTGGGGCCGTCCCTGATCCCGAGCGAGAGCACCATTCCCCTGGTAAACCTGAAAGAAGCCCTGGAGGAGTTCACGAGGACCTTCGGGGAGATTGCCCTGGAGGCGACCCTGATCAACGGCAGGGATGCCGCCCTCCTGAGCTTCGCCCTCGGAGACGAGCGGGTTCCCCTTGCTTACGCACTGGACTTTACGAAGTCTCTGCACGCCATAGACATCGCCATGAAGCACGGGGGCTCCCCCTACGCCCTGGGGCTGTTCTTCACCGACCTGGCCCCGAAGCGGTTCGGGGAGAGGCGCCTGGCGGAGCTGCAGGCTTATAAAAAGGAGATCGACCCGGAGGGGATCTTCAACCCCGACAAGGCCATCCACTGCGGGATCAAGGCTCTGACCGCCGCCATGGCGGCCGCCCGTTTGTCCCGTCCCCTTGCCGGGGCGGCCCGGGCGGTGGTGCCGAAGATCAAGAAGGGAGAGCGGCCGCTGCCGGAGCGCCTGGCTCAGGATGCCTTCATCTGCACCCAGTGCGGCTACTGCCGGACGGTCTGCTCCCTCTATTCCGGCCGGAAATGGGAGAGTGCCAGCCCGCGGGGCAAGTTCTACTTCCTGCGGGAGTACGCCCTGGGGAACGTGGACTTCGACCAGGATGAGGTGGACACCTTCCTGATGTGCACCACCTGCAAGCGCTGCAACGACGTCTGCCAGGTGAACATCCCCATCCAGGAGGACTTCGACAAGATGCGGGGCTTCCTGGTGATGGAGAAGGACTTCGCCACCTACCCGGCATTTTACCTGATGAAAGCCGCCTGGCGCTCCCAGAACAACATCTGGGCAGCATTGAAAGAGAACCGGACCGACTGGGTGCCGGCGGATGTCACCTACAAGGACTCCGGGGAACTGGCCTACTGGGCGGGCTGCACCGCCTCCTTCATCATCCCGGACATCGCCCAGAACGCCATGCACATTTTCAAGGAGGCGGGCGTTGGCATTGTCTACATGGGCAGGGACGAGGGGTGCTGCGGTGCTCCCATGTTCATGTCCGGCCAGTGGGACGCCTACGCCGACGTGGTCAGGAGAAACGTGGAGCAGATCAACAGGCGGGGGATCAAGACGCTGGTCGCCTCCTGCCCGGGCTGCTGGGTGAACCTGAACCACTACTACCGGGAGTGGGCGAAAAAGCTCGGCCTGGAGTACAACGTGGAGGTCCGGCACATCTCCGAGGTGATCGCGGACCTCATCAAGGAGGGGCGGCTGAAGTTCAGGAAACCCCTCAACCACAAGGCCACCTGGCACGATCCCTGCCACATCGGGCGTCACGGCGGGATCTACGACCCGCCGCGGGAGGTGCTGCAGGCGATCCCCGGCCTGGAATACGTGGAGATGGAGCACTGCCGGGAGAACGGCCTCTGCTGCGGCAGCGTCCTGACCAGGATCAAGGAGCCCACCCCGACCTCGGATGCCATCGGTGCGCTCCGCCTGAAGGAAGCCACGGAGGCCGGCACGGACATGATCTACACCACCTGCCCCTGCTGCGAGTTCCAGCTGCGGGTGGCGGGGAATAGTGTTGAATCAACGGTACGGGTCAGTGACTTCACCAACGCCGTGGCGGAGGCACTGGGTTACGAGACCACGGACTCCAACCGGAACGTAAGGGAGATTTGGACGGTGTTTGACAAGGTCCTGAAGCAGATGTGCGTGGAAGGGATGGCCCAGATGATGCGGGACCTGATGCCGGAGATGATGGCCGGGATGCCGGAATTGATGAAAAAGCCCATGGGTGCCATGAAGGCGCTGCCGGAAGGGGTAAAGGACGCCATGCTGGCCATGATGAAGCCGATGATCCCGAAGCTGATGCCGAAAATGATGGATCAGATCATGCCGAAGGTGCTCCCGGACATCCTGAGGTACATGGAGGAGAAGATCCCGGAGATGCCGCCGTCGATGAAAAAGCTGCTGCCGGAGCTGCTCCCGCCCGTGATGGAGGACATGATGCCGAAGATGCTCCCCCACGTACTGCCTCTGGTGGTGGACGACATGCTCCAGGCCATGCGCTAGACAAGTAGACAAGGTAGACAAGGGGACGGTTCTCTTGTCTGGGGAGACAGGAGACAAGGAGACAAAGAAAAAGACAAAAAGACAAAGGGACGGTTCTTATGTCTTGATCCTGCATTTTTTCATAGACAAAAGAACCGTCCTTTTTCAATTTTCAACTATCTCCTCAGGATTTTATTCACCTTATCCTTGTTTATACCGGTAATAGCAGCGATCTTCCTGATCGGCAGGTTGGTCTTTGTTCTAAACTCTTTTATCAGGCTATCCGGAAGCTCCGTCTTCACCTTATTACTTTCAATTCCATGCTCTCTAAGCATCTTTTCGAAAAGCTCGCTTGCTGCTTCTTCATCCATAACCTCTTCTTCTTCCATCAAGTCAAGAAATGATTCAGCCGAATCTTCATTCATATATTCTTCAAATTTCTTCACTGCGGCTTTTCTATCTTCCGAAAAAAGACCTAAAACCACATCAATATCCAGCATTTTCACAAAGTAATTATTCTCATCAAGGTAGCAATTATAGCTGCTCCATCTGTAATCAGATGGTTTCTCGACTATGCCTGCCTTCACCGGATTTTGATGTATGTATCTTACTAACGACAGGATGTAACTCTCCTGATCTACCACCTCACTCTTAAACCTATCCTGAAATAGGTGACCGACTCTTTTATACTTCTTGTTAAAATAATGGACATAGCTGACGGTGATCCGTTTCATTACTCGGGATACGTCTTCGATTCCTTCACTTAACATTAAATGGATATGGTTATTCATCAGGCAAAAGGCATGCAAGAAAAATCTATTTCCCTGCTTCTTTTCATACATTGTCTCAAGGAAGCGTAGTTTATCTGCATCACTGTAAAAAATGTCCTTTTTCTCGTTTCCACGAAGCATGATATGATAATACCCGCTGTTGCTTCTAACTCTTTGCTTTCTTGGCATTTTTTATCACCCGGTAAGCATCATATTATGAAGGAGCGCAATACAGAAGAACCGTCCCCTTGTCTGCGACTGTTAAAAAAGGTGCTCGAGATCGATGGTTAATTCCGGGAAGAGCGGGGAAGTGATTTTGCCCGTATCTTCGTATTCGGCAGCTTTCACCAGCTTGTTTGCTTCATTGCGCCGGTAGATCTCGAAGATGCCCAGTTCCGGGTCGGCCAGCCAGTACTCGATGACATCAAAACGCTCGTAGAGGACCTTCTTCGTTTTCTTATCCAGCCGGCGGGAGGATTCGGAGATCACCTCGACCACCAGGTCGGGCGCACCCTGGACGTTTTTTTCGGTGAGGCGGTCGATCCGCTCGTTGCTGATGAAGATCAGGTCTGGCTCCACCACATCATGGGGTGACAGGATGACATCAAGGGGTGCGAAGAAGACCTCCCCCAAATTTTTTTCAGATACGTAATCGTCAAGGATACGAAACAGTTTTTTCAGGAACCTCTGATGAACAGTGCTCGGCGATGGCGTCACGAAGTGCTCCCCTCCAATCAACTCGTGCCGCTGCCCGTCGTCGGGAAAGAGCAGGAAGTCCTCGTAGGTCAGCCCGCCGGCGGCCGTCTCTATCCTTGCCATTTCCATGTTCTCGCCTCCTTCGCAGGGATGCGTTACTTCCTGGAAACATTCTAACACAGCAAAAAATTGCCAGCAAGCATGGCCGGGCTGTTCCGCGATCTAACCTTTTTATGTTACCCTGAGGTGCCTGCCGTATCCCGACTGGTCAGAGGTCTGGTCTATGGACTCAAGAGGTGAAGCCAGGTGACGAAACAGGTGAATGTTTACGAGGCAAAAACACATTTTTCTAATCTTAATAATCTTAACATGGGTGCAGGCCGGGAAGAAGGTCATCATCGCCAGAGCAGGCAGGCCGGTGGCCCGTCTGGTACCGGTGGGCGAACGGCCCGCCAGGCGGGTTCCGGGGAGCGGCAAGGGGAAGATCATCGTGGCGGCGGATTTCGATGCGCTTCTGCCGGAGGCTGTCTTGGAGGCGTTTCAGGGATGTGGGTTCTCCTGGATACCCATGTCATCTTATGGTGGATTACCGGTGTCCCACAGCTATCTCTCCGGGCACGGGAAATCATGGGTGCCGCACCCATGCCGGATTGCACAGTCAGGGCGTTTCCTGGTAGGGGAGATCCAAACCACTTCTCCCCTTTCCAGACGCACCACCCGGTCCCCCAGGGCGGCTGCCTCCTCCAGGTCATGGGTGACCAGGATGAAGGGGATGGCCCAGCGCCGCTGCAGGGTCTTTAACTCTCCCCGCAGCTTGAGCCTGGTTTCGTAATCCAGGGCGGAGAGGGGCTCGTCCAGGAGCAGGAGTTCCGGGCCGGCCAGAAGCGCCCGGGCCAGGGCGGTGCGCTGCCGCTCCCCACCGGAGATCTGGCCGGGGTAGCGCCGGGCGAGGTGGCTGATCTGCAGCATTTCCAGCATCTCCTGTACCTCCAGACCGTTCCGCCGGTTTTTCATCCCGTAGGCGGCGTTCTGCTCCACGGTCAGGTGGGGGAACAGGGCGTAATCCTGGAAGACGTACCCCACCCGCCGGAGCCGGGGAGGGAGGTTGACCCGGCCGGTGCAGGAGTAGAGCACCCGGCCCTTCAACACGATCTCTCCCCCTTCCGGTCGCTGCAGCCCCGCCAGGCACTGCAGGATGGTGGTCTTCCCCGCTCCGGAGGGACCCACCACCACCAGGAACTCGTTCAGGACCCGGAGGTTCACCCGGAGCCGGAAGGAGGGGAGTTGTTTTTCAATGTTTACGTTAAGGAGACTTTCCACTAGCAGTCACCCGGTTCATTGGGGAATATAACCAGTAAAACATTAAATGCCTCTGACGGATCTGGACGAGCCTTTATTTAAGGCCGGGTACTGATGCGAGCCGTCGTTCTGTCCGGTCTTAAATTAAATCAGGAGCGAGCGGTAGACCCATAAAGCTACCTCGGGCGTCGTGGTATCCGGCCCCAAAAAGGATCAGTTTCTGTAAGGTGGTCTGAAATAACACACAGACAAAAGAACCGTCCCCTTGTCTTTCAGACAAAAGAACCGTCCCCTTGTCTTTGCTCAGCTCTGGGGCGGTTCCCCCTCCATGGTCCAGCGTTTCAACCGGCGCCTGCTCCACAGGTTAATCCCCAGGATAAAGGCGAAGCTGAGGAGGGTCATGATCCCCACCAGGACCAGGGCGGTGCGGTTTTCTCCGGACTCGGTGGCGGCGTAAATGGCCAGGGGCACCGTCTGGGTGCGGCCGGGGATGTTGCCAGCGATCATCAGGGTCGCCCCGAATTCCCCCAGGGCGCGGGCAAAGGCCATTACCGTGCCGGCCACCAGCCCCGGCCAGGCCAGGGGGAGGCTGATGGTCCAGAAAACCCGCCATTCCCCGGCCCCCAGGGTACGGGCGGCGTTTTCCAGGTTCCGGTCCACCGACTGAAAGGACGCCCTGACCGTCTGGTAGAGGAGGGGAAAGGCCACCACCGTGGAGGCCACCACCGCCCCCCACCAGTTGAAGACCACCGATACACCCCAGAAATGTTCCAGCAGCCGGCCTAGGGGACCATGCTTGCCGAAGAGGAAGAGGAGGCCGAACCCCACCACCGTGGGGGGGGAGCACCAGGGGGAGGGTGAGGATGGCTTCCACCACCTCCTTAGCGGGGAAGTCCCGGCCGGCCATGAGCCGGGCCACGGGGACCCCGGCGATGAAGGCCAGCACCACCGCCAGCACGGCTACCCGGAGGGACAGGAGGACCGGGATTAGGACTTTTTCATCAGGCATGGTTCCACTCCTTACTGCAGTATTCTTTGGAATATATCTTACCACTGTTCGTGGGTGTTACCTGGAACTTCTCCTTGGCACCTATTCTGTTGGCCGGCTGCGCCCGCTTATCCGATCTTCCCCGGGTTGCTCCCACTACTTCTTGACGGGCCTGAAGCCGTACTTTTCGAAAACCTGCATCCCCTCCGGTGAGGCCAGGTAGTTTAAGAACTTCCGGGCTGCCTCCTTCTGTTTGGCGTTTTTCAGCACCGCCGCCGGATAGACGATGGGCTTGTGCAGGTTGTCCGGAACGGCCAGGGCAACCCGGATGTTTTTGCCCATCAGGGCATCAGAGCGGTAGACAAAACCGGCATCCACATTCCCGGTTTCCACATAGGTGAGCACCTGGCGCACATTGTTGGCCATGACCAGTTTGGGCTGCAACCTGTCCCACAGCTTCAGGTTGAGCAGGGTTTCCTGGCTGTACTTGCCGGCCGGTACGGTGTCCGGCAGGCCGAGGGCGATCTTTTTCACCGCCGGTCCGGCCAGATCACTGAAATCCCTGATCTCAGGGCCGTTTTTAGGAGTTATCAGTACCAGTTCGTTGCCCAGCAGGGTAATCCTGCTGGCGGTATCGATCAGCCCTTTGGCGGCCAGCTGGTCCATCTGGCTGGCTCCGGCGGAAATGAACAGGTCGGCCGGGGCTCCCTGCTCGATCTGTTTCTGGAGGCTGCCGGAGGCGCCCAGGTTGTAGGTGAGCTTTACGCCCGGCTCTTGCTTACTGTAATCATTCTTGATCTGCTCCAGGGCATCCTTCAGGCTGATGGCTGTCGAGACGCTAACTTCTTTCTGCTTCTGCGGCACCCCGGTGCTCGGCTTGCCGCTCTGGTGGCCGCATCCTGTTGCCGGCAATACTACCAGCAGTGCCAACAACACACCTGCCACCAGCTTTTTCCAATGACCTTTCATAAATTCACGCTCCTTTGTTATTTAAGTTATCATACTACCCCATGGGAAACGACAGAGAAACCGGTTCTTCCCCCCTCTCCCCTGATCCGCCGGCAGTGTTCGACTCCATTGTTCCCCATTAATCCCTGTTGGCATGATTCTGCTCTGAACCGGCCAGAGAGGTGTGGGGGCCGGAGGTACCGCCCCTCTGTCCGCTCATTTGGACCGGGAGTGGGCGAGCAGGTCCCTGGCCTCCTGGTCGGTGAGGTTGTAGTGGTAGAATTTGGCGTAAAACTCTTTGGCCTCCTTAACAATGTCATACTTGAAGACATCGGGGTAGAGGAGATTGGCCAGCCACTTCACCCCGATGAGCCGGTTTACTGAAGGGGGACGGTCGAACCAGTTGAAGGGGCTGTGGGGCACCTGGTAGACGCGGCCGTCCTTCACCGCCCTGATTCCCCGCCACTTGGGGTCGGTGGTGATGATCCGGTAGGGCCCGCCCTGGGCGTCGTTCCAGGTCAGGATCACCTCCGGGTTCCAGGCCAGCACCTGTTCCAGGGAAACCTCCGACATGCCCGTGCCGCCTTTTCCAGGGATATCGGCGGCGTTCAGGCCCCCCACCAGGTCCAGCACCTCGATGTGCCGGGAGCCCTTCCCCTCGGTCTGCAGTCCCTTGGGCCCCTCGGCGTAGTAGACCCGCACCCGCTTCTCCGCCGGGATCTCTTTTGCTTTGCTCTCCACCTCACCGACGGTCAGCCGGCAGTAGGCGGCCAGTTCCCGGGCGCGTGACTGCACCCCTAAAAGATCTCCCAGGAATTCGTAGGCCCGGTCCAGTTGCTTGAGTTCCCCCTCCACCATTACCACGGGGATCCCCAGTTGCTGCTGGATGCGGTCGGCCTGGGAGACCGCCGTGGGGTCGGTGTAGCCCATGGAGATGATCACATCCGGGTGTACCTTTAAGATCTCTTCATTGTTCCCCGTGTTCTTGGCGTACCAGCCGCCCAGGTTGGGAAGCTGCTGGTACTTGGGGAGGATGAACCGCTTTTCCACCGGGCTCAGGACGTAGTTCCACCCGGCCAGCCTCTCCGGGGCCAGGGTGTAGACCATGATGGTCCCCACCGGGCTGGTGCTGAAGACCTTTTTCACCTGTCCGGGGACGGTTACCTTCCTCCCGGTCATGTCCACGATGGTGCGGGTGGTGGGGGGAGTGCCGCTGGTCGGCTGCTTCCTTTTCCCGGTACACCCGGCCAGGGTGGCGAATAACAGGACAAATACCAGCCAGAGGCTCACACAAAGGGCTGTTTTTCGCTGTTTCAACATTTTCATTCTTCCCTCCATTACGAAACGTTGTTCACATAACGTCAAGACTTGCCTGCCCCCGACACTAGATATTGTTTGAATCCGACCGTTATGCACTATGGCGGCTCCATCTGAAGCATGCTCAGCGGCTGAGCGAAGATGCTATAACAGAGGGTGCACCGGCTGTTTCCACCGTTGCCGGGCTAATAAACCCCGCTGGAAATTGCCGATGTCAAGCTATAACACAGGGTGCACCGGCTGTTTCCACCGTTGCCGGAACCGCTTCTCCCACCTCCCCGGCTGCCTCCGGCCGGGTGGCGCCCCCCGCTCCGGTCACCGGAACGCAAACCCTGGTTTCCTCCCCGTTGGGGAGGCGTGCCCTGATGATCTTCACCTCGACCCCGTAAAGCCTTTGCAGGCTCTCTTCGGTGACGGTGTTCTCCGGCCTACCCAGGGCGAACACCATCCCCTTTTTCAGGAGGAGCGCCCGGCTGGAGTAGAGAAAGGCGTGGTCCGGGAAGTGGGAGGCCATCACCACCGCCAGTCCCATTTGCGCCAGGCGCCGAACCTGGCTCAGCACCAGCAGCTGGTTGCCGAAGTCCAGGTTGGAGGTGGGCTCGTCCATGATCAGGATGCGGGGCTGCTGGGCCAGCGCCCGGGCGATGAGCACCAGCTGCCGCTCCCCGCCGCTGATCTCCGTATAGACCCGGTCCTGGAGGTGGGCGATATTCAGGGTCTCCAGGGTCTGCCGGGCGATGGCCAGGTCTTCCTCTGACGGTGAGGCGAAGGCCGCCAGGTGGGCGGTCCTCCCCATCAGCACCACATCCAGAACCCTGAAGGGGAAGGGAGGGGTGTGGGCCTGGGGGATGTAGCCCAGCACCCGGGCGAGCTCCCGGGGTGACCAGCTGCCGGTATCGGCGCCGTCCAGGAGAACCCTACCATGCCGGGGTTTCAGCAGCCCCAGGATGGTTTTAAAGAGGGTGGTTTTTCCCGAGCCGTTGGGCCCCAGCAGGCACAGGACCTCTCCCGGGTGTACCTCCAGGGAGACGTGACTGATCACCGGCCGGCTACCGTAGCCGCAGGTGAGGTCTTGTAGTTGCAGACTCATACCCATCCCCTCCTGGCGTGGAGCAGTAAGTAGAGGAAGAAAGGAGCACCGATGATGGAGGTCAGGATCCCCAGGGGGATCTCGGCCGAGGCCAGCCCCCGGGCCAGGTCATCCACCAGCAGGAGATAGGCGCTCCCGATCAGGATGGAGGCGGGGAGCAGCTCCCGGTAGTTGGGCCCCACCACCACCCGCGCCAGGTGGGGGACGATCAGCCCCACCCAGCCGATCATTCCGCTGACCGAGACGGAGGCGGCGGTCATCAGGGTGGCACAGAGGATCACCACGATCCGCAGCCGGCCGGTGTCCAGCCCCAGGGCACGGGCCTCCTCCTCCCCCAGGGAGAGGACATTGAGCCGCCAGCGGAGCAGGTGGAGGGGGATGAGCCCGGCCACCACGGGTACCACCACACCCAGGACATCCTTGGAGGAGATGGCCGCCAGGCTTCCCATCAGCCAGAAGGTGATGGCCGGCAGCTTTTCATAGGGGTCGGCTAGGTACTTGATTAAGGATGTCCCGGAGGTGAAGAGGGTTCCGATCAAAATGCCGGCCAGCACCAGGACCAGGACGGGGTCGTGCCGTATCCTGGTGCTGAGGCTGCAGGCCAGGAGCACCGCCAGGAGACCGAAGAGGAACGAGGAAACCTGGATCCCCACGATCCCCAGGGAGAAGTAGATGGCGACGGCCGCCCCGAAGCCCGCCCCGGCAGAGGCTCCCAGGATGTCCGGCGAGACCAGGGGGTTTTTGAACATTCCCTGGTAGGCGGCACCGGCGGTGGAGAGGGATGCCCCCACCAGCATGGCGGCGATGATGCGGGGGAGGCGCACCTGAAACACCACCGTCTCCAGGGTGGCCGGCCAGGTATGGGGAAGGGGGAGGAGCTTGGCCGCCAGGACGGTGAGCAGCTCCCCGGGGGACACGGGATAGCGGCCCCAGGCAAAGGAGAGGATGAAGGCGAGCACCGGCAGGGTGCCCAGGAGCAGCATGGTCCGCCATCCCGCCCGGCTACCGGCCTCCCGACCCTGCCGCCCGGCTGCGGCTTCCCCGACCTCCGGTTGGAGCCTGGGCAGCCTTGACCGGGGCGACGCCGCAGTGCCCGCCGTTGTGCTGCTATTTGCAGCCGGCAACCGGAGCGGTGCCATTTTTCCGCACCTCCTCTACCTCATCCCTGCCGATCTGCACCATCAGGGCACCCCTCCGGAAGATCTCCCGGGTGCCCCCTTCCTGTGCCACCTGCCGGAGGGAGGCGGGGTTGGTGACCACACTCCCGGCCAGGGCATCGATGCCGTACCGGAACAGGATGGGGGTCAGGGGGGTGCTGGGCCCCACCAGTACCGTAAAGAAGTGGCGGCAGAGTTCCAGCAGGCGGGGGAGGGTTTTGTTTACCAGGGTGGTGGCGGTGATAAAGACGCAATCTTGCTGCGGGAGCAGATACTCGCAGGCCGGGTCCGGGTAGTCCCCGGGCTGGGGGCGGCGCTCCAGGATGGAGAGTTGGCAGGTGGTGGCCAGGGCCTCGAGATCCGGGAAGTGGCCGATCACCGCCACCCTTTTCCCCCTCACCAGCCCGGCAAAATGGGCGAAGGCGTTGGTCTGCGGTTGGATAGCCAGCGGCCGGCCTGACAGTCTCTCCACTTGTTCCGGGGTGTTGAGCACCGAGTTGATGGCGGCCAGGCCCACGGTGGCATCGAAGAAGTTCCACGACTTGATCAGTTCGGCCAGCCGGCGCACCGGCATGCCGGCCATGCGCCCGGCCAGGGAGAGAGTGCCTGTACCCTCCTGGGGGGTCATGGCCAGGCCCACGGTCCTGGCGCGGACCAGGGTCCAGTGCAGCCCCACCAGGCATTCCTCCACCGTCAGGTCCGGGGGGACGGCGGCGATCAGGTCGTCATAGATTTCCCACATGGGTGCAACCTCCTCCCGGGCATCAAAGGGAACGGTAGTAGGAGCCGTGGGCGCAGGAGCGGCACAGAATCCTGCCGCCAGCGGCCTCCTCCCGTCCGTCCAGCACCTGTTCCCCGCAGCCCTGACAGTTGACCATGTGCCGTGGTCTGCCGGGGAGGTCGTCGGGGTGAATGTCGATGGAGATGTCCTGGCACCGGAAGATGGTCTCATCGGGGATGGCCTGCCAGAAGGCCACCACATCCTCCCCCTCCCCCGGGAAGGGGGCATCGCCGGCCACGGCCACCCGCACCGCCTTGCCTGTTAACAGATCTACAAAGGATGCCGCCGGCTTCCCGTAGTCGATCCACTTCAGGCGTCGCCGCCCCAGGCTGCAGCCGGTTACCACCCTTACGGCATCGGCCACACAGCGGTCCATTTCCACATAGACGATCAGGTCGCGGTAGTGCAGGGGATCGTCGATCCCCAGCCGGCGCAGCGCCAGGCGGGCCAGCCTGACCCCTAGCACCATTCCCGAGCAGAGGTGCCCGTGGTAGGCCACCGCGGCCTCAAGGTCTTCTTCAAAAGTGCGCATCCGTTTCCCCCTCTTTCTTTTGGAAATAAACAACAATACGAAAGCCCTGTACGGTGCTTGCCTCTTGCCTTCCGAGATGACGACAACGAAGATGCCACTCCGGGGCCCCGTGCCGCTCGGGCAGCCCTTCGTTCAACTGATCACCGGGGACCGGTTCCTTTTCCTCCGGATTATCCTGCATGTAGTGGCAGCCGGTTGCTGCCCGAACTTGTCCCCGGAATTGACCCCCCGGTGCAGAATGCGTGTTGGATGTATGGGCTGGCTCGCCCCGGTTGGAGGGAACGGAGAGGTGGATGAGGTAATGATCGAGGAACTGCAAATGAGCAACGGAAACCGTCCCCTTGATTCATGGCGAGGGCAAAAGAAAAGACCAGCCGCACTGTGGCGCCGGCGCCGGCGCCGGCCGGGGTGACAGCAGTGCCAACCGGTCAGAGAAAGTCACGATTCATGACCCTTCACTCCTTTCCAAACGGGAGGCGCAGCCGTTTCCAGCTACACCCTGGCGGCCGGCCGCCATGCCCGCCGGTTTAGGCGGTCCGGCTCGGAGTGCCTGAATGAGTCACAGGGGATGGCCCCCTGACTCATTTAACTTCCATCCCTTGTCAACGTTCCCCATTGCCACCGCAACGTGGTGCCCGCCTTCCGGCTCTACCAACTGGGCGGCTGCCGGGGAGAAAGCTGGGGTACAATATCTCCTCTCACCAAACATAAGCAAACGCAAACAAACATTAACCAACATAAGCGTTATTAAATGTTATTATAATATCTGATATAATTAAAATCAATAATAAAAAATACGCGCAAACGGGGTAACGAAAATGCCGGGTGATATTTCCTATACCCCCAGAGAGGTGGCCGAGATCCTCAAAATCTCTAAATACACGGTCTATGAGCTGATCAAGCGGGGTGAGCTGAGAGCCTTTCGTGTCGGGCGCAAGGTGCGGGTGGAGGCCTCCGACCTGGAGGCCTTCAAGCGGAGGGCGCGGGATGATTCCCCAGGGGTACAGCCTGCTCCCGGAGTGGCGCCACCAGCCGGCGGGGAACCGGCCGCCGCGGGTGCACCCTCTCCCCTGGCTCCCTCCCGTGAGCCGGTAATCATCTGCGGCCAGGATGCCGTCCTGGACATTCTGGAAAGGCACCTGGAAAGATTGCTTCCCGGCTGCGTCTGCCTGCGCAACCACAGCGGGAGCATCAACGGCCTGCTCGCCCTCTACCACCGCAGGGCGAATGTGGCCACCTGCCACCTCTGGGATGGTGACACGGACGAGTACAATATTCCTTACATCAGGCGCATTCTCCCCGGCCAGCCGGTTGCCGTCTACAACCTGGTTTACCGCACCGCAGGGTTTTACGTGGCCGGGGGGAACCCCCTGGGGATCACCGGCTGGACCGACCTGGTCAAACCCCGTGTCCGGTTTGTCAACCGGGAGCCTGGTTCCGGCTGCCGCGTCCTGCTGGATGAAAAGCTGCGCCGGCTGGGCCTCGAACGGCACCTGGTGCGGGGCTACGACCGGGTGGAAACGACCCACCTGGCGGTGGCCAGCTGTGTCGCCCGGGGGGAGGCCGATGTGGGACTCGGTGCCGAGGCGGTGGCCGGGCAGGTGAAGGGGATCGACTTTATCCCCCTGCAGAAGGAGCGCTACGACCTGGTGATCCGCCGGGAGGACCTGAATAAGCCCTTCGCCCGGGCGATTCTGTCCATCCTCCATTCCCCGGATTTCCGCAGGGAGGTGGAGGGGATGGGTACCTACGACATTTCCCGGATGGGCGACCTTATTGCAGAACTCTAGTGGAATGAACGGGAATACTTCACTCAACCACGTCGTGGAGCGACAGGATGACGTCCAGGGGGACGAAGAAGACCTTCCCCAAATTTTTTCATCTGCCTGTTTTTCGGGCGATTTTCCGTATTTCCGGCAAAAGTTACGAAATCGCGGAAGGCGGCATCTTTCAAGACGATATCAACACGCCTGCCGCGGCTGTCTTTTTCTTTATTCAAGGGCGTGCCGGCGTCTCCCGGACAGGAGGCCAGGTTAGCTTTTTTGGCATGTTTTTTGCAGTGAATTTTTCTTATAGCGAACACGACGATTAAATTTTACAAACTAACTCCGGGTTTCAAGCCATATGAATGGCGCTTCTCCGAGTTCGGTGGCCTAAAGCTGCAGAGCAATGGCTGCCGGGCCGGCAGGGTAGGGGTGGAAACGCTCCTGCCTCCCAGTGTGGAAAGGAGGGCGCAGCGGTTGGCGAACTACTGCCTCGGTTCTTTCCACCGGGGCGGTTTTGTTTTTTTGGAGCATTGGATCTAGGGGAGGTGAGCTTGGAAAGAGAACGAATGAAAGAAAGAAGCCGGATTTGTTTCAAGCTTTTAGAAGAAGAATTAGAGGAAGGATGGTGCTCATGCAAGAGACCAGACGAATTCCTACCGTGTGTCCATACTGTGGCGCCGGGTGCGGGCTTTATGTAATTGTGGAGAACGGGCGCATTGTAGGGGTCGAACCCGAGCCGGAGCATCCTGTGAATGAAGAGGAGCTATGCATCAAGGGGTACTATGGTTACCACCACGTTCATGACGAGAACCGGCTCACCTCTCCTTTAATTAAAAAAGATGGGAAGTTTGTTCCCGTTTCCTGGGATGAGGCCCTTAATTACGTGGCCGCCCGCCTGACGAAGATCATCCGGGAGCACGGCCCTGATGCCTGCTATGTCACCACCTCGGGCCGCGTTACCAATGAGGACAACTTCGCCGGGATGAAATTTGCCAGGGCGGTGCTGGGAACCAACAACGTGGATGTTTGCGCGCGCGTCTGACACGCCCCCTCCGTCGCCGGTCTGGCGATGACCGTTGGGGCAGGGGCGATGAGCAACTCTTTGCAGGATATCAGCAGGTATTCCGATGTGCTCTTGATTATCGGCTATAACCCCACGCAGGGCCACCCCATGGTGGGGCGCCACATTATCAAGGCGAGGGAGCGGGGGGCAAAGCTGATTGTTGTTGATCCCCGTAAAACCGAGATTGCCGACAAGGCCGATATTTACCTCCAGGTTCCCGTTGGTTACAACATTCCTCTGATCAACGGAATCATCCACGTGATCATTCAAGAAAACCTCTACGACAGGGAGTTTGTCCAGAATCACGTGGAGGGTTTTGAGGACCTGGCCAGGTCGGTGGAAGAGTACACCCCGGCCTGTGTGGAGAAATTGACCGGAATTCCCCAGAAAGAACTGGTAGAGGCTGCGCGGCTTTACGCCCGGGCCAAAGCTGCTGCCATTTTCTGGGGCATGGGGGTAACCCAGTTCACCTGCGGGACCGCGAACGTGGTCACCCTTTCCAACCTGGCGGTGATTACGGGGAACCTTGGCCGGCCGGGGGCGGGGCTCTGTCCGGTCCGGGGGCAGAACAACGTCCAGGGCGGCTGCGATGTGGGAGGCCTGCCAAACGTGCTAACCGGGTATCTCCCGGTGGCCAGTGAGGCAAACCGCGCCCGCTTTGAAAAAGAGTGGAAGGTCAGGCTGTCCCCGAAACCGGGGCTCGTCAAGACAAAGATTCCAGATGCCATTCTGCGCGGGGAGATCCGGGCGCTTGAAGTGATGGCCGAAAACACCATTCTGACGGATCCTGATACCAACCACATGATCCATGCCCTGGAAAACATCGAGCTTTTTGTGATCCACGAACTCTTCCTCACCGAAACCGCCCGCCTTGCCCATGTGGTCTTTCCAGCTGCCTGCTGGGCCGAGGAGGTTGGCACCCAGGTCAACACCGAGCGCCGCGTCCAGCTTCTCCGGAAACTGGTCGATCCGCCCGGGGAGGCGCGTCCTAACTGGTGGATTTTTGGCGCCCTGGCCCGGAAGATGGGATACCAGGGGATGAATTACTCCTCTTCCCGGGAGATCTGGGATGAAATCCGCCGGCTTGTCCCGGAAATGTTCGGCGGCATCAGCTACGCCAGGCTGGAGCAAGAGAAGGGGATCCAGTGGCCCTGCCCCGCCGAAGACCACCCGGGTACTCCGATCCTCCATGTGGGAGCCAAATTTGCCACCCCCTCGGGGAAGGCCGTACTCCGCCCTGTGTTTTTTGATTCTGCCCGGCTCCGGGAGGAAGCGCTCCGGGAGTTCCCCAATGCTCTTCTGGCTACCCTGGGGGAACTGCCGGATCAGGAATATCCCTTCAGCCTGATCACCGTCAGAAGGGTTTACCACTACAACGCCCGGGCCATGACCGGGAGGTCCTGGCCGCTGAATGTGGTTGCCCCGCACGAACTGATCGAGATCAACGCCGGGGATGCCGCGGAACTGGGAATCCAGGATGGAGACATGATCAAGCTTTCCACCAGGCGTGGCTATGTTGCCGCGAGGGCCTGGGTTACGGAACGGGTGCCCCGCAGGACCGTCATCATTTCCTACCACTTCTGGGAAGCCTCGGGCAATGAGTTGACGACAACGGCAAGCGACCCCATTACCGGAACGCCCCAGTACAAGCTGGCTGCCGTGAAGGTAGAAAAAATTTCGGATCAGGAAGCCCAGGCCATTCGGGAGGAAAAAAGAAGGAAATTCAAGCCTGAAATTGAAAGGGAAGCGGTGGCTGCACTAAAAACCAAAACAAAGGCAACAGGTACACAGCGGTTTGATTAAAGAAAGAGGGGCTTGATACGCCCCTCTCTTCTTTTAGCGTTCGCCCAGCATGCCTGCTGAGCCGATGGGTTGAAAGAAACCCTGTCACTAAGTAAGCGGGAAGACAATCCGTAGGCAAGGGCGTTGCTGGTAACGGCGAGGTCTGAAGGAAGCCGAAGGAAGAACATGGAACGTAGCACAAGCGAACCGAGGTTGGCTCTCCAGGTGGCTAACCTTGCGTTAAGTGGGAAAGCCCAAAAGCTGGATAACATGGGGAGTTAGGACGGACGGGTTAATGTTCAGGTAGGCAGACTTAACTGGGGAAGCCCTGTATCATCCAAGAGGAAACTTGGTAAGCTCGAACAAGCTGGGAGGCAAGGGAGAGAAGAAGTGGTGCAGGGTGGCAGACGAGTTCGTAGTAGTGACGAACCTTCAGCCAATGAATGCCGGTAACGGTCTGGGGGGAAAACTGAAGGGACGGCATCCAAGAGATGCTGAGCCAAAGAAGTCAAAAGCTTCTCTGGTTGCGAAGGGACGAAGGTAAACCAAAGAGTACAACCACGAATTGAACGAACATGGGAGAAGATAACCGAAGCTGGAAAGCCAAGGGGAACGGGGCACCCGGGGGTGACGAGCCAACTAGGGCCTTTGTCCGCTCGCAGATTATCGGAGGAAAGTGCGGTAGATTGCCCAAGAGCTAGAGACGCCGCATGAACTCCGAGAAGGAATTGACTACTCCTTCATCTCGCTGTACTCCCTAGATGCGGGAATGGAAAAGCTGGAAGGCGCTTCATAAGGCCTTTCGTCGGAGGGGCTATAAAGGGAATTTGAGAAAATATCCATGCAAAGATGGAGAAACTCAGCCAGCCCTCTCATCTCCATGGCCCTTCCGAACACCTGGTTTGATGAAATCGATCTAAGAACCGAACCGAGCGGAGAGGGGACAAAAAGTTTCTGGTAACATTGGTGTAATGAAACCGAAGGGAGGTTGTTTACAACCATTGGTATGACGGGGGTCCCCCAGGGCGGCCGCCTCCTCCAGGTCGTGGGTGACCGGGATGAAGGGGATGCCCCAGCGCCGCTGTAGTATTTTTAGCCCTCCCTCTAACCTGGGTCTTGGCTCTTCTCCCAGTTTACTCATTAAAAAAGGTTCTCAAGATCAATGGTTAATTCCGGGAATAGCGGGGAAATAATTTTGCCCGTATCTTCGTATTCGGCGGCTTTCACCAGTTTGTTTGCTTCATCGCGCCGGTAGATCTCGAAGATGCCCAGTTCCGGGTCGGCCAGCCAGTACTCGATGACATCAAAACGCTCGTAGAGGGCCTTCTTTGTTTTTTTGTCCAGGCGTCGGGAGGACTCGGAGATCACTTCGACCACCAGGTCGGGCGCGCCCTGGACGTTTTTTTCGGTGAGGCGGTCGATCCGCTCGTTGCTGATGAAGATCAGGTCTGGCTCCACCACGTCGTGGGGTGACAGGACCACGTCCAGGGGGGCGAAAAAGACCTCACCCAAATTTTTTTCAGATACAAATTGATGAAGAATGAATCCTAAGTTTCTCAAAAACCTTTGATGAGCAGTGCTCGGCGATGGCGTCACGAAGTGCTCCCCTCCAATCAACTCGTGCCGCCGCCCGTCGTCGGGAAAGAGCAGGAAATCCTCATAGGTCAGCCTGCCGGCGGCCGCCTCCGTCCTCGCCATTTCCATGCGCTGCACCTCCTTCCGGGATAACGTTACTCCCTGAAAACATTCTAGCACGGCAAAAATTTACCAGCAAGGAACTGATAAATAGTGGCTTCAAATCCGGGCACGCTCCGGCATCAATTTCCTTCCAAAGGAAAATTGTTCAAGACAAAATCAAGACAAAAGAACCGTCCCCTTGTCTGTCTGGGCCGGATGTTCTTCTCTTCGTTGAAAACCGGGACGATAATCGAATAGGTTGCTTCCGGCACGGCTCTCCCTCCTTCCGGCTAGATGTTGTTTCTGAATATCAGAAGGACTCCGATCAGGATCAGGACGGCTCCGACAAGCTTGGGGGCGTTGAACTTTTCGGCGAGCATGAAGTAGGAGACGGCCAGCACTCCCACGTAGGAGAGGCCGGTGATGATCGGAAAGATGTAGCTGAGGTTGAACCTCTTGACCAGGTACAGCCAGGTGAGGAAGCTCAGGGCATAGAGGGTGATGCCGATGACCGCCCTGAGGTCGAGCTGCGAGCCGATGGTGAAAAAGGGGGCGTCCTTGGCGACGTTCACGGAGGTGTTGTTCAGCCCCTGTTTCATGAAAAGCAGCCCGAAGATGCTGCAGGCCAGGTAAAAGATAACCGCTATCCACATGATATTTCCCGCCCTGTTTCATTGCGGCAGAATGGCCGGCTTTATGCCTCAACCCATTATAACCTAAAGCGCGGCATTATAAAACCGCCCGGGTGCCCTGTCAGGTGAGCGGCTCGCATGTGAAGGCTCTCCTGCGGTCCGGGCCGTAGCGGTAAACCAGAAAGTGTCTGTCAAAGGTAAACACCCTGTCAATGTGCAGCCTTTCCATTACTGCGAAAGTGGTGCAGTCCGTAAAGCTGAAACTCTGGTCGGTAAAAGTGTTGAGTATCCGCCAGGCTGCCTCCAGATCGCTCTGGTCAAGGGTTAATACCGGAATGCCCGCATCCCGCAGGGTCTGCCAGAAGGTAACAGCAGCGAGACGGCCCAACCGT
>CADDZD010000026.1 GCA_902812385.1 Clostridia bacterium | reverse complement strand
ACGATTCTATTTTCCTTTTGCCCTTTTTTCAGAGGGTGGAGAGTAATTATGATTATCTTGTTATCTGATATTACAAAAGTTAAGGAAACATTTCTGACCTTCCCTTGAAATTTAATATTTTTCACAGCAATATAACATTTAGTCTCGTTATCAAAATAATATTCGTCAGCTTGAGTCAAAACATTTTCGGCCAAACCATCTGGAATTAACCTGAGTTTTTTTCGGTCTAAAAAATGCTTGGAATAAATGATCTCCATTTTTGTGCCCTCATTTTAACCATTAAGCTATTATTAGCTTATCTGTTTCTATATACTTCTGTCAATTTAATCTATATAAAATGAATTTGCGATGTATTCTTACCTCATACACTCCGCCGGCTCTCCCATGGTACAAACTCGTTCATCCGGCCTGCCTGCCGCACATCCCTCGCCCGGCGGATCATTTCAACCAGTTATGAATCGCGGGCCACTTCTTCCGTGGCCTCCAGTTCTTCTTTTAAAGCCAGCAGTTCCAGTAAATATAAAGCGACCTCCATCTTTTCCGCCGAAAGCCGTTGCATAATTGAGATGGCTCTTTCAAGTTCGATCATAGCACTCACACAGAGGTCATTATAACCTTTTACCTGCAAAAATACCATTCCCGGTTTAAGCTTGGTAGCTGCCCCGCTTAAGGAATGAAATTTCTGTAACAATTCGCTGCGAGCGAAGGAAAGATCGGTGTTTTACATTCCAAGAACAAGCGAGAAAATATCAGGGAGGAAATCAACAGGGCAAATAATCTCCTCCATGCTGCGGACTATTTGAGCGCGGGCGGTTTTTACAACGATGCTGTTTCCCGTTTGTATTATTATCTTTTTTATCATTTCAGGGCGCTGCTTTTATCGGAGGATTTGGAGCCCAAAACCCATGAAGGGATATCGAGGTTGGTAGGGATTCGCTTTGTCAAGCCGGGAATCCTTGCTGCAAGGACCTCTAGAGTCTTTTCGAGGCTGATGAAATACAGGGAGGAAGCGGATTACAACCCGGCTTTTTTGTTTTCAGAGGATGAATATCTTGAATTAAGGGAAGAAGCGGTAGAAGTTGGGGATGCCGTCAGGAGATACCTGCAAGAGAAGGGTTATTTATGATGTTTTGGTCCGTCTTCCTTTTCTCAAGAGACCGCGGCGCAGGGAGGATGGAGATGAACCGGGCAAGGCTGATCAGAGTCATGAAAAGGCCGATCAGCGACTGGGCCCACAAAACGTACAGCCCGATCAGGGTCTTCGCCCCGATCTCCCCGGTGCTCATATTGGTCATCACCGCGAAGCTGGAGTATATCATACCGACCAGCGACCCGTGAAACTTTCCGAAGCTGAACTGGCCGGCCAGGACAAGATAGGATGCCGCAAACCAGAAGACGATCTCGCAGTAGTTATGTAGCAGCAGGAGAACGGTGCGCCGGTAGCTCCGCAGGTAGTAGTCCTGTCCGCGCCGAGAGGCTCTATGTTCGTCGAACAGAAGGACGTTGACCTGGTAGACGATGATCTCGAACACCCGAAGGTAGGAGTAAAACAAAATAAAATACCAGAAGGCATTGGCATCCGAAAACCTAACGTAAATCACGGCCAGGAGTGAAGCCAACAGGTGTCCCAGGACCCAGGCGTCCACAAAAAGGTATGTAGGCCGTCTCCGGACAAGCAGACAAAGCAGCTGAAAAGGCGACACCCACCGCAAAACACCAAAGAATTTGGCCCAAAACTCCACTATAAACGTGCGTTCTTTTTTGTTTTCACCGGACACCATCGGGGTGATTCACGGCTCCCTTTTTGCCGGACAACTTCGCCGGGGCAAAAAATACATCCCCTCTTCAATCTGCCTTTCCTCAAAAAAGCTGCCTTCCTTGCCCGAATTTTTATCAAAATCACTATCAAGGCGGGCCACTATGTGGGATCTTAGTAGACCAACACAACAGACTTGAATATTATGCTCGCCTCCTGCACATACAAAAGGAATTCGAACAATTCCCAAATAATAACAATAATAATGAAGCTTGCGTTTGCTAAGTCTCAAAAAATTGAACTTTGTTGTATTGCACGTTTCTCTGTTTCTGTTCTAAATTGTCAAGTAAAAACCGATATCGATATTAATGTTGTGGATTATTTGGTAAAATGCATGAGAATAAATATAAACTATCCTCTGGGATTGTTTTTATTAAAAAGAGTTCGTCATATGTTCTACTAAGTGAGGAAATTCTGTATTATCTTGGTGAATTTCGCAAAGCTCGATTAAGCCCTTGAGGCCAAATTGATAAATTAAACCCCTCAAGTTTTGCTCAAAGTCTTTCTCTTTTCCAGGAAGTGACATACGCTGGAATAGAGTAGCATGGAAAACTCTAACGCTTAATAAGCATTTTGGCCGCCAATTAAACCGCGTCCCCATAAAATATCTATAATTTAGTAATAAAACATCATCTTCATACCCTTGCTTCCCTTTTAAAAACCTGAGATCATAACCCCCTATTTTTTTTAATATTTTCGATTTATGCAAAACTGGATGAACAAAGCCCTCCACAATACCATTGGATGTAAACGAGCAAAGAAGTTCATCCATTTGATCATGGTTGCCTAACGGTATTTGTTTTATCACAGGGGTACCTTTTCCTTCCGGGTGGAGTTCCCCGCCCAATGTTAAAATCCCCGGGCAGATCATTGGTTCTTCTGTATTCTCTAAAAAGTCTACCAGTTTGCAAACCCATTTTTTCGGAAAAATCATATCTACATGAATCTCGGAAATATAATCAATACTGGGATAATTTTCCCATATAAATACGAAACAGGCCATCCTTGCCGGAGCTATTCCCACATTTTTACCATCACCCAAAATCTGAACCTGCAAATCATAGTTTCTAAGAAATAATTGTAATTCTTGGTTACTTAAACCTCCCTGATTATATAAAACAACCAGTGCTCCTGGATCACTTTTTGATAAACTGTGGAAACACAAACTCGCCATAGTCAGATCCTGATGGCTTCTAATTAAAAAGGGCAAAGTATGGGCAACATTTTTCAAAGAAGCTTCAACTCCTTATCGGATATCTCAACATATCAACACAGTTAACATAACATCACAGAAACCAAAAGATATCCGGGGAAAAGCTCCGTTTCTTCTTTAGAGAGGCTTTTTAAAAAGTTTCCATTGCTGATCTTACATAGCCGGAATTAGGAACAAAACAGAGGAAATCTAAGCTTTCAACAAGAGCAATCGAATATTCTTTCTCCAACCGAATACCCGCTTTTTCACAGATTGCGCTTAAAGTAGTGACCGGATTTTCTATTCCATACGGCCACGAGCCAGTTATTTCAGCCACATATTTACCTACTCGATATGGAAGACAACGTGCGTTTGGGTTAAAACTTATTATTTTTCCTCCTT
Organism: Clostridia bacterium; assembly: GCA_902812385.1. Classification (GTDB taxonomy): domain Bacteria; phylum Bacillota; class DSM-12270; order Thermacetogeniales; family Thermacetogeniaceae; genus DULK01. The sequence continues at coordinate 23,078 of CADDZD010000026.1, read as the reverse complement.
GCTTTGTTACTCGTTTCATTTCTTTCAAAACTTCTATTTGCTGAGAGGTAGAGAAATGTTCCAAAACACCCGAATTCCATGAAATATCAACACTTTGATCGGCTAAAGGTAGCTCTGTTATATCCGCCAAAATAAACTCAGCTGAACAATCTTTTGCCTTAAAGGCTTCTTGCGCGAGTAAGATAGCTTTTTCAGAATAATCAACAAGAATTACACTTGCACCATTACAGGCTAACCGCAACGAAATTCGCCCAGATCCCGAACCAGCCTCCAGGATCTTAAGCCCCGCTGGAGAACCATATTCACGCAACAAAGTTAAATAAATTTGTTCCGACAATGGGTCCCATTCTGGGTGACCTGGTTTTGACCAGATAGCATCCCAAATAGCTCTCTGATTCATGCTTACGTCACCACACTCCTAATCTTACAAAGCAACTTCTTATTAGATTGCACCCAGCTTCATAGGGCCTGAGCAATGAAGCAAGCAATTTGCCCTTAAGAATTTTGGTTTATCATATAACCGAAAATTTTATTTTTGAATTAAGGCGATCAATAGCATATAAGGCCGTTCTGTTCTCTCTCCTCCTTTTCTGTTTATTCCTGCCATTGGACAAGACGAGGAAAGGGATCAAGAATTGATTCGTATTGTTCTTTGATTCCGTAAATACCATCTGGATCCAGCCGTCTATATCGTAGGTATTTTACCAAACGGTCACGAGGGTTCATCCATCCTAAGTGCTTAAGCCGCAAGTGGCTTTGAATCCCCGGCAACAAAGCAATATTCGACGGAAAACGGCCACAGTGGAGAGGGTTCTGGTTCCAAGTGTAATTGAAATTGGCTTGGTAGCGAACTAACAGAATATAGTATCTGAGATGGGCAGACCAGAGCGGTTCTTCCCGGTAATGACGTTCGTCCCAAAAATCGTAAATTCGGAAAGAAAAGTAGTCGAATTCTTCCTGATTAACCATCTGCCTTAGTGCATTTACGGCTTTATCCTCAAATAATTCATCCGCATCAAGACATAAAATCCAGTCGGGCCTGTTTTTAATGGTTTCCTCCCATAACGCCTGTCTGAGACGGGATTTGTTATTTTCAAACAACGGTTCTTTGTTGCAGATCAACCTGAGGGGAATGTCATCCTTAATAGTTTCCCTAATCAGATCAGGTGTATCATCAGTGCTGCAATCATCTATGATTACAGCCTCGTCTACAATGCTCTTGGCCTGATCGAGTACAATGTGCAGATACCGATTTGCTTCGTTCCGGACCACCATTGCCAGTGTGATCCGGTTTCCTCTTGGTCTAGCTGTTCGCTGGCTCCACCAGAGCAGCTTTTTAGGCTTGCTGGTGTTTTTTTCGGGACTGAAATCGATGGATTCAATCAACCATTCGTTCTCATTATACTTTCGGAAATAAATTCTTGCCTCAAATTCATTCATAAAGTTACGGTTATGGTGCAGACCGAAATTTCTAACCTTAGCTTTAACAAGAGCAGAATCGCTCGTAATGCTACCCGGTACCATATTAGAAACTTCGGTATAAGTCATGAGGAAATCCTGTTCTATTTCGTTTTTGCACTTAACCCTCTCCTGAAATATTACACTTCGGGTCTCCGGAGCAAAGTATTCTAAACCGGCCGTTAAGTCGTGTTTATAAAAGTCAGTTGTCCCATAATATACAAGTGCCTGATGTGCCTGATGGAGTAAATGATGACAGATGTTATTTAAATTGTCTTCACGATTAATGCCATTTTCAGCAAGGTATTCCTTTGCTTTTGGAATGTCCGAAACTCGATAAATGTGAAATGCAGGAAAATGTGTATCAACAAAAAGCTCAAAACCATTTGCAATTGCCCGCACGCAAAAATGCCGGTCTTCCCCCCAGAAAGACAGATTATAAAGTGGTGAAAAATTAACGCCTCTCTCAAACACAGGACGAGCAATTAGCGTGCATGCCCCTAGCCCCCCGACTCGATACACTCCCGGTTTCCTGAGCTTTTCCAACCACTCCTGCTGGCGAAGCCGGGCATGATCAGGGGAAAGCCTCTCGCCCGGAGCAAGTTCATACAAAGTATAATGATCGCACCCCCAAACCTGTGGAAGTTCGGGCATGTCCGGCTGCCATTTGGTCCAAAAAATTTCTGAAATAATCTCTTTTCCCGAGTTCGCCAGCTGAACCAGAGTATGTGGATGGAGAAGAAGGTCAGAATCGACAAGGAATAGATAGTCGAATTCATTGGCCAGCGCGTATTCAATAATCCTGTTTTTGTGAGCAGCAACCCGCCAAACTATTTTATTCGTCCAGTGGTGAGTTACTTCATCCCTTACAAAACTTTCATATGGCTCTACCTTGAAAATGTTGACCGGATCTCCTTTTTCTACCCTGAACTGTTCTAAAAGATGTGAGGAACGTTCATCATCGTTATCATCAACAAAACAATAAGCAATCGAGTAACCTTTTTTCTTCAATGCTCGAAGTGAAATTAAAAATAATTCCAGAATTTCTGGTTTTTGTCTTATAGGAGATCCGATTAGAATTGTTTTTTGCATGATTGTGCTCTATGCCTCCCGACCTACCATTACTGGCTTATGAGGTCTCTTTGTATGCGAATTAAGCTTAGCAATTTATTAGACTCGGGATAGGAGGGATCGATTTCCTGAAGGCGCAGAAGGGCGTTTTCAGCATCTTCCAAACGGTTCAGCTTGATCATGGTCAAGGCAATACGGAAAAGCAGTTCTGAATCCTCGGGATTTAACCTGAAGGCCTCCCAGTAGCTGTTGACAGCCTCGAGGTACATACCGAGGGCATACAAGGCATTGCCCTTCACGAGCCACGCTTCCTGCTTTAAGGTAGCATCCTGAAAATCGCCCTCTTCCTCCAGCAATTGGATTGCCAGCTCAGGAGAACCGGTTGCAATCAAGCATCTCGCCGAAAATATGCGCGCCTCCGCTTTGAAACCGTTATCTTCCCCCAAATCTACCAGGGGATGTGCAAGAAAAAGTGCAGCCTCAACATCACCCTGCAAAACATGAACCCGGGCAAGGTTCAGCCTGGCTCCACCGTTTTCCGGGTCCAGGGAAAGAGCTTTCTCGAAATACACTTTTGCTCCATCAGTAAGTCCACGCGCCAGGAGATAAGACCCGTAGCAATTGGCGACCTCTGCATCCTCAGGAGCGAGTTCTATCGCCCTGTCAAGAACCTGCTGCGCCTTTTCCCACCGGCCGGTGTTCCAGAGGCACCGGGAATAAATTAGGAAGGTAGGTATGTGATCCGGTTCAAATTCCAGGTATTTCTCTGAAACCAACATCCCCTCGTGCCATCGCCTGGCAGATTGCAGCGCCTGGGCAAGGCGCAAATACAGTCCGGAAAAGGCGCGGGACTCCCTCACACTTGTTTCGGCAAAGCTTTTGGCTGCCTCGAGATCCCCGAGAGAAATCAGGCATTCAAGGTACTCGGCCCGCGTCTCTAAAACACTTTTGCTCGTTTCTACAGCTCGTTCTGCCCATTTAAGCGCCTCCCGATTTCTGCCCTGCAGGCGCTTGGTGCGGGCAAGTCCAAGGAGGGCAAAGATGTTGGTTGTATCTTTTTCGAGAACCTGCTTGTACTCACGCTCGGCTTCCGCGTACCTTTTCTCCTTTTCCAGCAGAGACGCTGCAGCAAGGCGGGCGCGCCAGAGTTTGATGGAAGTATCTGTCTGATTGAAGATCTGATAGAGGCTTGCCGGGGGATCCGACAGGGCAGCGGCCTCCCGGTAGGCCGTAATTGCTTCCTCCGTCCGACCCAGAGCCTCCAAAACCTGAGCTTTGGTGAAATAGCTATCGGGCAGAGGGACTTCACACGCTCTTTCGGCGTACTCCAGGGCCAGCTCCATCTTCCCGCAGGCTAAGGCCGCCCGTGCTGCTTGCCAGAAGGCAGAGGGACGTTTTTCGACAGCATCCGGAGACTCAACTTTGAGATAGTGCTCAAGGATCTTCAGGGCCTCGGCTGGCTTCCCAGTAGCGAGAAGGGTCAGTCCATAGTTGTACCAGTCAAAGGGATATTCCTTCTTCTCCGTGACCTCCTCCAGAATCTCCACGTTGCGAGAGAGTTTCTGCTTCTTGCTCATGACACTGGGAAGATAACCGTAGTGCATAACGTAAGGGCCGCCGAAAAGCTCGCGCGGGAGAGAGGTGATTAGCTGCTCATGGATCTCCCCGGTGTAGCGGACATCAGGAGCGCGCCAGAAGAGCCTTACGTTTGCCTGGTCGGTAAAGTGGGCAAGGAGTTCGTTGTGGTAATTGTAGGTGCGTAGGTAATAGACCTTCGGCTCGCCCCGCTCGGCCTGGCGGCGCAGCCAGACACCGGCCTCCGTGGTCAGGTATTCGTCGGCGTCGAGGGTAAGAACCCAGCCTTCCCGGATCTCCTCGAGGTAGGCGTTACGCCCTGCGGCGAAATCCGAGCACCACTCGTGACGCACGATGTGAGTTCCGTAACGCGCGGCAATCTCCGGCGTGCGGTCTTGGGAACCGGTGTCGACGATCACGATGGCATCGACAAAAGGAAGCGCCTGTTCCAGGCACCCGGCAAGGAACTCCTCCTCGTTCTTGACAATTATCGCCAACGTGATCTTCTGGCTTCCTTTGGATATCCTTAGTTCCTCCTCGGGGGCTGGCCACGGCTTCCCACAGCACATTAACTTATACCCGGCTTCATCAAGGGTTCTTTCGAGGATCTCTTTAAAGAACCGGTTGCCGAGGTAAGTGGGAAGTGTTGATAGTTTCACATCTGCAGGCAGGCTGACGCCGAGGGCCCCGTAAAATCTCATCACATCGCCTTCGCGAGAGCGTTCCCAGTGTGACCAGAAAATCGGCGTAGAACCGCCCCCGCTAGAAACTTCCTTTAGGAAAAGTCGCAGGAAGCGCCGGGGCCCCCAGTAGAAAAGCTTATCTTCTTTTCCGCCTGCTGAAACAAATTCATTGAAAAGCCGGGCCGCGCACGCCCACCAGACAGTGCGCCGTGAAGCGGTAAAATCGGGAAATAGCGGAAATAGAACCTCACTTTTCTCGATGCCTGCCTTTCGGAGAATCCTTGCCACTTCTTTTTCAGAGCCGTCAAGGAGAAGAAAGCGACACTTCACCTGGGCATTGTGCACTGGTTTTCCCTCCCATATCTCAGTAACCGCCAGTCGATATCTCTTGTAATCTATACATAACCCGCAGTACCCGCAAACGGCTAAATAATTTATTGGCCTGGCTAAGGCCTCTGATCCACCCGTTTTTAATTCGCTTCAAAGGCTTGCTCTAGGTCATAACCTGGGAGTTGCCACAAGAATTGGAAAGAGGGCCCCGGGTTCCAGGAGCCCTCCCAACTATGTACCACTTATCTGCCGAGAAGCTGTAGCACCATCTGCGGCTGCTGGTTGGCCTGGGCGAGCATGGCGGTGGCAGCCTGCTGGAGGATGGAGAGCCGCGTGAATTCCATCATCTCCTGGGCCATATCCACATCTCTGATGCGCGACTCAGCGGCAGTAAGGTTCTCCGCCGAAGTGCCTAAGTTGTTGATAGTATGCTCGAGGCGGTTCTGGTAAGCACCGAGTTTGGCGCGCTCTGTGGAAACCGTGTCAATCGCTTTTTGGAATGTGGTGATTGCGGCATTGGCATCCGTTTGGCTCATGACACTCACGGCATAACCACTTGTAGTTGCCATGGCACCAGTTGAATTAATATATACTAAGCTGATGTTATTGACAGATGCAATATATGTACCTCCAATGGTTGCACTTACAGCTCCAGTTGTAGTGATGCTGAGAGCTCCTACGCTTACAGATCCGGTAGAACTCACATTTGCTGCTCTCATATCACTGATGCTTACGGTCAGAGTCTGGCTCTCATTGGCACCGATCTGGAAGTTTTTGGAATCATATGTACCGTCAAGAAGCTTCTGTGTGTTGAACTCCGTCGTTACCCCGATCCTTTGTGCTTCCTCCGTCAGCTGGTTGATTTCCTTCTGAATCTGGTACCTGTCGTCAGCGGTCAATGTGTCGTTCGCTGCTTGTCCCGCCAGTTCGCGCATCCTCTGAAGAATGCTGTGGGTCTCGTTCAGGGCGCCCTCTGCCGTCTGGATGAGGGAGATGCCGTCCTGGGCGTTGCGCACGGCTTGGTTCAGTCCCCGAATCTGTCCACGCATTTTCTCGCTGATTGCCAGCCCCGCCGCATCATCTGCCGCCCGGTTGATCCTAAGGCCAGAAGACAGCTTTTCCAGCGACTTACTCGCCATCATGTTGTTAACCGACAACTGACGATAAGTGTTAAGTGCCGAAATGTTGTGGTTAATCCTCATTTACACATTACCTCCTTGTTGATTTTTTCTGGCGGGCATCCGTTCCCGCCGTTTTTTGTTTATATCAAGCCGCCCGGATACCCGGGATACCGGGCAGCTTAATACCTTACACAGATCTCTTGCCCCAGCATAAATATTTGCGCTTCTTTCATATAGCGGCAAAGGCACCGGTGAAGAAAAGGACGGTATATTGTCTTCTCGTTTATTTCTATCGAGGTTTCATAAAAAAACTTAAACCGGTTGAATACCGGTTATATCCAAAAAATCCTGATATATCGCCCGTAATCTCCAAGCTTTAATTGTTGTTATTTCCTTCAACGTTTTTTATTCTATTTAACCGCTGCTTCTTTCCTCCAGCTGATGGGATTTTTTCTTCCCCTTAGATACTTCCACAGCGGTGGGCACGGCATACCAGAGGTAATAATTTATCCTATTTTCCCCTTCGCGTATTGTTCCAATAGAGTAATACTGGGGTGTTGGGACAGGGATACGAGTTTGTTTACCAGAGCCACCGGTATCAAGGCATCGTCATACATGTCGCATTTAAGCCTTGCAACATTATCGAGGATGATGAAGAATCCAGGGAAATCGTTTAAAGCCGGGTTTCCCGTCATTTCCGGAGTCGGCAGGGTGAGTACGTAGAGCTTATCCTCCCGGGTGCGAAAGATCACTTTATTCCCGTAATAGGTACTGCTGCCGTAAGGCTTGTTTGGGTCGGCCTTGCCGGGTATGATATATTTGTAAATATATTCATTATCGATAATCAATGCCTGCCCGGGCCGGAGTTTATCCCTGATTTCATTGGCATGGTCTACAAATGCCCCTGATTTTTCAATACCCACGATATAGATGTTACCGGCGTTTTTGTCCTGCCGTGATAGGAATTTGATCAGCCGGCGCATCGGCTGATGGAGATTGGCCGTCTGCCCAAAGAAAGCAAGGGGACCGTCTTTGATGAACAGTATTCTTTTGAGCAGTTCGGGTCTGATCTCCAGTATGGTCTTTATTAAATGAACGATCAGCATCTGTTCCAGCAACGCTATCGTATACCCGATGATTCCACCCGCACCCACTTCGTCGCTTACTACTTCGTGAAAACGAAATATATCGGTGAAATAAATCGTCTCCCCGCAGTGTTCGCAGGGGAATTGTTCGCCCATCGCTGCGGTTATAGTGATGTTTTTGGCCTCACAGGAGGGGCAGCTTGCCAGCCTCCAGGCAGGTGCTGGTTGCCCGGCATCGTATTGCTGAAAGATTAGCCAGCGCAGGGCATCCATGAGGGGCCTTTCGCCGTCATGGCTTTTTGTGAAGAAATCGAAAAAGGCCTTTCTCACCGAATTGGTCAGGGTATCGCCTTCCAGGGATATGTTGCGCGTAGGAAGAACGAAATGGAATCTCTGGATGCGCTTTAGTTTGGCTATATCGCCGGGATCTATAAACGGCTGTACCTTGAGGTTCTCCAGGTCGGCTACCTTAAACATCAGGGCCCCGAAATTGAAAAAGGTCAGCGTGCTGGAGGGAAATTCCTTTTTCACGACGGTTTCCCCGTATCCTCCGTCGATGGCGATAATTATTTCGATGGGGTTGTTATCCAGGGGTTCGATGTCGATCAGGTTTGAAGGCTTCATATCGACCGGCTCATTAACTGAGGGTAGGATGCAGCGTTGGATAAACTGATTGACCGCTTCCTCGTTAATGATGCTGATATGTCCGCCTTTGCCGGCATATTCGGGAGGCCTGCGGTTGTTACGGCTGAGGTATCCCATATCCGAAAACCCCCTTTAATTCCCTGATTTTTTATCGACCAGGAACCGGTCGATCTGCACCGGCACCACATAGGGATTGGAATAGGTCTTCATCCTCACGAAACCCTTATCGGAATCCGGGCTGAAGCGGGTGAGTCCGTCGGTGAAGTCCCGGAAGTCGTAATACTTCTTGAGTTCTTTCAACTCGTCTTCATTGTTGAGATGGGCGACGAACCAGTTTTGGGTATTTTTCAAAATGTTGCTGCTGATGGAACTGACCTCTTGCGTGGCGTAAATCAAACCGAGGTTCAGCTTGGCTCCTTCCTTGGCTATCCTGTTGTATATCTGGCTGAGGTCTTTATCCTCTTTCTTGGGGAATAGATTGTGGGCCTCTTCGAAGTAGAACTGGATGAAATTGTTCGGCTCGTTGTTGATAAACCGTTCCATACTGTGCGAAAAGATCGCCTGGCAGATTCTTTCGGAATACAGCTTTTGGATCTCCGGATCTCCTTGAGAAAGATCTATGATTACGATTTTTCCGTTTCGTAATAATTCCACTATTTCCTCGGTAAAGGGCCGGTCAATTGTGCTTGTGTGTCGGTTGATCAGGGCACGTAATTTTGTGTAACCGCTGACCAGTGCTCCTTTGCCTCCGGGGTTCCTTTTTCTCGTGAGGAAAACCAGCAGTGCCTTTAAATCCTGGTCGAGGTACTCCTTGCCGTGCTTCTTTTGGTACTCGGCAAAAAATGATGCATCGTTATAATTTTCCCATACCCAGGTAAACCACCCTACCGCTTCGTCATAGGTAATCCCTTTAAAGGGATCGATGGTTTTGCCGGGAACAACGCTTTCGTTTATTTCTTTATTACCGGGAAATCTAATCCAGTTGTTTTTTGTGGGAAACCCGGCCAGATACAGGCAACATTTGTAAGCGGCGAGTTTGCGCTGATATCTGGTCTCAAAGGACTTATCACCCTTTTTGTCTTCGGGGAAAGATAAATCTATAGCGCAGAAGCTCTTAATATAATCACCGTCATCTAAGGAAAGGTAGCCTTGAATCATACCGAATCCTTCCAGAACATCTTCATAAAAATTGACCTTCATTACTTTAAAAGCGGTGGTCCGAAATTCCCCGTCGGCCTTCTGAAAAAATATCCACTCCAATAAGGCTTTTTAAATGATCTGTAAGACTCACCGTCCTCCCTCCTTTTTCGGTGGTTGACTATGTGTTCCGGTACTCAGTAACCTTTCCATACTCTTGCTATAAGGGCGAAGCACCCTGCGATTATCCGCTTTGGGTTCATCGGTGGTCGACATCCACCAGATGCGGGTAAAGCTGTCGATGACCCTAGAATGCTTAATATTGACCCATTGGGCCGGACTCGGTAAACGGGCAGGGTTATGGCAGATGAATTCCTGGCAAAGCCGCAGACCCCCCTCCGGGTGTTCGACGAAAGCCAGGAGGGTTTTCAGGGGCAAAAGGGATTGCACCGGGCGTCCCGGCTCCCAGGCATTGCCGAGTTCCATTACTATTGAACCATTAGGGGTGAGTAGACCGGCAAAGATAGGTGCGAATTTACATAACCAGTTGATATAATCATCCCCTTGATAATTACCGTACTGTTTTTGGCGGTTTAAAGGGAACGGGGGAGAGGTCAGGATAAGCTGTACCTTTCCCTTCAGCTCTTGACCGACACGGGATGCCAAAATTTTTTCTGCCGGGCCATGGTAGCATTCGCCCATTTCTGTTTTGTAATAGGGTGAAAGAGAGGATGCACTATATAATGCATCTTTGTTTAGGTTTTCCATTGTTTCCCCCGTTTGACATATTGACGCTCAATTCATAGACTTATTCCACATAATCCAAGTGATTCCTGCATTATTCCGACTGTAGCTTCGGCCCCGGATAAGATGGCCGACGGCGATGTGGTTAGGGGATGATGCGGATCTGATTATTTGTTTGGAGTTTTCCTCTCCTTAACTCCCTCCATAGCGGCCTGAATACGATTAACGCCAGCAGGGACTGGGCGAAGAGGTAGGCCGCGCCGATTCCCTCTATCCCTATTTCCCCCAGCAGTTTGTACCCCAGAACCAGGGAGGTGACCGCCGGGAAGGCGGACTGCGCGAACCTGTCTTTTGACCTGGTTGGCCGTCATGAAAAAGCTGTTGCGGCGATGGAGGCCACCGGATCTGAGGCAGCGTTGAGGGCGGAGCCGATTCCTGGCGGTTACAGGCAAGGAATGAACTTTTCATTGAGCGACTGGCTCGGCGCATGGTATAATCTGTATATAAAAAGAGAGGTATCTTTAAGATGAATCTTTTTGAGCGCATTACAATTGATCCTTCAGTTTGTCACGGGAAGGCCTGCATCAAAGGAACCAGGATACCTGTAAGTGTGATTCTGGATAACCTTGCTGAAGGTATAAGCAATGAAGAGATCCTGAAGAGTTATCCTTCCCTATCCCCGGAAGATATTCTGGCAGCAATAGCTTACGGTGCTATGCTGGCTAAAGAAAGACATATTGCGCTTTAAATCATGGTGAATAAAGATGCTGAAATTTTAAATCGATGAAAATCTTCCAATTGAGATTGCCGATATTCTCAGGGAAGCAGGTTATGAGGCTGAAACAGTCTGGTCGGAACAAATCCAGGGATTATCTGATATTAAACTTTTAGAAATTTGCCAGGATGAAAAACGCGTTCTAGTGATAATTTGAATTTTAAACAGGTGTTATAAAGTTTTTATAACGCCACAGCAAGAAAATCGTTATTGAGTTTATTCCTGCGTAATAACAAAATGGAAGGAAGGTCTTATATGAAAGCAAATTTGACTTTTGATGAATTTCCTATTGTTAAAGATGCTCTCGAGAGGGAACTGGCCTTAATAGAGGCAAAACTCCAATTAATCAAGGAAGAAGTTAATGGATTTGAGAGAAAGTTTAAAATGTCCTCAAACAAATTTATCCAGGATTTTGAACAGGGTATACTTGGAGATGACCAGGAGTTTTTTGAATGGTGGGGGTTGGTTCGGGGGGCTAAAAAGCTAGAAGAGAAAATGAAAAAAATCAAGGTGGTGCTATTTTCTTGATATCAACCTATTTCAAGAGGGTTGAGCAGAGAATAGCAAAGACAAAAATTGTAGTTGATAAAAAAATAGACTTCAAGGAGATAGATAGTGACGAAGGAATGGTCCGAGGCACAATTGTTTTTATAAACGGTTATGTACTTGAATTTATGGAATATATCGAAAAGCAGGAAAGATTAAAATACAGGTTTCATTTGATGGATAAGGAAAGAAAGATGATTTTTAGATACGACAATGCTCCGCATTATAGAAACCAGTCTTTTCCGCATCATAAACATACCTCAGAAGAAATTCAAGAATCAAAAGAAAAGGGTATCATTGAGGTTTTAAAAGAAATTGAGACATTAATTTTAAAGGTGTAATTTTCTTGCGGGCACGCTGCGTGATGTTTTTAGGTGACGATGCGGAGCTGGTTATTTGTTTAGAGTTTCCCTCCCTTTAACTCCCTCCACAGCGGCCTGAAAACGATAAGCGCCAGCAGGGACTGGGCGAAGAGGTAGGCCGCGCCGATTTCCTCAATCCCGGTTTTGTCCGGCAGCCTGTATCCCAGGGCGAGGGATGTGACCGCCAGAAAGGCGGACTGCCCGAGGATAAGGAAAACCTGCCTTTTGACCTGGTTGGCCGTCATGAAAAAGCTGTTGATGCAGACTACCCAACCTTTCTCCATCCTTTCGCAGTAGACTGCGCGGTATGAGCGGCTGCTTTCGTTTTAGTTCCGCCCGGATATTATTCCACTTCTTTACCTGCTTTTCCTGTCTGTTCCACATAAAAACGGCAGGGCACTAGGGATTAAAATGACAGTGTCTCCCATAAAAGTAGAAGTGAAAAGCCTTTATCCTTCGTGGTAAAATATAGGTAATGAGATTATAAGGATGTGTTGTCAAGTTGTTTAAGCTCCACGGCCAGAAGATCGTTACTGTAAAATAAATTCGGTTTTAAAGCACGGGAGGAATTTTTATGAAAGAAGCTTACGAGGGTTTATATGAAAAAGGTAAGATTATTCCTAAAGAAAAAATACATTGCAGAAAGAAAGCAAAAGTCCTGATTGTTTTTTTAGAAGAGATTAATGAAGATACCCATCTCAATAGGGCAAGAGAAGATTTTTTTAAAACGTTTGGAAGCTGGGAAGATAATCGCAGTGCCGATGAGATAATTAATGATATTTACCAAGCCAGACTTTCCAGAAGAAGGGATGTAATGTTTCGAAATACCTTCTTGATAACCGATATATGCGTTTATTGGCTTAAAGGCAGGCAAGAAGTAAGAGAGAAAATAAAGGAAATGAATCTAGATGATCTAGCAATTTCAGTGATTACCTTGGGAGAACTACAATATGGGGCGTACAATTCGGAAAAAGTATCCGAAAATTTGCTTAGGGTTAATAAGTTTGCATCTTTTTACGATATAGAAAAAAGCTGCGTTGAAAAGTTTGCTATGATTAAAGCAAAATTGAGGGCGAAAATTCCCACCCCAGGGCGACATCATCAAACTGGAAGGTTGCAGGCTTTCTTCAAGCCTGTTTACAGGGTGAGGGCTGCTTATCTGGCTCGGGATGGGGAATCGGAGAAGGCTTTACTATTATTAAAGGTCGGCAGTTATGAGGGGAACCGTACGTAAGAGATATTTCTAAAAAACTTACGATTTGCAGGATTTTTTTAACAATTTCGTTGAAAAACAATAGTCTAACAACAAGTAGCACCGTAGACTGGTATAAATACAGAACCAGAACTAGTGGTAACATATATCCTCTGGAGATCGGGCTGACAACATGTAAGTTGGGAAACTTAACGTATGAACCCGAAACTGTGCGGGGTTTATGTAAAAGCGGGTGTAAGAATTACGGCCTTGCCGGGGGGTGCCCACCTCGGGCACCGCTATTGGACAATATTGCGGATAAAGATGATTTAGTTTGGCTCATTTATTGCCGCTTCTGGTCGGTTTTTAAACCTCCCAAAGTGGCGGAATCCAGAAACCCGGCGGTGCACTGGAAATTTCAAGATGTAATAGTATCAAGGTTTTTAGTAAATCTGGGCCGTTCCCTATCTGCCGTAACAGGGGGTAATTTTCTCTCCGCTGGCTATTGCATGGGTTGTACGGGCAAGAAGTGCAACTATAAAACAGGACGGGACTTTTGTAGAAACCCGTTAAAGAGAACATTTTCCATGGAAGCCACGGGGATCAATGTGGTCGATACGGTTAAAAGATTATTTGGTTTGCAAATGTACTGGTATTCCAGGGGGAATCTCGATATCCCCTACATGCTCAAGTGCATCGCGATCTTTCCCAAAACGGATCTATATTCGGGAAGAGAAAGGGAATTGCTCTTGAACATTTTGAAATAAAAATACAGCTAGGCGGCCTCCCCCGGGACGGCCGGCGTTGCTTAGCCGGAGGTCCATTCCATGATCTGCAGCAGGCCTCCCCCACCGCCGGTGTCGCAAAGAAGCAGCGGCAGCAGCCCCATGCGCCGGAGCCCCGCCAGCGCCAGGAGAGGTAGCGCGGTAACAATCAGCAGGGTGATTGCGATACCCTTGCGATTAATTTTCATCTGCCTGCTCCTTATGCTACTTTTTCACCTTGTCCCAGTTGGGTGCGATGGGCTCCGTTGTATCCGCGTGCCCCACCAGGCTCTCCTGCTTCTTCCCCTCCACCAGGAACTGCACCTTTTCGATCCCGGACACCCCTGCCAGGGAGTTGACGACCGAGTAAATGGTCATCGCCTCACCGGCGGAGCCGCCCCAGTGCCTGGTCTGGATCTCCTTTGAAAAGTCCACATAGGCCACGCCGTTCTCCACCCTGATCGAACGCAGTCTGGCCTGGGGCGGAATCGTCCTGCTCAGTTCCGGGTTCCGCGGCCCCTTGATCAACTCTTCCACGATGACCTGTTCGATCGGTTTGCCGCCCCGGGCCACCTCCCGCTCCTCCGGGATCAGGTACATGGCCTCCTTATCCCCGAAGTAAAGGGTCACCTTTTCCTTTCCTGCTTTCGTTTCACCGGCGGACTGTGACTCCTTTGTATTCTGCGGCTTTGTGACCGACGCCTTGCTGCCGCATCCCCCGGCTGCCAGCAGCAGGGCCACCAGGAGCACCGCAGCTGCCCGCAGGAACGGGCCTTTTCTCATAACCGGCATTTGCCACTCCCCCTTCCGCAAGTGCGCTTCTCCACCTGCAGGTTCTAACAACAGTATAACAGGAATCTTTGAAAATTGTGCTGTCTTTTCCCCGCGCCGAGGCGGCTCAAGGGTGAGTGCACCTGGACGGGCAGTGGTAAGCAGAAACATTTCTGATTATGCTTGGAGATCCGTGTCAATCCAGAGTGCGCATACTTCTTTCTTTTACGGTTCTGCCATAAAAAATCTTACTCAAGATGGAGTGACTATATTGCTTGCGAGAGGTTATAATGGACTTGGGGTGATTAATATGGCAGTAGCGCGCGAGTACGTAAAAGCAATTCTCCGGAGGGATTGGTGATGGAGGCCCTATATAAATTAGACATTCTTAAAGATACCTTTCCCGATAAAAACCAACTGGACCTGGTTTTGGGAAAGCTATTAGAAATCGCGCTCAGCGACTACCGGCACCGCTTGGAACGGTATGAACGGGATCTGGATGAGTTTGAGCAGCGTTACGGTATGGAATCGCCGGTCTTCTACCAGCGTTTCGAGGCTGGAGAGCTGGGCGATGCAATGGACTTCTTTGAATGGGCTGGTCTGTATAAACTTCGCCAGGATGCTCTGGAAAAGATTCGACGCTTGGAGTCGGCTCTATGAGAGATGCAGCCGATTATTTGACCCGGATAAAAGCGCTCGTCGTTGCCAACCCAAAAGTGGTACGTTGGTCAGTGGTCCGCGAGGAAGCCCAAGGGGAAATCGGCCTATTTCGCTACCGGCTCACTCTTTGTGACGGCAGCCTCTTAGAAATGTTCGAATTTTTTCGGATTGAAGAAGGGGTCCAGGTGATAAAATATAGCTTTCATTGGTAGAACTCTGACGGCCGGTTGCGTAAGAGGTGGGATAACGCTCCCCACCATCCTGAAGTCTCGCCAGTCCTCCTCATGTCCATTATGGCGAGGAAATCAATGTAGCACCCTGCGAACCGGTCGACGCCGAGGCGGTGCTGTCTATTATAACGACAGAAATCACATGAAATAGAGTACCTCGACGACATTATTTCCTTTGTCGAACTGGGCGACTTCATAGATAACCCCGAAAATCAGCTCCAGGATCCGGATCTTCCGGAGGTTAAAGCAGCAATCGAAAGATTGGAAGGCAAGGGCCTGAGCAGACATGCAGCGCTGGGCTGCGTTGCCGGGATATTTATTGGATTTTTTCACGAAGCGCTCTTCCACAAAAAAATATTTGACAAAGAAAGATATAAATGCCGGCTTCGCCTACTGGGAACTGACTTTGGCAAAGTGGGGAGAAACGACCCCTGCCCTTGCGGCAGCGGACTTAAGTTTAAGCGCTGCTGCGCGAACGCAGCGGATCATTTCAAGATACACAAGCTGGCAGGGGCTCTCTGTTTAGGCCAGGGCGGTTACATACTTGGATCACCTGAGTTTATCGTTGAAGAGCCATTAGACCCGCTTTTGAAGTTGGAAAACCGGGTTCACATTGCTCACTACCTGGAAGAGCATGGAGACATTCAAGGCGCCAGGCAGTCCTTAGAAGAAAATGTAGTCCTGGCCGAAAGTTATCAAGACGGCCGGTGGTTAAAGAACGCCCTGCAAGATCTGCAGCTTTTATGTATGAACCACCGGTCCTTACAAAGGGATGGGATTCTAACAACTGAAAGGCTGATGGCCCTGGCTGACAGCGATGATGAGAGAGGGAATTACTGGTGCGATAAAGCGGACTTGCTGGCCGGGACAGGAAGGGTAGAAGAGGCTGAGCAAGAGTTCCGGAATCTTTTCAATGCGCTGCCCCATTGGCATTTCGGGCGCTACCGTTATGCCCTGTTTTTAGAAGAAAACGTCAAAAAAGAAGAGGCGCTGATCATTTTGCGGGAGCTGGTGGCAGCTAAGAAGAAAATAGATGATGAGACTTACCGGGCTGCCCGTGAAGTCTTGCGAGATTGGGAAAAGGCATAAGCCGTTAAGTGAAAAAGGTAATTAATTGTGATAGGAGAAGGCGAAGTTGAAAGACGATTGATAACATGATAGCATTATATTGTGTAATTTAATCAAAAGGCGGGGAGGCCCAGTGCCATGGTTCGAACGCAGGTGCAGCTCACCGAAAAGCAGTATGAGGCTTTGAAGAGGCTGAGCCTTAAAGAAAATATCTCTGTAGCGGAGCTAATCCGCCGGGGTGTAAACGAAATTCTGCTTTCTGCCGAAGGTATGGAAAAGGAAGAAAGGACAAAGCGGGCGATCGCGGCCGCAGGCCGGTTCCGCTCCGGTGTTAAGGATCTATCGGCCAATCACGACATTTACTTTACAGAGGCGATTTCAAAATGAAGGTTTTTGTCGATAGTTCTGCTTTTCTTGCGGTGCTTGATGCGGATGATGAAAACCATCCCCTTGCCCGGCAGGTATGGGAAAAAATTTTGACTGCCGGGGCTTTTTTAATTACCACCAGTTATGTGCTGGTAGAAACTTACGCCGTAGTGCAGCGCAGGCTGGGAATGGATGCTCTCCGGACATTTCATGAAGATATCGTTCCGTTGCTTCAGATAGAATGGATAGGAGAGGAATTGCATGAGCGTGGGGCCGATGCCGTGTTGACCGCCAACCGCCGGAATTTAAGCCTTGTGGACTGCACCAGCTTTGCGGCGGTGAGACGGCTCGGGATCAAGCAAGTATTTGCCTTCGACAGGCATTTCGCCGAACAGGGCTTCGAACTGCTCTGATAAAGCATTCCGCTTCCATCTGTGAGTTTTACTTCTGGCTACGAATTCCAAGTTGTTGTTTCAGGGCGAACTGAAGAACGTGGGAGAAATTGATTCCCTGTTTTTCGGCAGCGTCATTGAGCCACTTTGGGATGGTGAGAGTCTTTTTGACAGTTTTATTTTCCATTTCATCTTTGACGATATCTGTCCAGGCTTCTACGAGGGCAATGAAAGCTCCCGGAGGCAGACTTATTTTACTGGGATCTGATGGAATGGGGATGGCTTCGCCGTCTTCTTCCATACCGTAGAGGAACCCTGCAAGCGCATCCTTTGCCATTGCCATGGCTTCATTTATATCGCTCCCTTCAGTAATACAGCCGGGGAGATCTGGGAAAGTAACCGTGTATCCGGGAGTCCCATCGTTGCCTGGATCAAAAACTGCGGGAAAAATATATTTTGCCATGAGAAGACCTCCTTTTAAGAAAGAATTTTTTCAATTCCTGCCGGTTTCAATATCGATTTTACTGTTCCAGGCTTTATGTATTTTCGTGGAGGGGGACAGCCACAGTGCCTTTTTTAACCGGATGTTTGAAGTGATGATGGCTGCCTACAATTCTTTTAAGCATCCATCCGTCCTGTTCAAGTATTTTTCTTATTTCCTTTGATGAATATGTTTTCACATTTTTCATCCTTTCAACTGGTATAATTTTAATACGTGTATTAAGCACGTGTCAACCTCGATGCGCATACTTCATTTTTTTGCCCGCATCCACGATTACTGCCATTTTTACGGCTCTGCCGTTCCCCCGGCCTTGCTGCCCCTGGAACCGGCGCTTATCGCCTGATCATTTTGGATATTAAGGCAGACAGGGAAGTAGAATGATGCAGCCGGATAAAGTCAATGGGCAGGATTCATTACGCCTTCAGAATCTTGCTGCTATGATAAGGGGTATGATATAGTTAAAAATGAGGTGGTAATTAATGCAAGCTAGAGATCGTTTACTCAAGGAGATAGAAAAACTTGGGTCATATAACATTATGAAAGTCTATGACCTTGTTTTATCCCTTAAAAAACAGGACAGGAGAAGCGCTGGGAGAAAAAAGCAAGGAGGTTATTTGCGCGCGCGGCTTGCTTTAAGGAATTGCAAGGGGTCCTTTAGTAGAGATATTATCGAAGAACGGGCTGATCGGATATGAACATCTTTTTTGATACTTCAGCGCTTGTCAAGTTTTTTCATGAAGAGCCCGGGACGGAGAAAGTTACAGATTTAATAAATAACCCGGGCAATAATATTTTCGTTTCTGATTTAGCCAGATTGGAGTTTGTCTCGGCATTATATCGCCGTTACCGTAATAACGAAATCGATGAACAGTCATCAGTCTTCACCTTCGAGAAGTTTGGGCTGCGGCAGGTCGATCCCCAGGAGTATTGAAAGGGGCTTCCTTCGATGCCGGCCTTCCTCTACGGGACGGCATAATCCGGCAGATGGGATCACCGGCAGTTTTAACGGATACGGGCAGTCTACCCGGTTGATCCGCTCAGAATTTCCTCCAGCGGCTCCCGCAGTTCCAGGGGGATGGTGACGATCTTGCAGCGGCGCCCTCCCAGGTTTGTACGGCCCACCATCACCAGGGCCCGGGACCAGAGGATGCCCAGCGGGGATTCCGGCTCCAGCTCCTCCCAGTAAAAGCCGTCCCCATCCATCGCCCCGAACTTCCGGGTGACGGCGTTCAGCCTGCTCCAGCCTCCCTGCCGCAGCAGGTATCCGAGCAGTTCCCTTTCTTCTCCGTCCAGCTCCTCCACGGCCTTTGCCAGGTTTTCCCGGCTGGAGAGAAACTCCAGCAGCTGCTTTTCCCGCTCCTGGCGGCGCGGCGCGGGCTCCAGCCCGTAACCCCGGCACGCCCCTTCTAGCCAGCCGGCGGGCATGTTTTTCAGCCCTCTGGACAGGGGAGCGTCTACGGGAAGGTGTTTTTCCTCGATCTCCCGGCGCTGCTCTTCCATAAAGCTTTGCATCAGGCGTTCCGGCTCGGAGAGGAGATAAAATACCTCTTCTGCGTTCTCTATTTCCTTCTCCAGTTCCTCTAGTTTTGACCGGAACTCCTCTGTGGTTTTGCCGGGGTCGATCCGGTCAAGATAGTCGCGCGCCCGCTCCGGCTTGTTCATCTGAAGCATGAGCGCAGCAAGGTTGAACAGGACGACGGGCTCTTCGGGTGCCATTTCCTCCAGAACCTCCATGATCTGCAGGGCTTCCTCCAGTTCCCCTTGTTGGCGCAGGAGGTTGGCGAGGGTCATCATGGCCGGGGGGTAGAATTTTTCCTGCTGGTATAAATTCCGCAGCAGGGAAGTGGCCTCTTCGATCTGCCCCTGGTCGCGCAGCGCAATGGCGCGCCGCACCACTTCATCCAGCTCTTCATCCGGCTCCAGCACAACGCTGATATTTTTGACCTGAACCAGCTGCTGCTTCCCGTCGATCACCATGGGAACGGGCTCTCCTTCCCGCAGGACGCCCATCTTCATCAGGGCATTCGCTGCCGCCATCTTTATGGGAAGCGAAAACCCGGAGCCATCCAGTACTTGTCGCCCCAGCTTCTCGCCCCATTCGCCGCCGTAGCACACCAGGTTATATAAAGTCTCCCGGGCGCTTTTTGAACTGCCCTCCTCTAAGATCCAGGCCAGCATGGTGATGCGGAAGAAACCGTCCTCCATGCACCGGCGCCGCGCCTCTTCCTTTGCTGCAGCATCCTCAAGCATTTTCTGTATCTTCTCCATGGAATAGAGCTCGTAACCCATCTCAAAGGGGGGAACGGCACCCCGCTCCAAAAGGGAGGCCACCTGTTCCATGCCTGAGAACAGCAGGTGTACGTGGGCGATGGATGACCAGAGGGAGGCGGCCCGCTTGTAGCGGCCCATGTTGAAGCAGGCCACCGCCGCCAGGTAGCTGTTCTCCCAGGAAACATGGTGGGGTTCCCAGCGGCGGTAGAGATCGAACACGAGCCGGTGGTCTCTCAGGTCTCCGGCCGCCCGCATGATGGTGACCGTGTACTCCCGGAAGGAGTACAGATCCTGCATCCTTGCTGTGCCGCGCAGTGCCGCCAGCCCCTCATCAAACCTGCGCACGGCGTGCTGGAGCCGGTGGCGGGCCAGGTCCTCCTGGCCAAGGGAGCAGTGAATCCTGGCGGCCAGGGCGAAGGTGAAGGGGTTTGCCTGACTGCTCCCGTTTTCCGGGCTCAGGAGCGGCTCCAGGACCTCAAGGGCGCGCCGGGGCTCGCCCCCCATGAAAAGGGCGAACGCCAGGTTGTTGCGCGCAGGCGTGGAATCTTCCAGCTTCAGGGCACCTGCAAACGCTTCTGCCGCGGTCTGAAAGTCCTCTGCTGCCAGTGCCGCTTTTCCTTTTTCCATGAGTTTCTCCGCTTTTTTGACTTTCACTTTTCCGGGGTACCTCCCTTAAGCTGATAATACCTTCATGATAGCGCCAGGAAGCTTTTTTGTACACCTCTTGTCGCGTATTAAAGTTTCGGCAAATAAAATGTTTTTCCTGCCTGAGAGTAAGCTTTGCTTTGGGCACAACTGTCCAGTAAATCGGCAATGCCCTTCCCTTGGCAATGATTCCTGCAGCAAGAACCTGGTGTTTGCCATCGTGGAGGTCAGTCCAGTCTATTGCTACAAGAACAGCCTTCCTCGGCCCGATTATCGTCCGGGCCAGTGCCCTTGCAAGCTCTTTGGTGGGAATGCGATTGTTCCCTAAAAACCGGTCTACCCTTTTGATCCTGTGCTTTTCCGCTGTTCTCGCAGGCAGTGCCCTGCCTAAAGAGGCAACACCAAGGCGCCGGCTGCACATCAGGGCAAACACTAAAACAGCCAGTGTCTTTATTTGGGTCTTGTGAAATCCCTGGAGCCATGTTATAAAGAATTTAACAAAACTCGACAACTTCATATTGTGGATCCCCCCTTAGTTTGGAAATGTTGTTTATAGCTAAATTCGCGGGGGATCCTTATTTTCATGCTTTTTTCTCTTATTTTCTTCTTTTTGCTCCTGTTAAAACCTGGGGATCACTCAGCTTGTTTGCCTCTTGCTTTTGTAAAAATTTGCCGTTATAATGAAACAAATACCCTACTTTATGCTCTAGAGAAAAATCGGGGTGAGGCTTATGATTTCTGGCTTGAATCCTTTGCGGGAAACCGATAAAAAAGCTGTTGTGGAGTTTTGCACCCTCATCCGGAGAAAGCTGAAAGACAACTTGTGGCAGATCAGATTGTTCGGCTCTAAGGCCAGGGGGGATGACAACCCGGAGTCAGATATTGACATCCTGCTGCTTGTGGAAAAGCGAGATCCTGTTGTAGAAGATCAAATTATTGACATCGCCTATGAGGTAAGTTTGAAATACGATGTTGTCATGATGCCGGTAGTGCTGTCAGTTGACGAGTATTTGAGTTCCTTATCGAGAGCCAGTCTTTTTTACCATCATACTCAAAACGAAGGCCTGGTATTATGAATGAGGAATTTCTCGCATTGGCTCGGTTTCGCGTGAACAGAGCAAAAGAGACGCTGTCCGAGACCAGCCTGTTGTTGGATGCCGGGCATCTAAACGGTGCGGTTAACCGTTTGTATTATGCTGCTTTCTATGCCGCCCGTGCTATCCTGGCTACCAAAGGGCTCGATTCATCGAAACACAGCGGCGTAATATCCCTGTTTAATCGTGAATTTGTCAAGGAAGGCATTACCCCAGGGTTCATGGAAAAACCCTTACCAAGGCCTTTAAGCTGCGGAGCGAAGGTGATTACCAGGACTTTAAGAGTTTTACCAGGGAGGATATAGAGAAGCTGTTACGCGATGTGACAGAGCTTGTAACAGAAATTGAAAAAGAATAAAATGTTTTTCCTGCCTGATTATTCCCGCCCTCCCCTCGGCGAAAGGCTCCGCGGCTCCGGGAGGATGCACATCAAGATGATCTGTAGCATTGACACCTCTGATTGCGGGGACTATTATGCTGCAATGGTAGAGGCCGGAGAGAATGAGTACTTGTTTGATCTGTATTACCAGGCCCTGCGATCCAGACACCCACGTACCAAGTTCTACGATGCCTACGCGGTGGTGGAATGGTTCGAGAACTCCTTCCGCGGTAGGGTTACCCCCATTGCTGCTCCCGAAAAGATAGACCAGTTCTTTGCCGACAAGAAATTTACCGCATTGCTAAGACGTTACTTTCCGGACAAAGAACAATGCGATCGTGTACGGAATTCCTTTAAGGGAGAACTCTCAAGGCTTACTGCGCAAGGCCGTAGCGGCCTCCTGAGATAAAAGGCCGGGGCGGGATTAAAATCCGAAAAAAATTTTCCCAGGACGGAAGGATTTTTAAAAAGAAAAAAGAAGTATTTACCAAGAACATTTGTTCTAAGGAAATCCCGGCCAAAGGGGGTGGTAGAACATAGGATGATTATGGGAACATTTAAAGACGGGGTTATCATTCCTGATGCCCCATTACTTTGTGAAAATGGAACCAGGCTTTATATAGGCCATCTGCAAAAAGAAGAAGAAGATTATCCCTATTGGTTTCGTGACCCGGTCCACGGTTTTATTAGGGTCTCCGCTAAGGAAAAGAAGATTATCGATCATCCCTACTTTCAGAGATTGCGCCGGATAAAGCAGTTGGGAATGACTCATTACGTTTATCACGGCGCCGAACACAACCGTTTTGGCCATTCATTGGGTGTAATGGAATTAGCTACCCGGGCAATTGATTTGCTTTGGGAAAAACACGCCAGTTTATTGCAGTGGATGCCTTTTGAGAGACGATATATCAGGCAATTGGTGCGCCTGGCAGCACTTCTCCATGACCTGGGGCATCCGCCATTTTCGCATGTGGCCGAAAGCCTTCTGCCGGAAAAAAATCAACTGCCCGGCGGGAAACCTAACGAGGCAAAGACTGCAAAACACGAAGATTATACGAGGGCTATTTTACTCCATTCAGAGTTAAAACCCACATTTCGCACCCTGGGGTGAAAACGACCTTTAATTTTATGATGGCTAAAAATGGCAACTAATAAAATCTAGTTGGCATAAGGAGACATCCCATAGTTCGTACTGCAGTAAATATCTTCACT
>CADDZD010000025.1 GCA_902812385.1 Clostridia bacterium | reverse complement strand
GGCTGGATGAAAAGCTGGGTGGGGAGATTAAAAAACTGGATGCACGGATTGACCGGCTGGATGAAAAGCTGGGTGGGGAGATTAAAAAACTGGATGCACGGATTGACCGGCTGGATGAAAAGCTGAGTGGTGAGATCAAAAGGCTTGATGCGCGTATTGACCGGCTGGATGATAAATTAACAGGCGAAATCAAGATGATGGACGGTAAACTGAATAGTATCAGGTTTTGGGCAATTGGCGCCGTTGTTACCCTTATTGCCGGATTTGCCGGAACCATTGTTACGCTTGCGCTTCGCTAAACTGAACAGAAAGCTCCAATCCCCTCAACAGGGGATTTTCTTTATACCTCAGTTTCTAAAAGGGGGCTTCCATAGATTGGCGAACACGCTCGGAACAGGGCAGGCGCTGCTGCCCACATATATAGTGCTGGCCGCCAGCCTGTGCCTCAACGCCCTGGCCAACTTCACCATCAAGCTGGCGGTGCAGGGGCGCACCCTGCGGCTCGATCCCGCCCACCTGGCGGAGACCCTGAAGGGGATGGCCCTCAACCCCCTGCTCTGGGGTGGGGTGATCCTGTTCGGGCTGGCCCTGGTGGGCTACAGCGTCGTCCTCTCCCGGATGAACCTGAGCACCGCCTACCCGGTGATGGCCGGGGGAGGCTTTCTCCTGGTCTTCCTGCTGAGCGCCTTCTACCTCAAGGAGGCGATCACCCCGGCGCATCTGGGAGGAGCCCTCTGCATCGTCTTCGGGATGTGGCTCCTGCTCCGGTAGTGATCGGTCCAGAAAATGTGTGACGATTTGTCCTTGCGCCTGCTCAGACTACGGTTGAGCTTTCACGGTTGTTTCCGCGGATAAGTAATCTCGCCGTCACGAACCGTTATTCTCGCATGCTCCCGGTGATGTTACCCGGTCTCCACAGATCGCTTGCCGGAAACGACTTGGTGGCAGGGTGGAATAGACAGGAGAATAGACAAGAGAACCGTCCCCGTGTCTGACGTGTCTGACGTTTCCCGCCGGCATTGGTATGATGAGTGGGAAACTTGTTGTAAAGTTGTAATCAAACCGGCAAGGGGGCGTTGAAGGAGAAGCGATGCTTGGGAATGAGGAGCGCAGGGTTGCACGATGGAACGGTTTGTTTGCTAGCGGGTTCGGGCGGAGGCGGCCCGCCCCGGAAGCGGTGGGGGCGCTGGCCGGGCTGCTCTTCGTTTTGGGGGTTGCCCTGGTTTTCTGGCTTGCCTACTACCGTGCGGCCTTCCGGGGGCTGTTCATCAACGACGCCCATGACTACGCCAGCATCGCCCGGAACATCGCCCTCGGCCGGGGGTTCCTCTCCCAGTACGTCACCCCCCTCGGTCTCGTCCACCACGGCGTCCCCCAGCCGGACCTCTGGCGCGCCCCCCTCTGGCCGCTGGTCCTGGCGGGATTTCAGCTTCTCTTCGGCTTTACCGATAAGGCCTCCGCCCTGGCGGGCGGAGCGTGCTTTATTGCGGCGGCCTGCCTGCTGTTTCTTTTGGGGCGGCGCTGGTTCAACCTCCCCGTGGCCCTGGCCGCCTCCCTCCTCTACCTGTTCAGCGCCCAGCTGCTGGAATTCAGCATCTCCGGCCTGACGGAGCCCCTGGCGGTGCTGCTGATGCTGCTCTGGCTCTACGTCCTCACCGCTCCGGGCCCCGTGACCAGCCGGAGGGCGCTGCTCGCCGGAGGTGCCGCCGGGCTGTTCTATCTCGCTCGCTACAACGCCGTCCTGTTCCTGCTTCCAGGCATGATCTACGTTGTGTGGCGCGCCTCGAAGGGATGCGAAAACCGGCGTGCTCCGGAGGTGCCCGCCGGGCTGCACCCCCACCCCTTTGGGGCGGCGGAGCTCTCCGCCGGGAGGGGGGCGCGCCGCCGTCCCCCCCTCGCCTCCGCCGCCTTTTTCCTGGCGGGCTTTCTCCTGGCGGCGGGGCCCTGGCTCGTTCGCAACCAGGTGGTGGCCGGCAGCCCCTTCTTCTCCCTACAGAAGTACGAGCCGGCCATGTTTACCAAGACCCACCCCGGCTACAGCCTCTACATGCGGCCGCTCAGGGTGGACGTGCCCCGCTTCCTCATGGAGCACCCGGAGGAGGTGCGGGACAAATTCCTCGGCAACTTCGCCGATTTCCGCCGTCACTTTCTCTACCGGGACTTCACCGGTCTGGCCCTGCGGGTCTTCGCCTGCTTCCTGCTGGCCCTGGCCCTCCCCCTCGACCGCTCCTTTCCCGCCCAGCGGGGCGTTCGCCCACTGGTGGCGGCCTGCTTTGGGCTGCAGCTGGCGGCGCTGCTCTTTCTCCACTACATCCCCCGCCTGTTCATGATCTTCGTACCGGTTTATGCGATCTACGCCGCAGGAGCTGTGTGGTTCCTGGGGGAAAAGCTGTCCGGCTGGCTTGCGGGTTGGGCGGCGGGAGCAGGGCGCTTCGGAAGGGGAGGCGCCGGCCGCCGGGCGGAAATACCGTCGCAGGGGTGGGAGTTCCCCGTCCCGGGCGGCCGGACTGCCCCGGAGGAGGGGCTCGCCTGCCCGGGGCGGCGGAGGACCCCGACCGGATTTCCCGCCGCCGCGGCGGCCATGGTCCTGGCAGCCTTCACCCTGCTCGGGGCCGCCGCCAACCTCCCCGATTTTCACCCCGACTTCGGCCCCCACCCTGCAGCCTTGTGGGGGGATGCCCTGCGGGATGTCAAAAGCCTCGTCCCCCCGGACCGGGTGGTGATCTCCGACAACGGCCAGATCTTCGCCTGGTACGGGGAAAGGTACGCCTGCAAGCTCCCCTACTCCCCGGAACTCCTCCCGGAGGTCTCGAGGCTCGCCCCGGTCGGTGCCCTCTTCCTGACCAACTGGATCACCTGGGCGCAGCCGGAGGTGGACAAGGCCTGGGCGGAGGTGTTCCGGGCGCGGCCCGCCGCCCTCGCCGGCTTCAGGCTGGTAAAGGTCTACCCGGACGGCAGCCTCCTCTACCTCCCGCCGTAGTTCTCTTCCTTCAACCTCGCCGCATCCAGGCGCCCCGGGCGGCAGCATTCTTTCGCCGGTGAACAAGGCCCGCTGCTTACAGGTTCTCGAGCATCTCTCCGATGGTCTCCGCGCTGATGCGCCTGACCAGGGTGAAGATCAGTTCCAGGGCGTTGCGGTAGTCGTCCAGGTGCGCCATCCCCACATGGTCGTGGATGTAGCGCACCGGGATGCCGATCACCACGGAGGGGACTCCCTGGCGGAAGAGGTGGATCTTCCCGGCGTCCGTCCCTCCCCCGGCCATGACCTCGACCTGGTAGGGGATGTTGTTTTCCCGGGCCGTCCCGACGACAAAGTCCCGGAACGGGGCATGGGGGATCATGCTGGCGTCGTAGAAGCCGATCACCGGGCCCTTCCCCAGATGGGTGCGCGTGGCCACGTCGTTGTCGCCGATCCCCGGCGTATCGGTGGCCACGGTGACGTCCACCACTATGGCCAGGTCCGGCCTGACCACGTCGACGCTGGTGGCCGCCCCCCTTAAGCCCACCTCCTCCTGAACCGTCATCACCCCGTAGACGGTATTGGGGTGTTCGGCGCCCTGCAGCTCCCGGAAGAGCTCCACGATCAGGGCGCAGCCCGCCCGGTTGTCCAAGGCCTTGGCCATCACGGTTTTTGAATTCGGGCAGAGCGTGAAGGAGCTGTAGGGGATTACCGGGTCCCCCTGCCTGATCCCCGCCTGCTCCGTTTCCGCCTTGCTCGTGGAGCCCACGTCGATGTACATGGCCCTGAGCGGCACCGGCTGTTTGCGCTCCTCGGGAGTCAGGATGTGCGGCGACTTCGCCCCGATCACCCCGACGACCCTCCCGGCGGAGGTGATGATCTCCACCCGCTGGGCGAGCAGCACCTGCTCCCACCAGCCTCCCAGGGGCTGGAACTTGAGGAACCCCTCCTCGGTGATGCGGGTGATCATGAAGCCCACCTCGTCCATGTGGGCGGCGATCATCAGCTTGGGCTCGTCGACCGTCCCCTTTTTAACGGCGATCAGGCTCCCCAGGTGGTCGGCGGTCACCTCGGAAGCCAGCGGTGCCAGGTACTCCCTCAGGACCTTCCGGATCGGCCCCTCGAAGCCGGAAACCCCCGGCGTTTCGGTCAGGGTTTTCAATATCTCCAGGGAATTTTCCTTCATCGGGCGATTGCCTCCTTACAAATTCTTCCGGCCTCTCCTTCCTTTCTTATTTTTCACCACTGCCCCCTTTTCTATCCGACGTTGCCGTTTCCTCATCACTCCCGCAATTGACCAAATTATGCAAACATGATAATCTTGGGTTAGTCAGGTAATTACCCGACAAAGGAGAGTATAGCTATGAAAAAGGTACTCAGTCCCATTGAAGTCCGGGATAAATTGGGCCAGATTATCGAAGAGGCTTACTACAGTGGCAAGCAGTTTATCATTGCCCGCCGTGGGAAGCCGATGGCTGCCATAGTCCCCATCGGCGAATATGAAAAATGGGAAAGGGATCGGGAAGAATTTTTTAAGCTTATAGATCAGGTCTGGGAGAACAACCGGCAGGTCGATCCGGACAGGCTGGCAGAAGACGTTGCGGAGGCAATCCGGGAGACAAGGAAAGGCAAAGATGCTTAAAGTGGTGCTTGATACCAACGTCCTGGTCTCTGGCCTGATCAGCCCCGGCGGTGCACCGGCTCTTTTAATTGGGGCATGGCGTGAAAAGAAGTTTGAACTGGTCCTTTCCCCGGCTATTCTGGAAGAAGTCGCCGAAGTACTCCTGAGAGACAAAATACGGCGCTACTATGAACACATAGACAAAGACCTGCCCCGGAAATATGTAACGGGACTCAGACGGTTCGCTACCCTTGTCACCGGTAGGGTTGAGACTGGAGGAGTATGCGCGGATCCAAAGGACGATAAATTTATTGCCGCCGCCCTTGAGGCCAATGCGGATTATCTCATCAGCGACGATAGGCATTTGCTGTCGCTCAAAGAACACCGGGAAGTGCAGATCGTCAGGCCGGCAGAATTTCTCGCCAGGCTTTAAACAAGTTCAGCGGCCTTTCCGGGGAAAGAGCGTCAGACCCGCCGCCCGGGGAGAAGCGCCACCCGGCGGGCCTCTGAGGTATCTGCCTGCCAGGCGCGGGGCTTGAAGTAAGCGGATAGAAGATTAGCGCCCGGTTTTTTGTTACCCGGAGTAGCGGTATGGAAAATATTTGACAGGCTGGAGGCCCTGCCTTAAAATGGAAGATGGAGACCGACCGGTCGGTCAGTTAGCCGGCGGGGAAAGTTCCCGGCGGCGGGGTGAATCAACGGCTGGGGGCGCGGAGTGCCCGGCGCTGCCGTGCCGGCGTCAGGTGCCGGCACCGAAAGCAAAACCAACAATTTCGGGAGACTGGAGGGCGGAGTGATGGAGGGGAAAGGCCTTGAGCAGCACAGCCGAGAGGGGGCTGACGGTTCTATTGGTGCTCCTGCCGGCGGGACGGAAAGCGCTCTGATGAGAAAAAGGCTCCTGGCGGCGGGGCTTGTAGTTATCCTGCTGGTTGCCGCAGGGATCGGCCTGCGCATCGCCCACAGGGAGAAGCCTGCAGGCCAGTCGGAAACCGGTCCCGTCCCCGTTGAGGTAATGGCGGTGGATCGCGGCGAGGTGAAGCGGGTTGTTAACATCACTGGGCGGATAACTCCGGAGGTGGAGGTGAATATCATCCCGAAGGTCCCCGGGCGGATAAGGAGCATAACTGTCGATGTGGGGGACCGCGTCCGGGAGGGGCAGGTGCTGGCGAAGATCGACGACGCCGAGCTCGTGGCCGCCCTGCACAATGCCGAGGCGGGTCTGGCGGTGGCCGAGGCCAACGCCAGGATTGCGGCCGCCGCCCTGGAGGACGCCAGGCGCAACCTCGACCGCATGAAACAGCTTTACGACGCCGGTGCCGTCTCACAGCAGCAGCTTGAGCAGGCCCAGCTCAACTACGACAGGGCGGCCGCCGGTGTTGCCGACGCTCAGGTCCGGCAGGCCCGGGCGGCGGTGGAGGCAGCCCGGGTCCAGCTTGCCAATACCGTGCTCACCTCCCCCATCGACGGGGTGGTGACGGCGCGCTTTGCGGATCCCGGCACCATGGCGGGTACCGCCCAACCCATCCTGACGGTGGCGGCCATCGACCAGGTGCAGGTGCAGGTAAGCGTCACCGGAGATGACATCAACAGGCTGAAGGCGGGACAGGATGCCCCCGTCCGGGTGTCTGCGGCGGGCGATCAGGACTTTAAAGGGAAGATCGCCAGAATCTCCCCTGCGGCGGATGCCCGCAGCAAGATGTACCCTGTCGAGATCACCATCCCCAATCCGGGCCATGTCCTCAAACCGGGGATGTTTGCAGAGGTAAAGCTGACCACGGAAATCCGCCGGGATGCCGTCAGGGTCCCGGTTCAGGCCGTTCTCGATAAAGAGGGCCGGAAGGTGGTTTACGTGGTGGAGGGTGGCCGCGCCCGGGAGCGCCGCCTGGAGACGGGAATCGCAGACGAGAGGTATCTTGAGATTAGATCCGGGCTGCGCCCCGGTGAAAGGGTGGTGATCACCGGGCAGGAATTCCTGACCGATGGAGCCGCTGTGACGGTGACGGGCGGCGCAGCTAAGGGGGCAAAGTCATGAACATCCCCGAACTGGCCGTTCGCCGCTCTGTTACCGTTTTCATGATCGTGATCGCCCTGGTGGTGCTGGGGGTCGTTTCCCTGGGGAGGCTTGCCATCGACCTGATCCCCAATTTGAACCTCCCCGTTGCGGCGGTGGTCACCGATTATCCCGGTGCCGGCCCCCAGGAGGTGGAGAAGTCGGTGACCAGGCCTCTGGAGGAGGTCCTCTCCACCCTGAACAATGTGGATACCATCAGCTCCACCAGCCAGTCGGGATCCTCTACCGTCGTCCTCATGTTCAACTGGGGCACCGATATGGACTTTGCCACCCTGCAGATGCGGGAAAAGATCGACATGATCAAGGGGATGCTCCCCGAGGATGTCGGTTCTCCCATGGTGGTCAAGATGGACCCCGCCATGATGCCGATCG
Organism: Clostridia bacterium; assembly: GCA_902812385.1. Lineage (GTDB taxonomy): Bacteria > Bacillota > DSM-12270 > Thermacetogeniales > Thermacetogeniaceae > DULK01. The sequence continues at coordinate 19,845 of CADDZD010000025.1, read as the reverse complement.
TCCAGGTGGGGGTGAGCGGGGGGAGGGACTTGGAGGGGCTGACCCGCCTGGCCGAGGATGAGATCAAGCCGCGGCTGGAGCGGCTGCCGGGCGCCGCCTGGGTGGTGGTCACCGGTGGGCGTACCCGGGAGGTCCAGGTGCTGGTGGACCCCGTCAAGCTGGATTCCTACGGGCTGTCCATGACCCAGGTGATGCAGGCCCTGCGCTCGGAAAACGCCGAACTCACCGCAGGGAACCTCCGGCAGGGGAAGAAGGAGGTTATCGTCACCACCACGGGTGAATTCGAGGACCTGATGCAGCTGGCCAACCTCCCCCTGACGACGCCCCAGGGAACGGTGGTCGCCCTGAAGGACGTCTCGGAGGTAAAGCAGGGCTTTGCCGACATGAGCCAGGAAACCTACATGAACCGGGCCCCCAGTGTGGGCATCCATGTCCTGAAGCAGTCGGGGGCGAACACCGTCCAGGTTGCGGAGCGGGTCAAGGCGGAGCTTACCGCCATGGAGAAGGAACTGCCGGGCCATGTCAGGGTCAACACCGTCTACGACCAGTCCAGGTTCATCAGGGCATCCATCAACAATGTGGTCAAGCACGCCCTGATCGGGTCCGTCCTGGCGGTCCTGATCCTCTTCCTGTTTCTGCGGAGTGTGCGCAGCACCGTGGTGATCGCCATTTCCATCCCCATTTCCATCATCGCCACCTTTACCATGGTTTACTTTGCCGGGCTTACCCTGAACATGGTCTCCCTGGGCGGCCTCGCCCTGGGAGTCGGCCTGATCGTGGACGATTCCATCGTGGTGCTGGAAAGCATCTACCGCTACCGGCAGACCGGCCACACGGTCTGGGAGTCGGTCACTGCCGGGGCGCAGGAGGTGGCCATGGCCGTCACCGCCTCCACCCTGACCAATGTCATCGTCTTCCTGCCGATCATCTTCGTGGAGGGGCTGGCGGCGCAGATCTTCAGGGACATGGCCCTGACCGTCACCTTTTCCCTCCTGGCATCTCTCTTCGTTGCCCTGACGGTGGTGCCGGTGCTCTCCCGCCGGCTGGTTACAGTTGTTGGTGAGGTGGAGAACCCCCGCACCCGCTTTGAGCGTTTTAGCGCCGCAGTGGGGCAGTGGTTCGACCGGCTGCACGCCGCCTACAGGGAGCTGCTGGCCTGGGCGCTGCGGCGGCGCAAGAGGGTGCTGCTGGGCACCGCAGGCCTGTTTGTTGCCTCCCTGCTCTTGACTCCCGTGGTCGGCACCGAGTTTTTCCCGAAGGTGGATTCCGGCGAGATCTCCATCAGCGTGAAGATGCCCCGGGGCACCGGCCTGGAGGAAACCCGCCGGATGGCCAACCGGATCGAGGCCATTGCCGCCGGGTTGAAAGAGGTGGAGACCACCTTTGTCAGCGTCGGGGCGGCGGAGGGGATGGGAGGAGTTTTCGGTTCGGGAGACACCGACAATGCCACCCTGATGCTCAAGCTCTGCCCCCGCAGTGAGCGCAGTCGGAGCACCGCCGCCGTGGTGGAGGACCTCAGGCGCCGGGTTGCCCTCATCCCAGGGGCGGAGATCAAGGTAAATGAGAGCGACATGATCAGCTCCTGGATGCGCGGCACCTCCCCCATAACCATCACCCTGCAGGGAGACGACCTGGAGGTGCTGGCCGAAACCGGTGAGCGGATCGCCGAAGTGGTCCGCCGGGTGTCGGGCACCTACAATGTCAAAACATCCCTGGAAGAAGGGAAGCCCACGGTGGAAGTGAGGCTCGACCGGGACCGGGCGGCCGCCTACGGCATCGGCACGGCGCAGGTTGCCCAGACGCTGCGCGCCGCGGTCGAGGGGCAGGTGGTGACACAGTACCGCTCGGGCGGGGAGGAGTACGACCTGCGCCTGCGGCTGATTCCGGAGGCGAGGCAAAACCTGGAGGGCCTGGGGAACCTGCAGGTCATGTCCCCCACGGGGGTTGCCGTCCCCCTGAGGGAGATCGCCGAAATCAGGCAGGATGTGACACCGGCGGTCATCAGGCGCCAGGACCAGACCCGCGTCTGCACCATCACCGGGGATCTGTCGAACCGGCCGCTGGGGAGTGTGATGGAGGACATCCGGGCAAGGCTGTCGAAATTCCGGCTGCCCCCGGGGTACGAGATCAGCTACGGGGGGCAGCAGGAGATGATGCAGGAATCCTTCAGCAGCCTGGGATTCGCCCTGCTGCTGGGGATTCTCCTGGTCTACATGGTGATGGCGTCGCAGTTTGAATCGCTGTTCCACCCCTTCGTGATCATGTTTACGATACCCCTGGCCTTTATCGGGGTCGTCCTGGCGTTTATCATCACCGGCAAGACCTTCGGGGTCACCGCCTTCATCGGGGTGATCCTGCTGGCTGGTATCGTGGTCAAGAACGGAATCGTCCTGGTGGACTACATCAATACCTTGAGGAAGCGCGGGCTCGACCGCCGGGAGGCGATCCTGCAGGCCGGCCCCGTCCGGCTGCGCCCGGTGCTGATGACCGCCCTGGCGGCGATGCTCGGCATGGTGCCCATCGCTCTCGGCAGGGGAGAGGGGGGAGAACTGGATTCCCCCCTGGCCGTCGCCGTGATCGGAGGCCTCTTCGTGGCCACCTTCCTGACCCTGGTCATCGTCCCGGTCATCTACACCGTCCTGGAGGACCTGGTGGGACGATTCCGGGACCGGCTGCGCTCGCTGTTTCCGTCTGCGCCCCCGGCGGCTGACCGGGCTCCCCGGGCGTAAACCCGGAAGCCGGGGCTCGCTCAAACCGGTTCTGAGGCAGCTGCGGAACTATGTAACAGCCTCCGCAGGTCGCTCGGTTACTTAAATTTCACCTGTTGGGGAGCTGCGGCTTCGTTGTCCTGTCCGGCCCCGGCACTTAATGTCCGTCTTAATGGCCAAAAGTCTTTAAATTATGTGCAACCTTGGTTTCGTTAAGTGCCGGGGAGTCGGGCGGTAGAGCGGCGGTGAAGCGATCTGTTTCACGGCAGTATCAAAGGAGTGTTTGCAGTGAGGGAAAAAACCAAGAGCGCCCTGATCTTTGAGGCGGCGGCGGGGGTCTTCGCGGAGAAGGGCTTTCACGCCGCCACCGTGGAGGAGATCGCCTCCCGGGCCGGGATCGGCAAGGGCACCGTCTACGAGTATTTTCCCAGCAAGGAGGCGCTGTTCCGGGCGATGCTGAAGGCCGGGATGCAGTCCTACCTGGCCGCCGTCCGGGAGCGCCTGAAGGGGCCTGCTTCCGCCAGGGGGACCCTCGAACAGATCGCCCTGGCCCACGCCGGTTTCGTGCGGGAAAAGGGCGCCCTCGCCCGGTTAATCGCCGACGAACAGGGGTGTCTCGCCCCCTGGGCGCGGGAGTGGGTGTTCCGGATGCGGGAACGCAAGCTGGAGGCGATTGCAAAGCTGATCGCCCGGGGAGCGGAGCAGGGGGAGTTTCGCCCGGTGGACCCCCGCCTGGCAGCGGAGGTCTTCCTGGGGGTGGTGGGGGCGATCTGCCTTCCTGCCCTCTTCATCCGGGAGTGCGCTTCCAGCCGTGGCTCCGATTCACCTGCGCATGCCGGCCTGGAATCCCGCATGCGCGAGGGGTTGAAGATCTTCTTCCACGGCCTGACAAAGTAGACAAGGTAGACAAGGGGACGGTTCTTTTGTCTGCGTCACCACCTTTTCCGGCTCGGAAATATCCGGAGGTCTATCTCTCCCGCAGCTCCTCTATGGCGTTTTTCTGTACCTCCACCAGGTAACTCTTTATCTTCTCCCATTCTGCCGGCTTCATGCTTCGCCGCCTGCCTGCCACCGTTAGCACCGGCATGGGGTCTTCCTCCGCATCCTCAAAATAGGCGATGCTCCGCAGCAGGTGCGGCCAGCTGTAGTTTATGCCCGCGTACTTACGCTCGATAATCTTCTTCAACTGCCGCAGTTCGACTTTTTTCTTAAGTAAAAAGAAGAGATCGACGAAGTCTTTCTTACTTCCTCTTTGGGCAATGGCGATCAGCTTCATGGCTGCGATATCGCGGCAGTCGGCCACAGGACATCCCTTGAATTCGGATAACGGGAAAAGAAGCTGGTACGGATAGTAGAGAAAACTGGTTCGGGCCACTCCCTCGCAAATGAGATGCAGCGTGCCGGGTGCCATATCTGTTACCGTGATGTCAACCTTTCCTCGAAGCTGCAGCACCACCTTTTCCGGCTCGAAAATCTGGCCTGTGAAGAAATCGAGGTCCTCCGAGATGCGGTGCCCCAGGTGCAGCGCCAGGCCTGTGCCGCCGGCCAGGTAAAATTTGTGTAAAGGCAGCACTCCCGCCGACAGGAGTTTTTCTAGGGTAAGAAGTGCTTCGGGAGAGATGTTTTTCTCAAACACCTCAACTCCCCCCTCGGAATGTTATAAAAGTTGGCCAGCATCGTTCCGGTCCGCGGCGAAATCCTCCTGCTTTTCCTCACCACGGTCTCAATCTCCGCATCGGAGTACGTCTTGAACAGCCAGCGGTAAGCGTTCTCATCGCCGAATTCGAGGAGGCGCTCGATGATTGCCCTCTTATTTCGCAGGGGGTCGAGTATATTAATATCCGTATCCCAGAAAAAAACCCGGAATTCCGGGGGTATCGCCGGCAACAGCCATCCCCCCATCTGGTTTCTGCATTTATTATACCATTTTTTCCAGGATGTTACCTGGGTAGAGGAGACAGGGAGACAAGGGAGACAAGGAGACAAGGGGACGGTTCTTTTGTCTATGTTATGCCTTGGAAGTGCGGGGCGTGTTGCCTGCCCCGCCTGATGGAGAAAAACCATGCCAGGCCGTGTATACGGTATACTTTTAATGTATACATGTATACATTGCATCTCACACCAGGAATTCCGCAGTTTTTAACGAATCATACAACCTGATCTGCGCGCCGTTGTGCAGATTTATATCCTTAATGAGGAGGATTGGCAAAGATGTCATTCAGCAAACCGAATGCAAGTACCGCAACACTGACCAAAAACCGCACCAGGGGCAGTGTCTGCCCCTACAGCGGCCTCTGTGCCACCTGTCTGGACGGCTGCCCCGGCCTCTGCGAGGTGGGAAAGTCCGCCTACCGGGGGAAGGAAGTGCTTTACCCCCAGCCCTTCGGGAAGAACACTTCAGCTTCGGAAAAGGATTACCCTGTTGACCTCTCCCACTTCAACATCATGGGCACCGCCGCGGGTGCCGTTGGGATAGAGGCCGACAGCGACAAAGCCATTTTCCCGGCGGTGGACGTTTCCACCGAGATCGGTGCCGACAACAAGATCAGGCTGAAGGTCCCCCTTGTGATCGCCGGAATGGGCTCCACCGACATAGCCCGCGTTCACTGGGAAGCCCTGGCAGCCGGAGCTGCCATCTCCGGTGCCGTGATCGTCATCGGGGAAAACGTCTGCGGCATGGACCCGAATGTGGAGCTCAAAAACGGGCGCGTTGTCAACTCACCGGAGCTTGCCCGCAGGGTCAAGGCCTTCAAGGACTGGTACGATGGCTACGGAATCGTTGCGGTGCAGGCCAACGTCGAGGACACACGCCTGGGCGCCCAGGAGTACGCCATTGAAAAGCTGGGAGTGGAGGCGGTAGAGCTCAAGTGGGGCCAGGGGGCCAAGGACATCGGCGGCGAGGTCAAGCTCACCACCCTGGAGCGCGCCCTGCAGCTGAAAGAGCGCGGCTACATCGTGCTCCCGGACCCCGAGGACCCGGCCGTCCAGGAAGCCTTCAAGAACGGCGTCTTTAAGGAATTCGAGCGCCACTCCCGGATCGGCATGGTGGAAGAAGAATCCTTCATGAAGAGAGTGGAGGAGCTGCGCAAGGCAGGTGCCAAATACATCTTCCTGAAGACCGGCGCCTACCGGCCGGTGGACCTGGCCCGGGCCGTGAAGTTCTCCTCCCTGGCCCGCCTCGATCTGCTGACGGTGGACGGGGCCGGCGGCGGCACCGGAATGAGCCCCTGGCGCATGATGAACGAGTGGGGCATCCCGACCGTTTACATCATCTCTATGTTGAAGGATTACCTGGACCGCCTGGCCGCCCGCGGCGCCTTTATACCCAGCATTGCCGTAGCCGGAGGCTTCGCCCTGGAGGACCACCTCTTCAAGGGATTTGCCCTCGCGGCGCCTTACGTGAAAGCGATCGGGCTTGCTCGCGGCCCGCTCACGGCCGCCATGGTCGGGGACAAGATCGGGCGCGACATCAAAGAAGGGAAGCTCTCCGCGGAGCACGCAAAGTACGGCGAGACGATCGAGCAGATCTTTGTCACCAGCGGGGAACTGAAGAGGCGGTTTGGGGAAAACTTTGCCAAACTGCCGGCAGGCGCCATCGGCATCTACACCTATTTCGAGCGGTTGATGCAGGGGCTGCGCCAGCTGATGTGCGGCGCCCGCAAGTTCTCCCTGAAACACATCGAGCGGAACGACATCGCCGCCCTGACCCGAGAGGCTGCCGAGGTCAGCGGCATCCCGTTCATCATGGATCTGGACCGGGATGCGGCAGACCGGATCCTCGATTTCTAAGAAGCCTGCCTGTTGCAGGCCGCCCGGAGCACACCGGGCGGCCTGAATTTTTTGAGGCTTTCCGCCCATGCGCCTGGCCGGCAGTTCATCCCATTTTCTTAAAAGGCCTTCGGGAAAGGCCTTCATGCCGCCTCTGCGGCCGGCCGGGCGGAATTTCCTGATAAAACAAGTTAAGATGAAAAAATATTTTGTGTATAATGGATACGACGCCTGGCATATGCGCAGCGGGATTTCGATGGATATTTCACTGAGACAAAAAAACCGTTTCCTTGTCTGAAGTATGACAAAAAAGACAAAGGAACCGTCCCCTTGTCTGCCTTGTCTGCTTGTCTGGCAGAAGGAGGCTGAGATGTATAAAATAGTTGCGAAAAAGGTTTTGGCCCCGGCGATCAAACAGTTTCAGATCCAGGCCCCGGAGATAGCGGCCAGGGCCCGGCCTGGCCAGTTTGTAGTTTTAAGAATCGATGAAAAGGGTGAACGGATACCCCTGACGATTGCCGACTATGATCCAAAAGGCGGCACCGTCATCCTTGTCTTTCAGGAGGCCGGCAGAACCACAATGGAACTCGGCAGGCTGGAGGAGGGGGACTCTATCCTGGACCTGGTGGGACCGCTGGGAAAACCCTCGGAGATAAGGCGGTACGGTAAGGTCATCTGTATCGGGGGCGGTGTCGGTATTGCCGCCATCTACCCGATCGCCCGCGCCCTCAAGGAGGCCGGCAACGAGGTCGTTTCCATCATCGGCGCCCGCTGCCGCGACCACCTGTTCCTGGTCGAAAAAATGGGTGAGGTGAGCGACGCCCTGGAGATCACCACCGACGACGGCTCTGCCGGCCGGAAGGGCTTTGTTACCGGCGTGCTCCAGGACCTCCTGGTGGGTGAGGAGGGGATCGATCTGGTGGTGGCAATCGGGCCGCCGGCGATGATGAGGGCGGTGGCGGAGCTGACCAGGCCGTACCGGGTCAGGACGGTGGTGAGTTTAAACCCGATCATGGTTGACGGGATCGGCATGTGCGGCGCCTGCCGGGTCGCTGTGGGCGGGAAGACCAGGTTTGCCTGCGTGGACGGCCCGGAGTTCAACGCCCATCTGGTGGACTGGCCGGTCGTCATGCAGCGCGCCCGAATGTTCCGGGAGGAGGAGAAGAGGGCGGTAGAAGATTACTTTTTGGGAAGTGAATGCCGTTGCAGGAAAAGGTAAGGGTTGAGCGCCGGCCGATGCCGGTACAGGACCCCCGGGTCAGAGTTGGCAATTTCGACGAGGTGGCGCTGGGGTACGGGGAGGAAGATGCCCTCCTGGAGGCATCCCGCTGCCTTATGTGCAGAAAGCCTGCATGTATCCAGGGCTGCCCGGTGGAAGTGGAGATACCGGCTTTTATTGGCTGTATTCTCAAAAGGGAGTACCGGCAGGCCGTTGCCGTTATCAAGGAAAAGAACAACCTCCCGGCCGTCTGCGGCAGGGTCTGCCCCCAGGAGAACCAGTGCGAGAAATACTGCGTGAGGGGGAAAAAGGAGGAGCCTGTGGCCATCGGGCGGCTGGAAAGGTTCGTGGCCGACTGGGAGCTGAAAAACGGCGGCGGAGCGGTGGCTAAGGGGGTGCCCACCGGCAGGCGGGTTGCGGTGGTGGGATCCGGGCCCGCCGGCCTGACCGCGGCGGCAGATCTGGCCAGGCTCGGGCATGAGGTGACGGTCTTCGAGGCCCTGCACGAGCCGGGAGGGGTCCTCGTGTACGGGATCCCGGAGTTCCGGCTGCCGAAGGAGGTCGTCAGGCAGGAGATCGATAACATCAGAAAGCTGGGGGTCGCCATCAAAACCAACACGGTGGTCGGCAAGACCGTTACGGTGGAGGAACTCTTTGGCCGGGGGTACGACGCCGTTTTCATCGGAACAGGGGCGGGACTCCCCTATTTCATGAACATTCCCGGTGAAAACCTGAACGGGGTTTATTCCGCCAACGAGTTCCTGACCCGCATCAATCTCATGAAAGCCTACCGCTTTCCGGAATTCCGGACGCCGGTCCGGGTCGGGAGAAGGGTTGTGGTCGTCGGCGCGGGAAATGTTGCCGTGGATTGTGCCCGCACCGCCCTCAGGCTGGGAGCGGAGGAGTCATGGATCCTCTACCGCAGGTCGGAGAAGGAGATGCCGGCCCGCCGGGAGGAGGTCGAGCACGCCCGGGAGGAAGGGGTGCGGTTCAGCCTGCTGACGGCCCCGGTAAGGATTCTCGGGGACGAAAGCGGTTGGGTGCGCGCCGTTACCTGCCGGCGCTTTGAGCTGGGCGAGCCCGATGAATCAGGGAGGAGAAGCCCCGTACCCATTCCCGGTTCCGAGTACGATATGGAGGCCGATACGGTGGTGATGGCGATCGGCCAGGGGCCGAACCCCCTGATTCCCCAGTCCACTCCCGGTTTGGAGGTGAACCGGAAGGGGAATATCGTGGCCGATGAGGCAACCGGCAGGACCACCAGGGAGGGTGTGTTTGCCGGAGGGGATATAGTGACGGGAGCGGCAACGGTGATCCAGGCAATGGGCGCCGGGAAGAGGGCCGCCCGGGCGATTCACGAGTACCTGCTGAGCAGGCAGAAGTAAGGGGGTACAAATTTCGACATTCTACCCCTGCCTCTGACATCTATTTACAGGACAGACCATCACGCCGCCTCCGGCGGCGCCAACAGAGGATGAAATCTGGTTATCCTTGCGCTTGCTCCCGGACTCCGGTTTAACTCGCCCTAAAACTCGTCGCAGACGGCAGCCGACCGCCTCCTACGCTGCATCCATGCAGTGGAGTCGGCTACTTCCCCCGCACTCAATGGCACTTTCTCTGTAATGAGAGAATTTAATAACGGTCAGTTCCGAAGAAACGTTAAAGTGGAGAATTTCCTTTGAGTGCGGGGTCAGTTCGGCTGCCGTTAGCTGCTCCTTCGTCAAGGGCGAGTAACAACCCAGCACTCACTGCTGCTTCGTGAGCTGAAGAAAACAAAAACGGAATCATAAAGTGAAAGCCGATTACGCAACAGAGTTTCGGTGAGTGCTGGGTCGCTGCGCCTGCAAGGATAACCAGAATGTATTTGCGCAGGATAAACCGGAACATAATTTACAGGACAGAGGGGAAGGAATTGGGGCTTGTTTATAGAAGTATGATAAGATTTATCCGGTCGGCCAGAACTTTCGATTAAGGCGAGAAGGGATAATGATGCTGCGGGTAGCGGTTTCGGGATATTACGGGTTCAACAACACGGGGGACGAAGCGATCCTGCTGGCCATGGTCTCCACACTGAGGGCGCTGGCGCAAAACGTTGAAATCACGGTTTTCTCGAAATCGCCCCGCGAGACCTGCCGCACCTATGGGGTTAAGGCGGTGAACAGGTGGAACCCCTTCGCGGTGGCCTGGGCCCTGCTGCGCTCCGACCTCCTGCTCAGCGGGGGAGGCGGGCTGCTGCAGGATGTAACGGGGGTGCGCAGCATCATCTATTACCTGGCAGTGGTCATGCTGGCCAGGCTTCTGGGCAAGCCGGTGGTTTACTACGCCCAGGGGGTCGGCCCGGTCAGATCCCGGATCGGGCGCTGGCTGACCCGCATCGTTTCCAACCGGGTTGACCTCATCACCGTGCGGGATCAGGCTTCAAAGGAGGACCTGATCGCCATGGGAGTAACCCGTCCTCCCCTGGTGATCACCGCGGACCCGGTGCTGGCCCTGAGCCCCCAGCAGATTGCAGCCGGTTCCGGGGAGGCTCTCCTGGCCAGGCTGCGTGCCGGGTCCGGAGGGCGGCAGCCCGGCGGCGGTGACGGGGAGCAGCCGGCTGCGGAGGCGGAACCCCTGGGGCAGCCCCGTGCCCCGGAGCAGAAAGAGGAAGGGGCGGCGAAACGCACCCTGGGGATCGTGCTCCGGGACTGGCAGGACCACTATGATTTCAAGCGGATCGTGGCCGTGGTGGCCGACCGGCTCGTCCGGGAGGGATGGGAGGTAATCCTGGTCCCGTTCCATTACCCGGTGGACCTCCAGGCATGCCAGGATGTTTCCTGGCTGATGCAGGAGCCGAACCTGCTGGTGCGGGAGAGGCTCCCGGTGGAGACCCTTTTCAGCCTGATGGGGCGGCTTGACCTGGTGCTGGGGATGCGCCTCCACTCCCTGGTCATGGCCTGCGTGATGCGGACGCCATGCGTGGGGATCTCCTACGACCCCAAGGTGGAGCGGTTTCTTGAGGCCTGCGGCCAGCCTGTAGCGGGCAGGGTGGAGAACCTCGACGCCGAGAGGCTTTACCGGGAACTGGTGGGGGCCTGGGAAAGGCGCCAGGAGATCGTGAGCCGCCTGGACCAGGTTCTCGTCGGCCTCAGGCAGCAGGCCTGGGAGACCGCCAGCCTGACCCTGAGCCTCTTTTACTCCCGCTCCCCTCACCGCAGGGCGAAGGACGGTTACGCCGCCAGGCGGGATGCGAAGGGACTTTTCCGGGAGACCCTCGGGAGAAAAAAGGGCGCGGCTAAGTAGGAGATCATTGAAGGAGAACCCTTACCGGATGGATAAGAGAACAACTGTGCTGCTTGCATTGATGCAAATAGATATCGGCGGGGCGGAGACCCATGTCGTCGTCCTGGCCCGCCACCTGGCGGAACTCGGCTACCGGGTCATCGTGGCCTCCAACGGCGGGCGCTTCGAAAGGGTGCTGGAGGAGCACGGCATCAGGCACTACCGGGTTCCCCTGCACAACACGAAGCTGGCTTCCATACTGAAATCGATCCTGCTCATGCGCCGGATCGTCCGGGCAGAGCGGGTTGACATCATCCACGCCCACGCCCGCATTCCCGCCTTTGTCACCGCGGTGATGGGAAGGCCGAAGCGCGTCCGCTTTATCACCACCGCCCACTCCAACTTCATGGGGCTGCGGCTGCTGACCCGGTGGGGGGAGAAGACCATTGCCGTGAGCGAGGACATACGGGAGCACCTGATCAACTACTTCCGGGTCAGGCCGGAAAGGATCGTGGTCATTCCCAACGGGATCGATACCGAATTCTTCTCACCCGGAGCCGCGGATGACGGCGAGAGGAAGGAGGGGGTCACCCGGATCGCCCTGGTGAGCAGGCTGGACGGGAAGCTGGCGGAGGTGGCGGTGCAGCTGATCGCCGCCTGCGAGCGCATCTACGACAGGCACCCGGGGCTGCGCCTGTGCATCGTGGGGGACGGCGACGGCTACGAGACCGTCCGGGCGAGGGCCGGCCGGTTCAACGCCGGCCGGGGGAGGGAGATCGTCACCCTCCTGGGCGCCCGCACCGACGTCAACCGGATCATGGCCGGTAGCGACCTGGTGGTGGGCGTGAGCCGGGCTGCCCTGGAGGCGATGGCCTGCGCCAGACCGGTCCTGCTGGCGGGTTCCCAGGGATTCGGAGGCCTGGTGCACCGGGAGAACGCCGGGGAGTTCCGGAAGGACAACTTCACCGGGCGTTCCGGAGGCAGAGAGTGCAGCGTGGAAAACCTGGCAGCCGCCCTGCTGGAGTTTTTCGGAAAGAGCGAGGCGTGGCGCAGCGACACCGGACGTTTCCTGCGCAGGCTGGTCATGGAGGAGTACGACAGCATGAGCATGGCGCGGAAGGTCGCCCGGGTTTACGAAGAAATCAGGAAAGGGTAGGGAGAAATGAAAATCATCGAAAAGGGGAAGCTTTTCGGTTATTTGAACATTTTCGACGTGGTGATCGTGCTCCTGATCCTGGGGGCGGTGGGCGGGCTGTTTGCCAAAACGGCCACCCTGAAAAAGGTGATGAAGGACTACACGGTGAGCCGCGTGCAGACGGTCTTGCTCGTCAACAATGTCTACCCGGAGCAGGCGGAGTCGATCAGGCCCGGCGCCGTTGTCTCGGAGCTGCGCTCTGGGGAGGCCCTCGGGGTGGTCAAGGAGGTCCGGGTTAAGGATTACATGGAAAAAGCCCCGGACGCCCAGGGCAACTGGCACTGGTCACCGGTGCCGGGGAAGAAAGACGTCTTCATCACCGTCGAAGGGGATTTGAAGTCGTACAACGGTTTCCTCAGGGTCGGCCAGGTCAATGTGGCGGCGGGCTGTAAGATCAACATCACCAGCCCGGGGTTCGGTTTCGAAGCGCAGGTCCTCAAGGTGGATGTGCTGCAATGACGCAGAACGGCCTGGCCTCGGATTCGCTGATCATCTCCGGCATCAAGGACAGCCTCCTCTACCGGCTTGTGGCAGGCAGGGCGGAGTTCCTCTCCCTCTGCCTGGTGGTGTTTTTGATGCCCCTGATACCGGTTCCCCTTTCGGCCCTGCTGATCCTGGCCACCGGGCTCATCTTCCTGCTGAAGGGGCGCCTGAGCCTGCGCCGGATCGCCGGCCTACCCCTGTTCAAGCAGGTGCTGGTATTCTGGTTCGTCATGCTCCTCTACAGCGTCTTTTCGGTGGTTCCCGTGCAGAGCCTGCAGGTGACCGCCCTCTACGGGATCTTCATCCTGTTTTACTTCATGTGCCGGATCGAGATCGGGGACGGCCGCAGGCTCCACCTCCTGGCGGCGGCCTTTCTGGCCTCGGTTGCCGTCCAGTCCCTGATCGGCCTCTACCAGAACTTCGTCTCCGTCCCGCTGGTGGACCCGAGCTGGGTTGACGTCAAGGAGTTTCCGGAGATCATGGTGCGGGTCTTCGGGACCCTGGACAACCCGAACATCCTCGCCCAGTACCTGGTGCCGGGAATCGTCCTGGGAACCGGCCTCTTTCTTCAGGAGAGGAGGCCGGGCCTGAGGCTGCTCTGCCTGGCGGCGGTCGGCCTGGCCGCTTACTGTCTCTACTTCACCTGGTCTCGCGGGGGCATCCTCGCCCTGGGAGCGGCCCTGGCCCTGTTCCTGGCCCTCTACAACCGACGGCTGTTCCTGGTGGCGGTTTTCCTGGGCGTCCTGGCCGTCGCCTTCAAGCCGGCGCTGCTCACCAACCGGCTCGCCAGCATCACCAACCTCCAGGACACCTCCATCGCTTACAGGTTCATCATCTGGACCATAGCCTTCAATATCATCAGGGACTTCTGGTTCAGCGGCGTGGGGGTGGGCACCGCCGCCTTCCGGTACGTATACGACCGGTTCTACACCATCTACGGCGTGACCGCCATGCACACCCACGACTTTTTCATCGAACTGCTGGTGGAGATCGGGGTGTTCGGCTTCTTGATCTTCCTCTGGCTGCTGGCCTCCTATTTTATCAACGGCCTGAGGAGTGTCTTCCGGATGGAGAGCGGCCCGGCAAGGACCGTAACCATCGCCTCCCTGGCGGGGATGGCCGGCTACCTGGTGCAGGGGATTACAGAGCAGCCCTGGTACAACTTCAAGATGGTGTTCCTGTTCTGGTTCCTGCTCACCCTCGGACAAGTCGGACAAGGGGGACAAGGGGACAGTTCTCCTGTCTGCAACGGGAAAGGAAAGACAAAAGAACCGTCCCCTTGTCTGCGGGAGGGGGAAGAGGTTGCTTGACGTTCTGCACATCATCAGCGACACCAACATCGGCGGCGCAGGCCGCCATTTGCTCAACTTCCTGAAGTATTACGACAGGTCCCTGCTCCGGGTGCGGGTGGCCTGCCCGGCCGGCTCCATGCTCGCCCCCCGCTGTCGTGAGCTCGGCGTCGAGGTGAGCGAGCTGGCGGAGATGCCGGCGGACGAGTCCTTTGACCGGCGAAGCCTGCGGCGCCAGATCCCGGCCCTCCTCCGGCTGATCCGGGGCGGCCGCATCCGGGTGGTACACACCCATGCCAGCTTTGCGGGGCGCCTGGCCGCCCGGCTGGCCGGAGCCGGCCTTGTGGTTTACACCAAGCACACCCTGGATTCGCTTCCGGAGAGAAGAGGGCTGAAGGAGAGGCTGGCCGGCCTCGTCAACAGGGCCACCTGCGACCGGGCCATCGCCGTCAGCGGGGCGGTGCGGGAGAACCTGATCCGCCAGGGGATCCCCCCCGACCGGATCGAGGTGATCTACAACGGGGTGGATCTGGAGGTGTTCCGGCCCACCGGGGCTGCGCGGAGGGAATGGCCGGGGAAATACCTGGTGGGGGTCGTCGCCCGCCTGTCACCGGAGAAGGGGCACCGCTATTTCCTCGAGGCCGCGAAGCTGGTTGCGGCGGACACCGAAGACGTCACCTTCCTGATCGTGGGGACGGGCCCCCTGGAGCAGGAACTCAAAGACTGCTGCCGGAAGCTGGGCCTCGACGGCCGGGTGGTTTTTACCGGTCTGCGGGACGACATCCCGCGCCTCCTGGAGCAGCTGGACGTGCTGGTGCAGCCCTCCCTTTCCGAGGCGCACCCCCTGAGCCTGGTGGAGGGGATGTGCATGGGCCTGCCGTGCGTGGCGACGGGCGTCGGGGGTGTCAAGGAGGTCATCGTCGACCGGGAGAACGGCCTCCTGGTGGAGCCGGCGGACCCTGCTGCCCTGGCGGACAGGATCCTGCTCCTCTTGAAGAACCCCGATCTGGCAGCCCGGCTGGGGGATGCTGCGGCCCGCACCGCTGCACGGTTCGATGCCCGCCTAATGGCAAAAAAAGTTACAGATCTCTACATGAAGTGTTATAATCATAGATAAGCCTTCATAGAATGGGGAATTAAAACCAATTAAGAGGCAGTGCGGTCCGTGTAAGAAAAAGAGGCTCTTTGCGGTAATTTGGTTGAAGGCTTTAATATCCCGGGCGGGCCGCCCTGCTTCAGAATGCGATTTATATAAAAAGTTTTTGTTGCAGGAAAACGGATACCGGTTATAGAATTGCATATTTAACTAGTACTGCGACACAAAAGTTCTTGCACATTTTTACAGAAAGGATCGGTTCAAAAAAGCAGGGTTAAAAACAGCCATTTTTATCTGTTAAATATAGTAAAACCTTCCAAACCGAATTAATTTTTGTCTTTCTAAATGAACATGGAAAATGTTAATTTTGATGCATGAATTTATGTGTCAGAATACTAGTTTCCGACATCCTGCATCATGCTTCCGACCCCTGTTAAGGCAGGTTTTTAATTATGGATGAAGAAAAGGCCGTTTTGGAAGCCGGAGAAATCCAGGAGATCATCCCCCACCGCTACCCCTTCCTGCTGGTCGACAGGATTGTCGAGCTGGAGGTAGGCAAGAGGGCGGTCGGGATCAAGAATGTCACCGTGGGCGAGCCCTTTTTCCAGGGGCACTTTCCCGGCTACCCGGTGATGCCGGGGGTCCTGATCGTGGAGGCCATGGCCCAGGTGGGGGCGGTGGCCCTTATGAAGCTGCCAGAATACGCCGGGAAGCTGGCCTTCTTCGCAGGTATCGACAGGGTGCGCTTCCGGCAGCAGGTGCGGCCGGGAGACAGGCTCCGGATCGAGACGGAGTTCCTGAAGATCAAGGGGAGCATAGGGAAGGCCGTGGGGAGGGCGTTTGTAGGCGACAGGCTGGCGGCGGAGGGTGAACTGCTGTTCGCCATCGGTAAGTGATCGGCGCTTAACGGCATATTAGTTATAACAGGCTTTTCCGGAATAAACGGGTCCGGCGCCCGGTTGCAGCTTGTGGGACCGCATAAAGAACGTTCCCCGGAAAAAAGGGCGCGCTCGATTGCAGCTTGCGGGTGGCCGGAAGAGGGGGTATATCCTCAGGTATATCCTTGGGGACAGGGCAGAAAAAGCGGGTGCGGCGCTCGGTTACAGATTGTGAGGCTGCAGTCTATTGCCGAATCGGGAAGCAGGAAAGGGTTAACAGCTGTTAAGCAAAATATACGGCAATTTGTATAGCATGATATCTACTGGAAACCCGGCGAATGGGTCAAAAAGCGTTTTGTACCGCGGGTTCCGCAGGAATTCACGCCTGTGGAGATCGGCTCTGCGGCGGGACGGCTTAAAACCGGTCTGCGAGCACCCGGTCTATGTAGCAAGAATCCTGGAGTGGAGATATTATTCCACAAAAGGAGAAACGGGTTAACAGGTAGAGATTCGGTTTAGTGCCGGGTAAGGGGGATGGAGAAGCATGGAGCTTAATTTTGGGGCAGTATGGGCGGCGGTGCTGGCCTTCGGCATCCCGTTGCTGCTGACCCCGGCGATCAGGAGGCTGGCTCTTCTGGCCGGCGCCGTAGACAAACCCGGCGAGCGGAAGGTGCATCAAGTACCCGTTCCCTGCTGGGGAGGGTTGGGCATATTCCTCGGCTTCACGGCGGCGGTGCTGCTGAGCATGCCCTTGAGCAGGGAGATCGCCGGGCTGCTTTTGGGCGGCTTGGTGGCCTTGACGGTCGGCCTTATCGACGACCGGTGGGAGCTTTCCCCATGGGCCAAGCTGGCCGGGCAGGTGGCTGCCGCCGTGGTGGCGGTTGCCTTCGGGGTCACCATCAAGTTCGTCACCAACCCCTTCGGCGGCCTGATCGGCCTGGGGTATTTCAGCATTCCCGTCACCGTTCTCTGGATAGTGGCGATCACCAACGCCATCAACCTGGTGGACGGCCTGGACGGCCTGGCCGCGGGAGTTGCCGTCATCTCCGCCGGAACGGTGGCGGTTGTTTCCTACGGAGAGGGGGAACCTCTGGTCGCCGGCCTGGCCGTGCTGTTGGGGGCATCTTCCCTGGGCTTTCTCCCCCACAACTTCCACCCGGCGCGCATCTTCATGAAGGACGCCGGTTCCATGTTCCTCGGCTTTATGCTGGCATCCCTGTCCGCCATCGGCCTGACGAAATCTGCAACCGCCTTTTCCCTGATCCTGCCCATCCTGATCCTCGGCATTCCCATCTTCGACATGCTCTTTGCCATCGTCCGCAGGGTTTTGCAGGGGCGGCACATCTTCACCCCCGACCGTGGCCATCTCCACCACCGCCTGCTGGACCTTGGCCTGACCCACAGGCAGGCGGTCCTGCTGATCTACGCCATCAACCTGCTGCTTGGCGGGAGCGCCGTCCTGCTTACCTACCTGACCACGGAGCAGGGACTGGTCATGCTCTTCCTGCTGCTGTCGGCAATCCTGGTGGCCGCCGATAAAGTGGGGCTTTTCGGCGCCGAACACGCCCCGGCCCGGCGGAACCGACTGGCGCAGGCGGATCATCACTCCCGGAAGGGGTTGGGTTCATGAGGACAAAGAGGACTGCCTTCATTGCCGGCCTGGTCCTGACCGGCATGGTGATCGGGTTCCTGATCGCTTCCGCCGTCTATGCAGGTGGGGGGGAGCCGGGCTCCGCGGCGGATCCCCTGGTGGCCCGCAGCTATGTGGACGAGCATATGGCCTCCTACGTGGAGGAGTTGGAGAAGCAGGTGGCGGAGCTGAGCGACCGGGCCCGGCAGCTGGAGACCGCCCTGGCGCAGCTTCAGAAGCAGGTGGGACTCACCCCCATCAAGCCCGGTGGGGCCGTATCCGGGTCGGGAACAGGCACCGGCACTCCGGCCACGTCTCCGGGAAGCCAGGCGGGCGGGTTCCAGCCCGGCCAGAAGCTCTACATCCTGCCGGAGAACAGCGCGGTAAACCTCCGGAAGGGGCCGGGAACCAGCTACGAGAAGGTGGGAACCGCCGTCCGCGGCTCGGGCTGCGAGCCGATGACCGTCCTCTCCCGTTCGGGGGACTGGTACCAGGTGCAGCTGGCCGACGGCCGCACGGGCTGGGTGGCCGGCTGGCTGATGACCGCCTCCTGAAATCGGAGAGACCTCGGTTTCCTCCTCCAGGAGCACAAATAATACATGGCAATATTTTATTTGCGAATTTCCCTTAACATTAACGGGTACTGTAAGGTAGATGATAATGCAAAGATGCCGGAATGATTCCCGATAATTAAAGGCACCAGCTAGCAGCAGCTGTCTTAATTCTAAATATAGTGCAAAGGAGGAGGTCGTATATGGTAAAAAAACAAAGCAAGATCAAGATAAGGATAAATTATTTGATTCTTATCTCGGCTCTGTTATTATCCTCATCCCTTTTGTCGTCTCATTATAAACTGCTTCCGGGGTTTTGGACGGGCAGCCTTTTGGGATTGTCGTTGGGAATGTCGCTTCTCTCGATAATGGAGTCAAGAAAGAAATTGAAATCCAGACGCTAAAAGACTTAAGCTATTCTTTTATCCTTCAAATAGGAGACCGATTAGGATGAATATTGCAATAACAAAAGGAAGCATTAACCATTTAAGAGACTGTATGCAAGCCGTACTTGATTCGCTGCTTGGTGACTATTACTTCAAATCCGCCGAAGAACACCTGAATGAAGCATTAATGCAAGGACTGGTGAAGCAGGAAATCTTTATCGCCCAAAATGAGGAAGGACAGTGTATCGGCTTTATCTGGTTTACGTTAGACGGGGCTTTTTACGACTTTCCTTATCTCCATCTGGTTGCTGTAAAGAAAGAGTTTCGGGGGCAGGGAGTGGGTAGAAAATTGCTGTCCTTTTATGAGGAAAAAGGTTTTGAGAAAAAATCAAAGATATTTCTTACGGTAGCAGACTTTAACCGGCGGGCCAAAGATTTATATACATCTTTGGGATACGAGGAAATTGGAACATTGCCCGACTTTTTAAAAGAGGGGATTTCCGAACACATAATGATGAAGACAAGACCAAAATGATGATTATACATTCTGCTCCGCTTTTTCGGTATATTTTTTGGGAATGGCACGTGTCCATGTGGAGCAAAAAAACCGCCAATTTGTGCGGAAAATCGTGGGTTATGAACGCTACGATTCCCTTCAAGCTGTAGGTTGGGTAGACGCTGTTTACGCAATCCTGGACCCCACCCCTATGTTAATCTCTTCCTCCATATGATTGGGTCAGATTTTTATTCGAGTGAGCCACCAACCAAGTCAACCTCTTGAGCTACCGGGCGATCTTCATTTCGGGCATAACACATAGCCGGTATATCAGTCTGAATACTCAAAATTCATCCCCCTTCGGTAAGATTTATCCGTGAGTGAGCCATACCCATTTTAGTAATAGTAAGATTTTAAAAGAGTGATCGCGATGTATTGACATTGGAGAATTATTGTATTATATATATTATTAAGAGGTTAATGTCATTTTAATAAAGTCGCACGGATGAAGAATACGGGAGAAATGGGGATGACGACCTCATACCGAAGAAGTAAGCCGGTGCCTGCCCGAGGCAGTGGTGAATCTTTCAGGTAAAAGGACCGTATTCCGACGAACCCTGGAAAGTCGTAAGGACGCCGAAGGGGCAAGCCTGATTTCTGAGGTGAAACTCTCAGGTTAAGGACAGGGGGCATGGGAAAGCAGTTTCCCATGCCTTTTCTATTATCCGGATCGTTTATCGAAAACTTAATAATGAATAGCACGGATGAAGAATACGGGAGAAATGGGGATGACGACCTCATACCGAAGAAGTAAGCCGGTGCCTGCCCGAGGCAGTGGTGAATCTTTCAGGTAAAAGGACCGTATTCCGACGAACCCTGGAAAGT
>CADDZD010000024.1 GCA_902812385.1 Clostridia bacterium | reverse complement strand
GCCCTTTTTGTAGGGATATTGTTAAATATTGGTTTGAAGTGCTGCACTTTTGCTTAAAAACAGCGTCATTTGGTGTTTGCTGTTTACACCGAAGTTAAAAAATGCTTACAGCGCAAAAAGCTTTGGAGTTAAAAAAACTTGACTGGCGGGAGTACATCCATAGTAATAATCCGGTAGCAGCGGCGCTGTTAAGCAAAATGGGCTTCAGGCCGGAAGAGAGGGTTCGTGTAAAGCTGGAATTCCTGCGCATGCTGGCCCGGATGAAAGTGGACCCGGCGCGGATGGAGCTGCTGGCCGCTTTTTTCGAGACCTACCTGAAGCTGAACCGCGAGGAAGAAGAACGACTTTACCGGGAATTGGGTAAAATGGACAAAAAGGAGGTTGATGCCATTATGCAAATAACCACCAGCTGGCATGAAAAAGGCCGTGCGGAAGGTCTTGCGGAGGGCCGTGCGGAAGGGCGTGCGGAAGGCCTTGCGGAAGGTAAGATTAAAGCCAAGCAGGAGGTCATCTGCAGGTACCTGGCTCGGAGGTTTGGAGCGGATTCTGCCGCCATACAGGAAAAGGTGCCGCAACTGACCGACATGGATGCGCTGGATCGGGTGCTGGACCAGCTGTTTGCCGCCGGCTCCCTGGAAGAAGCCCGGAACATCATATGGGAGGAACTGAGCAGGTTCGTTCAGTAAAAGGCAAACAAAGGGACGGTTCTCATGTTTTGGCCTGCAGGCAAGGGCAAGCGAACAAGAGTCCTTCCAGTTGGGCTTGGGCAACAAGGAGCCGGTCCTTATTTTTTACCGCAATGTGTCTCACCCTATTGCTTAACGTTGTTGTCGTTGGCGACGTAAATGACATTATAATACACTAGTGACAAAGCTCAGGAGGGTGGTGAGTATGGAAAAGAAATGGATGACGGTTCAGGAAGCAGCAGACCACCTGGGGGTGGCGCGGGCCACCGTCTATAAGTGGGCAAAACAGGGCCGTTTCCCCATTTACAAATTGGGAGAAAGAGCAGCCCGGATCCGCATTGAAGACCTGAAAAAGTTCTTGATGCAGGCCAGGCCGCTTTACGAGAACAGGCCTTCCGACAGAGCCACCAGAGAGAAAATCCTGAAAAAAACGAAGGGGGCCTGGGCGGATAACCCTGTAATTGACCAGGCACTGGCCGAGATAAACCGGGGTTGGAATGAATGGGTAGAGAGATCATAATTGACGCCTCGACTATCATTGCTCATTTCCGGGCGAAGGGTAAAAAGAAGACCGCCTTCGAGCAGGCTGTTGAGGATTATGAAAAGGTCTACATCTCGGCAATCACAGCGTGGGAAATCGAGTACGGCGCCCTCCGGGCCGGACGCTCCTCGGACCTGGCGGATATTCTGACGATCGTAGAAGTATTGCCGTTTGGCCTCGGAGAAGCACAGACCGCAGCAAAAATATACAAGGAACTAAAAGACCGCAACCAGGAAACAGGGATCCGGGATACCTTCATCGCGGGAACCTGCATACAAAATAACCTTCCTCTGCTAACAACAAACCTGGAACATTTCAGGCGCATCGACGGGTTAAAAGTACTGGGGGCCTAGCAAAAACAAACAGGGGGACGGTTCAACTGTTTGCCCCCTTCAGGCTTTATTTCAACAGTCGGCTCCGCTGTCCTCGCTTGCAGATGGACAATAACAGGGCTCAAGGTGCGAAGATGTCCTCAAGCGCAAAGCAGAAGAGCTCTGGCCTGCCTATGTTATACATTCATCCGGCTGATCCCGCCGCAGGTTGTCCAGGAATTGTCTAACAATTTAGGTACATGGTACATTTATTACCATAATATAGAGGAATTTTTATAATTCTGACGAAATACTAAACCAACACCCGAGTTCGGCGTGCTAATTCACGGCTTTATTTATTGCTTCAACGAAATATCTACACCCAGTCATTCAACACTCATTCCGCCACTCTTCCCAGCCTCTTCCTTTCATAATCTTAGCTGCTTCAATCCATGAGACAGGCATGGTTCCGACTGACGTTTCCGCGCACCGGTAACTGGTCAAGGGGGCGGGTGATGAAAGAATCTTGCGTTACAACGGCTAATTACCTGCATATTTGTGACTTGTATCGACTTGTATCAATATTTTAACTGCTAATCTGTGATCAGTTAACATAGAAAGGAAGTGCGATCATGCGTAAGTGCCTGGGGATTCTCTTATGCATTTTTTTAATTCTTTTATCGACCAAAGCATGGCCTGCCCGGGCGGATACCGGTAATGGCCGGGCCACCCTCACCGTAGTCACGCAGGTCAGCAACACCAATGGCGGCGTCGCCAAGGCCTCCGATTTCACGGTGCATATTAGCAGCGTCACCGGGGCGGTTTACAGCACCCCCGGCAGTGAGTCCGGCATAACCTATACTTTGGATGCCGGCATCTACACGGTCAGCGAGGATGTCTATGCCGGCTACACCGCCAGCTTCAGCGGAGATTGCGACTCCAGCGGCGCCGTCACCTTGGGCCCCGGCGACAACAAGACCGTCACCATCACCAACCGCGACCAGCCAGCCGGGCCTGCTATCCTTAGCACAACAATGGCGCCACTCGAGGAGAGCAACCTCCCGACGGTGACCGGCGTCTCTCCGAGCGGGGGGTATCCGGGCGGCGGCACATTTGTGACCATCAAAGGCCGCGGTTTCACTGACGCCAAGATGGTATATTTCGGCGCCAACAATCCCGCAAACAATTTCACTGTCGTTGATGACGGAACCATCACCTGCAACGCGCCTCACGCGCCATTCGGAGTAAGCACCGTGGATGTGATCGTGGCCACCACCACATCTGCCAGCACCCCCAACGACAATGCCAAGTTCACCTACTGGCCGCCGGTGGTGAAAAGCGTCTATCCGAACCATGGGCCTGATACCGGAGGCACTCTGGTGACGATCAGCGGCAATAACTTTATCAACGGGGAGACCACCGTCAGCTTCGGCGATATCCCCGCAGCCAAAGTCGACGTTAAAAGCGATCAAGCAATCTGGGCCATCTCACCTCCGGGGCAGGGTACCGTGGACGTGCTGGTGACCACGAACGGCGTTACCAGCACCCCCAACGACAATGACAAGTTCACCTACAAACCGACTCTGAAGGTGCTGAGCACATACCCCTCGGATGGCGCCACAGAGGTGTCTCCTGACACCACTGAAATAAAAATCATATTCAACAGGCCAATCCAGATCCCCGTGTCTCCCGATTCCTACAACAACTATTTCGGCGTCCATGGAAAGTATTGCCTCGGTTGGGGTTACAGTTCCATCTCCATCGGCAAAACGAACGTTGATAATGACACCCTGATTATCACCCCGGCTTTGTTCATATATGATGATCAGGATCCGGAAAAGATCGTAAAAACCATGTTCGGTTTGCCTGTAGATGATACCGTAACGGTGACAGTAAATCAGGGGGGCGTAGTTGCTGCCGATGATAGCGCCGTCACCTTGGATAAGCAATTCTCGTTCTCGTTCAAGACACAAGCAGTTAATGCCCTCACCCCCTTTGACGACCAGGTGCTTGAACAGGCCGTCAGGCACGCATTAGCAGAAACATGGACTGAAAAGTATCAATTGATTCCCGGTACTTTTCAGTTTCCATCGGACAGGCAAATATACCAGCATGAAGACCCCTACGCCAAGGTGATGGTGCAGACACTTTCTGGCGAGAATGTATATGTACCCATTCCTGCCATGGATGACCTGACCAGCCTGCAATACCCGTATGAGCCGGATCAATACTCCGGCGCCATGATCCAGAGCATTAGCGAACTGGTATATGCGCCCAACCTGCAGCATCTAACACTGAATTATAGCAGCATCAGCGACCTGACACCGCTGCAAGGGCTGACCCAGCTTCGGAAGCTCGAACTCTCCGGCAACCCTTTCGGCACTGCCGATCTGACGCTGCTGGCGAACCTGACGCAGTTGGAGCAATTGAATTTGAATAACTGCCACATCAGTGATTTGACAGGACTGGCTGGTATAGGAAGCAGTCTCACCTCTCTGGACCTCAGCGGCAACGAGATCTCGGATATAAGACCCCTGGCCAGTTTGACCGGCTTGCAGACGCTCCTTCTGTCCAATAACAGAATCTCAGACATCTCCTCTTTGGCCGGTCTGACCGATCTCACCCGCCTCGACCTGAGCGGGAACCAGGTCTCAAACGTCTGTGCCTTATCAGGTCTGACCAGTCTAACCTACCTCAACCTGGACAGCACCGCATTGGACGACACCGGATTGAGCCAGATCGATTGGTCTGCATTGAGCAAACTCCAGACGCTCCATCTGGCAGATAACTACATCGCCGATATTACGCCATTGAAGAAGATTCCGACCTCTGCCTCGCTGGTGGAGCTCGACCTGTCCAACAACTGCCTCACCGACGACGACCTGGCGATCATTGAAGACATGAATTTTCAGGAGGACCAGTACGGCAATCTCCCCACGGTCAATGTAATCGGCAATCAAGACCTCGATCCGGCGGTATATTTTAATTACGTAACTGCCATGTGGGACAAAGGCGTGTTAACAGATTACGATTCCGGTTATGCAGTACGGCCTATTTACCCGGGTAAGACGACGCCGTTGAATGAGGAAGTTGCCGTTGACGGACATACTCCTATCAGGCTCATTTACGATTTCATTGAGGATGAACAACCGTTCGATTTGAAAAGATTGGAATCCGGCAACTACCTGTCCAAAGTGAAAGTCTATGTCAATGGAGTGTACAATGATGATCTGACCAAATCGCTGAAATTTACAAAAACTTCCAATTCAATCGATCCAGACACTGGTAATAACATCACTATTATGGAATTAGATCATGATTCGTTCCCAAGCGCTTCGACGATCACCATTGTCGGTCCTCTACGCCTGGTCTGGTATAGACAAGGGGGCACAGCATAATAAAAAATGTCTTCGTTGACCATCATCATATGCTCTTCTACGCTAATTTTGTGTACTAATTTTGGGTTATGCCAAACCAAAAATATTGGAAGGTAATGGCACCTGGAGAGGAGGTGAAGAAAATGCGTAAGGTTTCTCCGATCGTATTCTTGCTGGCGCTAACCCTTTGTCTGATAGCTTTTGCTGGCGTCTCATGGAGCCAGAGCGATCTTCAGTATCAGACCTGCCCTGAAAATAATGCAGGTATAGTGCCTTTGGATTCGCAGACTCAACCCATCCCGGTGCCAACGGATATCGCGGTAGATGTGGTGTTCAACCAGAATATCAATCTAATTACAACCAGTGGCATCACTATGACAGCGGTCGATGGAAACGGTAACCTGACTGACCTCACAGCAAGCCTTAATCCTCGCGTGAGGGATAATATATTGTGGCTCTTCGATCCAAATTATGGTGATAACATTAATGGCGCCTATTCGTTACCGCCAAATCAAACAATCCATGTTCACATCCCTGCCGGCTGCGTGACGGCCATCGACGGCTCACCACTATCCCAAGACATTGATTTTTCTTTCAAGACCGGCGACAGCGAAGACCATTACATCTTTAATTTCGTGACGCCGGTACAAACGCAGCAGCAACAGCATCCCACCCTGAAGTTGGTCAAGCAGGTCGACAACCGGTCCGACGACTACACCAGGCAGCCGGGGGATTTTACGCTGTACGTGGCCGACGACAGCGGCAAAGTGGTTAAAACGGCGACGGGTTCCGCCTCCTATACCTTTACCGACCTGCCCGCCGGGCGGTACAGGGTCAGCGAGCGCGCCGAGGAGCTAGGCGGCTACACCCCCAGCTTCAGCGGGGACTGCGACTCCAGCGGCGTGTTCACCCTGACGAACGGCGTGACCACCACCGTCACCGTCCTCAACACCTCCCCATCAGGGGGCGGCGGCAATAGCAATAATCCGTCTGGCCCTGGAACCGGTCCTGGACCTGGACCAAACAATCCGTCACCTGTGCCACCACCTGGGCTCAACACACCACCAACGGCAGGTCCTAATCTGTCTGGCCCTGGAACCGGTCCTGGACCTGGACCAAACAATCCGTCACCTGTGCCACCGCCTGGGCTCAACACACTACCAACGGGAGGTCCCATCGCGGCGCCGCCTCCCGGAACTGCTCCGAAGCTGCCGAAGACGGGAGTCGATCCCGGTGGGGTGAATGTTCCATGGCCAATCCCTGCTGGTATCGTGGTGATAGCGCTGCTCTCGCTGGCCGTAGTTGAAAGAAAACACATCTTCTCATCCAGGCAATGACCGGAATGAACAGGAGGCTCCAGGCGTTTCCCGTGTGGAGCCTCTCTTGTCAATCTTCCGCCGCAAGAGCTGTATTGGCGCCATGACATCCCGTATCGTCACGGCATCGACATGATATAATGGAAAAAGGATGGAAAACTTGCGCCAGGCAGCCAACGTGGTGTCGAGCGTGTTCTACCTGAACCAGACTGTAGACCTCCTTGAGGCAGCAAGGCGGCTCAGGATGCTTGCTTATGCGCTAAGAGGCATGACCCCGGAGCAGTTCCCGCAAGTGAGAGCGTGGCTGAGGAACGTCTCAAAACGATTATTCTTAGCAACTGCCCTCATCGCCTGCGCACTCTGCGCCATCCTTCTTTTCCACTTTTCTCATAACTTCCATACCCAACCTGTCCCTCAGAGCACAGCGCAGAGGGCGCCTCTCCAACAGATGGACGTCGGCCTTCCGGTGCGTTTGAAGATCCCCAAGATTGGCGTCGATGCCGCCGTCGAGTATGTCGGCCTGACGCCTGATGGGTCGATGGGGGTCCCGGACAAACTGGCCGATGTGGCCTGGTTCAAGCTTGGCCCGCGCCCCGGACAGCAGGGCAGCGCCGTGATTGCCGGACACCGCAGCAGCAAGAAATGGATTCCTGGCGTGTTCGATAATCTCCATGAACTACAACCGGGGGACTGTGTATACGTCCAAGACGAAAAGGGGTCAACGTTCTCTTTCGTAGTTCGAGAGAGCCGCACCTATGATCCCGAGGCTGATGCCGGCGACGTTTTCAGTAAGAACGACGGTATTCATCTCAACCTGGTTACCTGCGACGGTACCTGGAATACGGCTCAGAAAAGTTTCTCCAAACGGCTGGTGATTTTCACAGATGCCGTGCCTTAGTCCTTTAAGAGACTGTTTCCACCAAAAGCGCCACCAGTTCCAGTTCGAACTGGGTACCGGCGCATTTTTCAATCTCTTTTACGGCCTCTCCATGACTGATGGCCTTTTTATATGGCCGTCCGTTGGTCATCACGTCATGGAGACAAGGGAGACAAGGAGACAAGGGGACGGTTCTTTTGTCTATTGTTGAAGGGGTTAGACAAAAGGAGCCGTTTTTTGCTTTAAGGGACTCCCGGCAGGGTAGTTGAATCTGGATAGTATAGTGTCCAGCGGACACGGCCAGATATTTTGCATCTGGTGGTGGAGTTTCAGCGTGTCTCGCCGGGCGATGGCCTCTACCTGGGTAGACACGGGGACGGTTCTCTTGTCTACTTTTTTCTTTTCGGGGATTAGGCAAAAGGAGCCGTTCTATGCCTTTAGGGGACATCCTGGCGGGGTAGTTAAATCTGAATAGCATAGTGTCCGGCGGCCTCGTCAAGATGTGCTTTGACTTAGTCATTAGTCTAGTCTAAAATGAAGCCGGGGGGTAGAGAAGATGCCCAGAGAAGTCAATATTCATGAAGCCAAGACGCATTTTTCTAAACTTTTGGCTCTCGTAAAGGTAGGGGAGAAAATAATCCTTCCGAATCCTGACTGAGCTCCTCAAATTGGCCGCTCCGATGTGGAAGTCATCTGGTAACAATTTTCCCACCTTAAGAGTGCGGCGATAAAGATTTGATATCAACTGAAAGAACATATTGGCTTCCTGGCGAGAAACCGGCAAGAACCCGATCTCATCAATTATCACCAGATCGGCCGCCAGAATTTGTTTCAACCGCCGCTTGCTTTTAACCGAAATGGCTTCTGTTTTAGTTGCGAATATCAAGCCGGTTTCCTTGCCGGTTTCTTTTTCTCCTGGTAGAATGATACCGGGCAGAGTTTCGCTTCTCGCCGGCTTTGACGGGAAGAAAAGCAAGGCATTGCTTGACGGTGTTTGAGGATAAAAGGGGGACAGGAGAAAGGTGGCTTTATGGACGGCAGTAATCTCTCATGGTTAACGGAGGAATATATTCGTCAAATGGCGGACGGGCAAAGTTTTGAGCGCGGGATGAATTACTACGCCGGCGGAAACATTCGCCATCCCATTCGGCAGGGGATGGAACTGAGCGGTGAGTGTTATGGGTCACAGTCGAAGCCGTACAGGGTGAGGGTTGTTTTGAGTAATAACGGCATCCGGGAGGCATCCTGTGCCTGTCCCCGGGGAGGGTTTTGCAAACATATCGTTGCCCTCTTGCTAACCTATGTTCATGAACCGGATTCTTTTAAGGTTTTAGCGTCACTGGACGCCATGCTTGCCCGGCTCAGCAGGGAAGAACTCATTTCGCTGATCGGCGATATGCTTCAGCGGGAGCCGTCTTTGTCGGCTGTCGTCGATTTGGCTGTGGCTACGGCCGGCGGGCGGTCTCCGGATATGGCGGCATTGAACCGAGAAGTGAAGAGGGCGTTGAGCCTGGATGACCCCTTTGAAATAGAGATGGGCCTGCGGAACATCTTGCGAACAGCCGAGCGCCTGGCCCAGAAAGAAGACTGGGCGGGGGCAGGTGCGGTCTACCAAACGGTGCTTGACGCTCTGACAGAGATTTATGGCAATGAGTTGTTGAACATGGACGATGATGGAGCCATCGCCGCCATTGCCTGTGAATGTGTGGGGGGATTGAGCGAGTGCCTTAATCGAGGTGATTGCGACCGCAACACACGGCAGGCCTGGTTGATGTCCCTGATGGAGGCCGAACTGGCTGATATAGAAATGGGTGGTGTCGATTTTGCCGGTGATGCCCTGGACACCATATTTGAGCATGCCGGCGAGCAGGATTGGGAGCTGCTTCGGGAATGCCTATGTGAACATATCCCGAAAAGCAGCGAATGGGGGCGGGAGAAGCTGGTAGGAATACTGGTAGCCTGGGAGGAAAAGAACGGCCGCGATGAGCAGGCCAGGCGGTTAATTCAGGAAATGGGAACCGCGGAACAGCGAGCTTTTCTTATGGTCAGAGATGGCGAACCTGGAAGAGCGGTAGCCATGGCGAAGCAGCACATGAGGGATAAACCGGGGATTATCATGCGCCTGGCCGGTGCGCTGGCAGACGCCGGAGCCGGGGACCACGCCGTGGCACTGTTAACCGAACTGGCGGGTTCGAAGGATTACCATCCGGGTTACCTGGAATGGCTGGCGAACTACCACAGCAGGAATGGTGAATTGGATGAGGCATTAAAATGGCAGCGCCAGCTTTTTGAGCAGCATCCTACCCTTGCGTCATTTAGGAAATTACGCCAGATTTGCGAAGAGCTTGGAGTTTGGCCGCAGGTGCGCAACGAGATATTGAAAGTGCTGGAGCACAAGCGCAAAAAGCAGGCAGGCATTCTGATTGAGATAGCCCTGGACGAGGGGGATGTAGCGCGGGCGCTGGAACTGTTGCCCGGGATTCCTCCGGGGGACTGGCACGACTATCGAGGTAAAGTAGCCAGGGCCGCCGAAAAAAAGCATCCCCGGGAGGCCATCAAGCTGTACCGGGAAATGGCAGAAGCGGCTATTGCACTTCGCCAGCGCAAGCACTACAGCTATGCTGCGGGGGTGCTGTGCCGCGTCAAGAACCTCTATGAACGCCTGGGTGAACAGGCGGACTGGAAAAACTACATCACCGCCCTGAAGAATAAATATGCCCGTTTCTCCGCTCTGCATGAGGAATTAAAAAAGGCCGGCTTATAAGGGGGGCAGGGTGAATGATTTTATCCCTAGCCGCTAGAGCCTTGCATATTCTGCAGACCGGGGGGCGCCCGCGTTCGATCTTTGGTTATGGGTGTGGATACCTGGAGAAATCATTCAAATTTTAAAATTGAGGTGCAAGCATGAAAGTCTTTGAAGTGGAGAGGAACGACATCTGCCCCTGCGGCAGCGGGCGCAAGTTTAAAAAATGCTGCCAGGAGAGGGTGGAGGAGGCTGTTCGCCGCATCGGACGGGTGATCGGCATGGAAGACTGCACGGCCGAGGGGCGGGAGATTGTTGAAACCCTCGGATTTATGTGCGGGATGCGGGTTGAGGAAGAGGGCCGCATGCCCGACCCGGAGACCATTGGAAGGCTGTTGCAGGACGCCTGGAACGAGGAAGAGCGGCTGCGCGACCGCGGGGATGAGGTAGGTATAAAAGGCCTTTTGAACCGGTTTCAGGAGCTTCTGGGCAAGAAGCCGTATTTGAGGCATCTCAGGGTTCCGGTCTGGCAGTTCGATTTTGATGAGGACTTTGACATTATGGAATACCTCAACAGAAGCTGGGGATATCTGCTTGCGAAAAGGTCAGTGGAGTTGATCCGCCTGTCGCTTCTTTACGATGACTGCAGCGAAGACGAGCTCAAACTGTTGCTCACGGGGCTGAGCTGGCTGGTGACGGCAGAGCAGCGAGAACTGTTCTGGTGGTCTGTTCTTTCCAGGACGCGGGATGATCTGATGGCGGCGGCCAGGGAGATAAGTGAAATCTCTGAAAAATACCGGGATAAGGATCAGGCCGGGTTTTACTACGCCAGGGTAGTAGCCCTTTTTGATAAATATCCGGTATACAAAAAAATGCTGTCGGAAAGCCTGGTGGAAGAGATTGAACCTGCAGTAACCGCCGTTATGCAGGGAAAAATAAAGCTGGATGTTCCTCTCTACTCCGTACTGGGTGGGATTTACGCAACAATCTCCGGCTTTGTAGAAAGTTTTGAAAATCTGCTTTCACGCCGCAGGGTACCCCCTGTGCTGCTGCCGCTGTTGGAGGAAGCGCTTCTGGACGCCGGTGGGTACGAATTTTTCCTTCCGGAGGTCGTCAATTCTCTCGGTGAGAGGATGAAGGAGGTTCAGGACGGCGAGCTGGAAGAATCTCTTAGCAATCTGATGCTTTACCTTTCTTTGATGTTTGACGATAACAGGTATGCGCTGCTCGAATACCTTTATCTGAGGCATGCCTGCACATTCCTGGTCGGGCTGCCCCTGGCTTTGCCGGAGGCCGGGGTGGAGTTTAAAGACGTCAAAGATCTGTGCGACGAGAACCTGGTTGAAAAGTACGCTGCTTACCTGGAGTCCCGGAATCTGGTGGAAGAAGCCGGATATGTGCGGGATGTCTACCGGTCCTTTGGTGCACGGGCGAGGGAAAAGGCTGCAAGCGGGCAGAAAGATCTGATTAGCTTTGCCCGGTCGTTTGCGGAAGAAGAGACACGGACAAGTCACAGTATATAAAGCAACTTTTCCCGTTCCTTGTGGTAAAATAAAATAACCAATGTCATAGGGTTGCTCCATGTCCTGGAGAACTGCCGGAAATACGGGGTCAGGGGAGTTATCTTCGCATCCTCCGGGGGTGTGGTTTACGGGGAGCCGTCCAAACTGCAGGTCACCGAGAAGTTCCCGAAGGGGCGGCAGTACCCTTACGGTGTGAGCAAGCTCGCCTGACGCTGAAACGCTAAGGAGTGAACTGAGTGGAAAAAGAGATAATTTTTTTGGTTGAGGAAGCACCTGAGGGCGGTTATACGGCCCGGGCACTTGGTTACTCGGTATTTACAGAAGGAGAGAACTTGAGCGAGATAAGGGAAGCGGTGCGAGATGCCGTGCGATGCCATTTTGAACAAAAGGATCTACCTAGGGTGATCCGTTTGCACATTGTGAAGGACGAGGTTATCGCGGTATGAAGCTTCCCCGGGACGTGAGTGGGAAGAAATAGCTAAGCTCTTGAGTAGGTATGGCTACCGCGTAACACGGCAAACGGGCAGCCATCTTCGCCTTACGACAAGCAGGGAAGGCGGACCTTCCACTGAAAGTTGGGACGCTAAACGGCATTATAAACGACGTAGCTGTGCATCTGAAGATAGATAAGGAAGTTTTAGTGAACGAGTTATTTTCTTTAAGGTAAAAAAGGAATAAAACGCCTACATCACTCCCCGGCAGGAAGGTTCCCTCGGCCAGCGAACCGAACAGGCTGCATTGTTCCACGCCCTTATCCAGTCTGCAATAAGTGCCCTTCTGCCCCTCCTGCATCCGCTCACCGCGGTAAAGCAAGCCGTTTTCTCTTTTCTAGTTATTGCGTTTAACCTAAAGGGGCAGCCTCCAGGCCGGCACGAAGGGCAGGTGAACCAGGATGGTAAAAGGGAATGTGGTTGTGTTGCCAAAGAAAATGCCTTCGGATTTCAGGGTTTATACCTTTAAGGTGTACTTTGGCCGAAAAAGGTTGAAGAGGCCCAGGACTCCCTGGCGGTTAATCGAAATAAGGGGCGACCAGACCCTGGCGGACCTGCACGAAGTTATCTTTGAGGCCTTTGACCGCTTCGAAGAGCACCTTTATTCTTTTTTTATCGGCGGTAAGGAATTCGCCCCAGAGGAAGCAGGTTGGCCGTCTCCCCACACAGCATATGCCGTGCATGCTGTGATTGGAGGCTTTGAATTCGAAATTGGCGATTGGTTCACCTACCTGTTTGACTACGGCGACGAGTGGTGGCATGTAGTGGAACTGGTTAAGATAGAAGAGTGTCTGGGAAGCGATCCAGGGTATCCCCGCGTGATCGAAAGGCGCGGGCAGTCGCCTCCGCAGTACCCTGATCTGGAAGATATATAGCATGAGAGGAGCGGTGAGATGCGCATTCCAATAGACGATCCGGAAAAATGGCGTAAAACGTATGCAGCCTTATCTGATCAGGAAAAATATGACTTTTTCTGTCAAACCATGGAATACCGGCTATCAGATGATTTTCTTGAGGATATTGATATTGTGGATCTGTTGATTTGTATTTTTGAAGACCTGCAAAGAGCAAAACAGCATCAAAACTGTTTTGCTCTCTACGAAATAATTGCCAAGAACAACCCCGGTATTATGCTGCAGAACGATTTCTACTATATTGATAAAAATTTAATTGATCTCAGCCTGTTTCTGAAAGAAACAAACAATCTAAACAGATATCTTGCAAGTTTCAAGGCCGATCCAGTCAGTTCGATCGATTCGTTGATACCTGTCTTGGATAAACTGGTCTTTTACGGGCAAACTGGTCTGGCGCTGGATATTGCCACAGGCGTTTATCACGCAGTCAAAGAGTCTGATAAATTGATTGGGGGGGCGGAATGTGACTTTGCCAGTGTTATCTTAATGCAGAAGCTACAGGATACGTATGAAGAACTGAAAAACGGCCGCTTTATTGATAACCAGGAAATAATCGATTATCTCAAAAAATACGATTTTGAAATTGGTGACATCTTAGACGGGATCATGCAAACATTGCGACTCGATTACCTCAATATCGGACAATACGAATTTGCAGATCTCCAAAAAGAGAAGAGAGCTTTTTTCGGGAAATTGATGCTGTTGTTTTGCAAATACATGTATGAAGAAAAAAAAGTGAATTTTTCTGCCAGCAGTGAGTTCTGGTATTTTGCCACTGAAAATTTCAGCAGCGATACTGACAGCGAGGACGGTGGCTGCACATTTGATAGATTATTCGAACTTGATGAACAAAAGTTTGAAGATGATATAAAAGCCCGGGTTGGATTTATTTCTAACAAAAGGCCGCACGGTTTTGCAATGGCATGGGGTCTGCAATATCTATATGATTTTTTGTTTATCAATAAGTTTGTTCCGGAGCATGCTTACCTTGCAGCACTGGCTGCGATCAGGAGAATCAAGCTTGAATTAATGGATGGTTTACACAATGAACTTTGGAAATATAACTTTGTTCATTGCTGGGAAAGACCTGATTCAATTGATCCCGTTCAATTTAAAACAGAACAAGATTTATTTGAGAAGACTTTCGTTGAGCGAGTGGATATTAAGGAATATTTACCGTCTGAGGACATTCGATTGCTTGAAAAAGGCGCCAGAAAACAAAAGTACGGAAAAACTCAAAGAGTAGTCACCGTGAGGGAAGGGCCTAAAATCGGCAGGAATGATCCCTGTCCTTGCGGTAGTGGCAAAAAATATAAGAAGTGTTGCGGCAAATCGGTTTGAAATTGTTAATTACACTCAGAATCATGCCATATTGCATACTTTTTCGGCCTCATTCAGGAGGAATTTCCACCCGGGGCCCCGGGGAAAAGCCGTTTTTCTTGCCTCTCCCGGTACTGTGGCCGCACCGCCAAGCCGTGTCTGTCAGGGTAAGGTTGGGGGGTGTGTTAGCATTTGCAAAGCTGGTGCTGTTTCACGGTTGCAGCATCAGCCCCTCCGGCTGGCGGAAAATTTCTGCCCCGGTGGCGGTAAATTCGGGGAGCAGAGGGGATATGAGGGAATCTTCCGGCCCGTACACTCCGGCAGAAGCCAGCCCTTTTCGTCGGCGCAGAACACCTCCACCGTTTCAGCGGCGGGGTCAACCAGCCAGTACTCCCTGACTCCGTAGCGCAGGTACAACCTGCTTTTTTGCAGCCGGTCGCGGCGCCCCGAGTTGGGTGAGAGCACCTCCACCACCAGGTCCGGCACTCCTCGCGCAGCAGGGAAAAACGCTCCCGGGAGAGGTAGAGTACATCCGGCTGCAAAACCACGTCCTCGGCCGGAACGACATCAAAGGGCGCAAATAAAACGAGACCCAGGTTATGTAAGATCATACCGCCGTTGCCCGGAGAGCAGCCGGGCAACGTTCAGGTCCCCCTCCGCACTTTCAGGTTCTCACCCAGCGAGTTGAAGCGGGAAATCCACGCCTGGACGTCCTCTTCCCCCCTTTCGGCCTGCCTCCGGAATTCCGGGTAAACCTCCTGCAGCAGCTTGTAATAGATGTTTTGCACCTTCCACAGGTCTACCTCGAAGGGGACGGTGCGGGCAAGGCCGGTGGCCTTCTCTAAATTTTCGAGCAGGGAAAGGTCGTCCGGCAGGCTGCCCAGCCGCTCCGCCATTTGTTCAACGGTCTGCCGGAGGGCATAGCCGAGGTCTTCTCTGTCGAACGAGATATCAAGGTGTTTGGCTTCGTTGAGGAGGGCGGTGATCTGCTCGAGGTTGAGCTCCTCTTCTGAGATGGCCCGGCGCAGGCTGGTGTTGAGGACGAACTCGGCGGCACAGTTGAGGGCGCGCGGCCGGGGAATGTCCAGGTCTTTGAGGAAGCGCATCAGGGAGACATGGTTGTCGTAAATCCGCCTGTAATCCGCCTCCACCTCTGCCAGTGTGGAGGCGAGGATCGTGTCGAGGATCCTGCGCTGCCGGTCCCGGAAGAGCTGTCTGAGGGAGTAAATCCTTCCGTTAAGATACCGGTCCAGCAGCCGGATTACCCCGGGGAGGTCCCCTCTCTCAAAGCTTCCGGAAATTTCCCGCACCATCTCCTTGTAGTCCTCCTCTCCCCGGTAGACCCGAACCCCGCCGCTCACATTGATGGTGCCGAAATAAACCACTCCGTAGTCCAGCACCGTCGATTCCCGGGTGATCTCCGAGGTGATCCGCGCCCGCCCGCATATGAGCTTGGCCTTGCCTGTTTCCAGCCTCCGGTGGTCCTGCCGGTCGACGGTGTAGCAGTAGATGCGGGACTGCTCATCATATGATTCAAAGAGGGAACTGATGGCGTAATGGGCTCCGACCTTTGGAAGATCCACCATGGCGTGCTTTACAAACTTTTCGTAGATATGGGCGCCGTTGCGGTGCTCGGGGATGTTGCTCCGGGCCTGTTCCAGGATCTCGAGGAAGCGGGGCTCGAGGGAACAGCCAAACACCTCCTGGCCCAGCTGGATGACGCGCCCGGCGTAGCGGAGCACCTGGATATTCTCGATCCCCGAGATGTCGTCGAAGAACCATCCGCAGCTTGTAAACATCAGCATGGCGTGGCGCTGCATTTCCATAAGCTTGAGGACTGTGACCTGCTCTACCGGGTCAAGCGCCCTTGCTGCGTGATTTTCAAAAAACTTCCCGAGGTTTTCCGCCGAACGGTTGAGCACGACAGATATATAGTCGTTCCGTGCCGCCCAGGGGTCCTTTAGATAGCGGCGCCCCTCCTCCTCGTAGCGGGAGGCGATGGTGTTGCGGAGCCAGTTTAGGGCGTTGCGCAGGGGGGCGCGCCAGGCCTGGCTCCATCCCGGGTGCATGCCGGAGTTGCAGCCGCAGTTGTTCCGCCACCGCTCGACTCCGTGGGCGCAGCTCCAGGAGGTGTTTTCGACGATCTCCACTTCGTGGCTCGGCGGATGCATCTCCAGATACTCGGAGTAGTTGGTGATCCGCGCCAGTTTGTTGGACTCGATGTAGTCCAGGGCATAGGCGAGAGCCATGTCCCCGTACCGGTGGTGGTGGCCGTAGGTTTCCCCGTCGGTGGCGATGTGGACGAGCTGTGCCCAGGTGCGCGTCTCCACGAAGCCGCCGAGCAGCCGGTGGGCGAAGTACTCTCCGTTGTTGAGGAGATCTTCGAAGGCCACGGCGCGAGCGATGGGGACGTCGTAGAAAAAGATGTTGATGATACGGTCCTGGTTTTTCAGGCGGAGCCGGTAGGGCATGGAGGGGTCGATCCCTCCCGGGCCGACCTCCTGCCAGCTGCTGCCGCCGATCTTCCGCACCCGCCGGGCCTGGTGCGGGGCGAGGATGGTGAAGCGGATCCCCTGCTCCGCCATGATCTCGAGGGTTTCCAGGTCCACGGCGGTTTCCGGCATCCACATCCCCTCCGGTTTCCGGCCGAAGCGGTGCTCAAAGTCCCTGATGCCCCAGATTATCTGGGTGTACTTGTCGTGTCGGTTTGCCAGCGGCATGATCATATGGTTGTAGGCCTGGGCGAGGGCGGAACCGTGCCCGGAAAAGTTCTGCATGCTCTCCCGGTCGGAGTCGATGATCGCCCGGTAGACCTCCGGCGCCTGTGCCTCCATCCAGTGGAGCAGGGTGGGGCCGAAATTGAAGCTGATCCTGGCATAGTTGTTGACGATTTTCCTGATCTGGCCCCTCTCGTTGAGGATGCGGGAGGCGGCATTTGGAGCGTAGCACTCGGAGGTAATCCGTTCATTCCAGTCGTGGTAAGGATAGGCCTCATCCTGAAGCTCGACGGCCTCAAGCCAGGGATTTTCGCGAGGCGGCTGGTAAAAGTGGCCGTGAATGCAGATATAGCGGGTCATTTGCCGTAACTCCTTCCTCGTCTGCCGGTGTCTTCACCCCACGATTTATTATCTGCCGTTTCGCCGCTTATATGACTTATATGAAAAAGAAGGGGGCAATGCCCCCTTCTCTGTATTCCGGCCTTCAATAGGTTGCCCAGCACTCACTGCTCCTTCGTAAGTCGAAGAAGAAAAATAACGGAATTATTGGATAAAGACCGATTATGCAACAGGGTTTCGGTGAGTGCTGGGTCGCGGCGCCGGCAAAGAAAAACGCTTTTTTCGATTCTTATAGACAAGAGAACCGTCCCCTTGTCTGCTTCCTTTACACCAGGCGCATCCCCGCCTCCAGGGCGATCAGGTTCACCTCCCGGTACTGCAGCCGCACCGCCTCCGCCACCACCTGCTTCCAGTCGACGAGGCCAGCGAGCCCGGCCAGCCGCAGCAGCGCCCCCAGCAGCACCATATTCATCACCCGGTGATTCCCAAGCCTTTCCGCCTCCCGGTCGGCATCGATGAAATAGAGGGAGACGGGGAAGGAGGCCAGCCGCTCCTCGATGTCCCGGGGGTAGGGAACCGCTCCGGTCAGGACGGGGAGGGAGGGGATCTCCCGCTTGTTTGCCAGGAGGATGCCGTTTTTCCTCAAAAAGTGCACGTAGCGCAGGGCTTCCAGCTTCTCCAGGGCCACCAGGACGTCGACCGCCCCTGGGCCCACCAGGGGGGAGTAAACCCGTTCCCCGAAGCATACCTGGGTGACCACGCTTCCGCCCCGCTGGGCCATGCCGTGCACCTCCGTGCTCTTGACGTCCAGCCCCGCCCGGAGCAGGCCCTCCGCCAGCACCCGGGAGGCCAGGAGGATTCCCTGCCCGCCGACCCCGGCGAACATCACCCGTTTCGTTCCTGCGGCCATCACGACACCTCTCCTTTCTCCCGAATCCGCACCGCCCCGTTCCGGCAGACCTGCTCGCAGAGACCGCACCCGGCGCAGGCGAAGGGGTCGACGGCCGGGTATCCCTCCGCGCCCAGGGAAAGGGCGGGACATCCCAGGCGGAGGCAGTTCTTGCATTTCGTGCAGTCTTCTGGCGCCACCTCCCGGGCGGGTCCCCGGGTCGCCTCCTTGAGGAGGCGGCAGGGGGCCTTGACGATGAGGGCCGTCCGGTCGCGGGAGGTCTTCGCCTCCCGGATGGCGTTCCGGATCCCCTCTAGGTCGTAGGCGTCAACCACCTGTACCCGGTCGAAACCCACCGCCCGGAAGATGCGCTCCGGCTCCTGCATGACCGTCGTCTCTCCCTCCAGGGTGCGCCCCGTCCCCGGGTTCTCCTGGTGGCCGGTCATAGCCGTGCTCCTGTTGTCGAGCACCACGGGGACGATGGGGCGCCGGTTGAAGACGGCGTCGATCGCGCCGGTGATCCCCGAGTGGTAGAAGGTGGAATCTCCCAGCACCCCGAAGACCTTCTCCTCTTCCGGGAGGTTGGTCCCGATCCCCAGGGCGATGGAGAAGCCCCCTCCCATGCAGGCGGAGACGTCAATCCCGTCGAGCGGCGGCATGGCACCCAGGGTGTAGCAGCCGATATCGCCCACCACCGTGATCTTTTCCCGCCGGGCCATGTAGAAGAAGCCCCGGTGCGGGCACCCGGCGCAGAGGATTGGCGGCCGGGCGGGGATGCAGGCCACCGGCTCTGGGGTCGCCGGCTCCAGTTGCTCCAGGGGCTCCAGGCCCGCCCCGGCCAGGGATGCGGCCACCGCCTGCGGGTTCAGCTCGAAGAAGGGGGAGATGTACTTCTTCCCCTCGCAGGCAATCCCCAGGGCCCGAACCATGGTCTCCAGGTAGGGGTCGAGCTCCTCCACCACGTATACCCGCCGCACCTTTGCCGCAAACTCCCGGACGACCTCCTCGTCCAGGGGATAGACAAGGCCCAGCTTGAGGACGGAGTACCTGTCCCCGAAGGCCTCCTTGACGTAGTTGTAAGAGGCGCCGGAGGTGATGATCCCCACCTCGCTGCTGGTGAGTTCCATCGTGTTTGCCGCCCGGGCCTCCGGGTCGGCGAGCAGCCTCTTCAGGTTTTCCTCCAGCACCACTCGCCGCGCCCGGGCGTGGGCCGGCAGGACGACGTACTTCGGCACATTGCGCTCATAGCTGCGGCTCCGCCGGCGGTACTCCGCCGCCGGGTCGATCTCCACCACGCCGCGGGAGTGGCTCACCCGGGTTACCAGCCGCAGCAGAAAGGGCATGTCGTAGCGTTCGCTCAGTTCGAAGGCCAGCCTGGTGAAGTCCCGGCACTCCCGGCTGTCCGACGGCTCCAGCATCGGGACCTTGGCATGGAGGGCATACCACCTGTTGTCCTGTTCGTTCTGGGAGCTGTGCATGCCCGGGTCGTCGGCCACGGCGATGACCAGCCCTCCGTTGACGCCCATGTAGGCGATGGTGAACAGGGGATCGGCCGCCACGTTCAGGCCGACGTGCTTCATGGTCACCAGGCTGCGCAGGCCCGTTACGCACGCCCCGTAGGCCTGTTCCAGGGCGACCTTCTCATTAACCGCCCAGGCGACCATGGGGCCCTCCATATGCGCCAGGGCCTCCACGATCTCGGTGCTCGGTGTGCCCGGGTACCCGATCCCCAGGCCGACCCCGGCCTCCCAGGCACCCCTGGCGACCCCCTCATTCCCGGACAAAATCGTTTTATGCTGCAATTTCTCGTTTCCCCTCCTTCAGTCATCCCCAGATAATCATTTCTCATGCAATTCGCCATCCCCGGCGGGGAATCCTTTTTTCGCCCGCCGGAAAGTGCCCGCGCCGTCAGGCGGCTGCGGCGAGTCTAGGCAAGCGCAAGGAAAAGCCGGGTCATATTTTCGGGTGACGGGGATTTCTTTCGACACATCGGTGCGGCGAAGATGGCGGGGAAGGCGAAAACCCGGGCCTGGTGCCCGGGTCGCTTTTTTATGCGTTCCGCTGATCGAAGATCCGCTTGGTTTTCTTTTCGCTGCGGGGGAGGCTGCCGTGCGGGACGACTTCCACATCGGCCTGGATCCCGATGATGCGCTTGATGCTCTGCCGGCAAGCTCCGGCGGTCTGGCCTGCGTCGGCCCCCGGCTCTCCCTCCACCCGGATCAGGATCCGTTCCTTCCCGTCCTGCCTGGTAAGGATCACCTGGTACTCGCTGCCGGCACCCGGCGTGAGCCTCAGAGCGGCGTCGATCTGCCCCGGGAAAACCAACACGCCCTTCACCTTGAAGGATTCGTCGCTGCGCCCCAGGATCCGGTCGATCATCGGATAAGGGCTGCCGCAGGGACAGGCTTCCGGGAGGAGGCGGGTGATGTCCCGGGTGCGGTAGCGGAGCAGCGGCATCCCTTCCTTGGTGAGGGTGGTGATGACCAGTTCGCCCTTTTCCCCTGCCGGCAGCACTTTCCTGCTGTCCGGGTCGATCACCTCGAAGTACAGGTAGTCGCTCCAGTAGTGGATGCCGCAGTGGCGCGGGCAGTCGATCCCGATCCCGGGGCCGTAGATCTCGGTCAGGCCGTAGATATCAAAGGTATCGATCTGCAGCAGGGAGGAGATGCGCTGCCGCATCTTTTCCCCCCACCGCTCGGAGCCGAAGACCCCGAGGCGCAGGGAAACCCGGTCCTGAAGGCCGCGCCGGGCGATCTCCTCTGCCAGCAGCAGCCCGTAGGAGGCGGTGGCGATGAAGACTGTGGCCTTGAGGTCGAGCATCATCTCCAGCTGCTTTTCGGTGTTGCCCGGACCCATGGGGATGGCCATCGCCCCGATCCTCTCCGTTCCTGCCTGGAACCCGATCCCCGCCGTCCAGAGACCGTAACCGGGGGTGATCTGGACGCGGTCGCGGTTCGTCACCCCGGCGAAGCGCAGGCAGCGCGCCATCATCTCGGCAAATGCGTCCACATCGTTCCTGGTGTAGGGTATGATGATGGGTTTCCCCGTGGTCCCCGAGGAGGAGTGGATGCGAACGATTTCTTCTTCTCCTGCCGCCCGCATATACTCGATGGGGTGGGCCCGCAGTTCCTCCTTGGTGGTGAAGGGAAGGTGGGCAAAGTCCTCCAGGTTCCTGATGTCCTCCGGCTTGATTCCCGCAGCGTCCAGCTTGTCGCGGTAGAACCGGCTGCGGCCGTAAAGACGCCGCAGCAGGCTCTGCAGGGCCGGAAACGGGGATCGAGAGACTTGATCGAAATCCATTAATGCATACTCGGGAATGCTCTTAGCCATCTGCGAAAGAGACCCGGCCCCGGTGCCGAACCGGGGGCCGGGCAGGCACCTCCTCTCCCGGATAGAAACGGATAAAAAACAAACCAGGCCTCCAAAGCCTGGTTGATTCCTCAACAACACCTCGGCTTTGCTCAGCTCACCATTGAGTAAACCCTTTTCTCTGCTCTGCTCGTCATATTTAATTGTCCGGTTTGTTTCTTTATATCACATGGAAAACGGCGGTGTCAAGGCTTTTCGCTTTTCCACAGGTTATTGCTTCTTATCCTGCTTCTGCCAGAGGGGGAGGAGGTGCGCCGTGACCAAGTTGCCATCTTAGGCAGACACCCCTGAAATCCTGTTTCTGCCGGACGGGGAGGCGGAGGTGCGCCTCTGCTTGCAAATTTATGGTATAATAGCGAAGGATGTTCCGGGCTCCTGTGGTGGGCAGGATGTCGATGAGAAAAAGGGGCTGCCCGGCACCGGGTCCCACCGGAGTAAGCGTGGATCATGAAGCCTGAGATTGACAGTGAGGGGGAAGTTCAAGTGCAAATCCTTGTCACCGGGGGGGCCGGGTTTATCGGCTCCAATCTCGTTGACGCCCTTGTTGACGAGGGGCATGAGGTGGTGGTGGTGGACAACCTGAGCAGCGGGAAGCGGGAGAACCTGAACCCGGCTGCCAGGTTTTACGAGCTTGATATCTGCGATCCCATGCTGGAGGAGGTTTTCCGGAAGGAGAAGATCGATTACGTGAACCACCACGCCGCCCAGATCGACGTGCGGCACTCGGTGGCGGACCCGGTCGACGACGCCAGGGCCAACATCCTGGGGCTGCTCAACCTCTTGGAGAACTGCCGGAAGTACGGGGTGAAGGGGGTCGTCTTCGCCTCCTCCGGGGGCGTGGTTTACGGGGAACCGACTAAACTCCCCGCCGCAGAGAAGTTCCCGAAGGGGCCGCAGTCCCCTTACGGGGTCAGCAAGCTCACCTCCGAATTCTACCTGGCCTATTATGCCGGGGTGATGAACCTTCCCTATATCGCCCTGCGCTACGCCAACGTCTACGGACCCAGGCAGGACCCGCACGGGGAGGCCGGGGTTGTGGCCATCTTCGGACAGAAGATGCTGCGGGGAGAGACGCCGGTCATCTACGGTGACGGGGAGCAGGTCCGGGACTACGTCTACGTGGGGGACGTGGTGCGGGCGAACCTGCTGGCCCTGAAACGCCTGCAGGAGGGAGGGATCTCCTGCGGGAGCGGCGGTTGCGCCATCAACGATTTCGCCTACAACATCGGCACCGGGGAGGGAACCTCCGTCAACCGGCTGTTTGAATTGTTAAAGGAGATCACCGGTTTCACCGGGGAGCCGGAGTACGGCCCGGAGCGCAAGGGGGAGTTGCGGAAGATCTACCTTGACGTCGGGAAGGCGAAGGCGGAACTAGGCTGGGAGCCGGAGGTGGAGCTCCGGGAGGGCCTGCGCCGCACCGTGGAATACCTGGCCGGATGAGACAAGGGAAGACATGAGACAAGTGAGACAAGGAGACAAGGGGAGGAGACAAGGGGACGGTTCTTTTGTCTATTTGAGAAATAGGCAAAAGGGCTGTTTTTCCTTGTCTATTTTCAAGTAATTTTATTCACCTTATCCTTGTTTATATAGACAAGGGGACGGTTCTCTTGATCCTGCATTTTTCATAGGCAAAAGAACCGTCCTTTTTCAATTTTCAACTATCTCCTCAGGATTTTATTCACCTTATCCTTGTTTATACCGGTAATAAGCAGAAATCTTTCTGATCGGCGGGTTGGTCTTTGCTCTAAAATCCTTTACCAAGCTATCCGGCAGCTGCATTTTAACTTTATACTTTCAATTCCCCGCTCTCTAAGCATCTTTTTGAAAAGCTCGCTTGCTGCTTCTTCACCCATACCGCCTTTCATCACGCCCTTATGGGACTTCCCGGCGTGGTAGTTAAACCTGTAAGGGGCGGCGGCTTCGGCCAGATCTTTCGCAAAACTGGTGCCGGAGCTTCAGCATGTCCCGCCGGGCGATGGCCTTTACCTGGACTGACATCCTGGGGCTGCCGGATTTAACGGAAGTAAGGAATGAAGCCATACTGGGAAAAATGCTGGTCGAAAGCAAGGAATGCACTTATACCCAGCCTTTCCATGACCGCGAAGGTGGTGGCATCAGTATAAGAAAAGGTTTTGTCAACATAGGTCAGGATGATCTCTTGAGCACGCTGTTCATCCTCTTCTGTCGCCCGTTCGACAGGCCAACATAATCCTTTTAGCCAGTTGCGGGCTATTTCCGGCCCTAACCTGCTGGAGAGCAGGGCCTGACACTCGGCCACAATGAAGTTAGTTATTACCACCGCCAACTGTTTTGTGCTTATATCTTGAAAAATGCTCACCGCTTTTTGTGAAGACTGTCTGATCTATCCGGGAGTGCATAAATGGCGCTGGTATCTACCATTATTTTTTCCACCGGTTGATTTCTCCTTCGGCGAGGTAACGGTCATGATTCACGGAAACATCCTCCAGTCCGCTTGCCCCTGCACCAACCAGCTGCCATATAGGGTCCTCCGCGCTCAGGGAACGAACGGGCTCGATCTTTTTTAAGCGAATTTCATCGTTCTCAAGATATACTTTTATGTAGTCACCTTCACGGATATTTAACTTTTTTCTTATTGCCACAGGAATCGTCAACTGGCCCTTTGCAGTTACCCGCATAACCTCATAACCCATGAACAGCACCACCTTACTGTAAGATATCTTACCAAGAGTATACCAGGAGTATACCAGGGATGATACCGGAAATCACGACTTACTCTCGGTGAAGATCTATCATGACCCTGACAAGAACGGTTTCAATATCTATGAGGCCCGCCGGTTAAATCGGCGAAGATCTACCATGCTCCTGGCAATGCCGCCCGGGAGCTGAACTGGGACTGGGAGGTGATCTCCATTTCTATGTGAAAGAAATCTTCTTGAGAGACAGGAAAAATGCCATTGGATAGAAAAGAAATATAAAAAAGGTAATTAGTTCTAAGAATCTGGCTGGGGTGAAAATAGTGGAATCTTTGATGGAGCCAATTTATAAGTACCTGTTAGAGCCTTTGCTTTCTAATACTAATTTAGAGATAGGAGAAAGCGAAGAGCTATCTATGAATTTGTCTTTATCAGATACAATTGATAGCGAATCATTACAGAAAATTATCTATATTGGAGCAAGATTGCGTCTACAACATGGTTCGGAAGAGAGTCGTTATTTCTTAGATAATCCCAACTGGAAGTTCGATAATAGCATAAATCCAATGCTGTTTTTTATGTACTATTACCTGCAAACGGTAATACAGCATGAACGGTATGATGTGCAAGAGTTAGAGAGTTGTTGGGAAAAACTTGGGGACTATTTCCAGCGATGTGAGCTGGAAGGTGAAATAGGAAAGAAGTGGCGTTTACGATTTTTGCTGCTTCGGGGCATGGTTGGAATTATGAGGAATGATGCAGCTAGCCTGCAAAACGTTATAAAGGATGTCATACAGAAATTTGATGAACAATTGCTTCCGAACCCCTGGTATAACTTTGCTGTTTACTTTGGCAGCTGGGCCAGGGAGTATGAGTGGTATGAAGAAGCAGCAGTACTGTTACAAAAAGCTTTACAATTATCGCAAAACGCGGTACAGAAAGCTATAGCCTATTGCAATCTTGGAGCTCTTGAGTTCGCACGTGATAATTGGGATAAGGCTAAAGACT
This sequence comes from Clostridia bacterium, assembly GCA_902812385.1. Classification (GTDB taxonomy): domain Bacteria; phylum Bacillota; class DSM-12270; order Thermacetogeniales; family Thermacetogeniaceae; genus DULK01. The sequence goes on along the minus strand of CADDZD010000024.1, from coordinate 2,120 downwards.
ATTACATATCTGCAAAGGAAGTATTTTATGATAATTGTTTACTGGAGCAGGACAATGAGATTCGCTACCTGTTACGAGAAATTGAACAAAATATAATGCTGATTGAGATTAATATCCAAGAAAGTAAAGGCAAATATGAAATTATGCCACATTTGCCGTTTTTTGTGGAGAGCGAGTTGTCTCTTGCAAAAAAATGGGAAAATGCAGCAGGCGAGTATATCTCCGATGAGTTATTTGACATTAAATTAGCTGGGCGCTATTCATTTAGGATGTCAAATAATTTTTACGAGTCTATCCGTTATTTCAACAGGAGTGAGGCTGCCTTAATCGCAATGGGTAATGTGGTGGCTCGAAAATGGTTGCTCAAACGAGAGGTAAGAGCATTTTTGAGTGCTGGTAAGGATGCTGAAGACAGGCGAATCCTTCAAATAGCCTTGGAACAGGCCGTTTTAGTAAATGAGAGAAAGGCTATTGAAGGACTTATCGGTGACATTATACCATTCAAAAGCAATGAAGAACTGGAACTCTTTTGTGGCTCGTTGTTTAAGCCGACTCGAAACCGCCTTTTCATGATAGGACGCTTGAATTGTCTGTCCCAGTTGGCCGATTATTTGCCAGATCATTATATCCTTCGGGCTCTGGAAACTGCATTTTACGGGCTGCGGCGCGAATGGTCTTTTACACAGGATTTCGATTATAAAAGACCGGCGATACGCGCTCTGGGAAGCCTCTTGAGGCGGGTTCTACCAGACCAATGTGCGAGGATATTAAAGGAGTTTTGGCAAGAGTTCAAATCTGGAAACTCTTTTGTTCGAAATGAAATAGCAGAACAATTAAGGGCATATCCAGATTGGGTACATGTTGAACAAATTTTACTCCAAGAGCTATCAGATGGGTTGCTCGAATATGTTCGACAATCATCTGAGGATGAGGTCTGGTATTCTTCGTTGTCCCATGCTTTGGGAACGATGTCAGAGAAATTACATCCAGAGCGGCAAAAAAAGGTAGCCTTGTTTTTTGCTGAAAAAGTTTCAAATAGTACTGTTTCTCTTGGAGTGCTTCAACACGAATGGTTGGCTCGTTATCTTACGCAGGACCATCTGAATCCCATTGTCAGAAGATTAATCGAATATATGGCTGCTGAAATGAAAGACGAGGGCAAACCCAGTTACGGCATGGGGAAGTACTTCTGGGGTGCGTTGCTGGCAAATTATCTGGCCTTTCTAGAGGGTAATCTTCTGAAAGAGGCACGTGCCGCTTTAATTTCTTATGTTGCCGCAGATAATATTCTACCTTACAAGCGTGCCGCTGCTTTGCATAACATGGGAGTTGTCTTAGCAGAGCATCGTGAAAGATTTGATACATTAGACGAGATCCAAGAGATCTGCCGTAAATGCCTTGATTGCGATTATTGGAAAAATGCCAGAAGCAACGGTAAGGGATTCTGGGCCAGATACGAAGATATCAATGTATTAGCTGTTGAGGCTGCACATATTTTATTCCAGCTAAAATCGGATGATCGACTGGGTTTGGCCCGAAACGTTATAGCTCGTTCGCTGGAAGCTCGCGGCGAAGGGTTAAGAGGATGCCTGATCTTTCTATCACGATTTGCGCGGAATATAACTGATAGAAATGTTATTTTTGCAGAGATCTTTGGAAGATTGCTTGGTGAAATAAACAATCCTGACGAAGAGATTCGAGCAGTGATTGCTTATTGGTTACCGGGGGTTATAACAAGGAAAAAAGCGGATTCAATTTATTGGCCCTATGTAAAACGGTTAATCAACAAATTTGCAGAAGATGAATCACGGCTCGTAAGAGCCAATCTTGCTTACGGGTTGAAGGAAGCGGTTAAATTCTGGCCGGCACGCTATAGGCTGGATATGAAAAAAGTAATCAATTCCCTGGCAAATGATATCAGCTTTCGTGTACGTCAAATTGCAGGGCAGGTGGAATTATGATCAGCAAGACCCTAGAGAATCCCAGGGAAAATGCGGAATCGATAATTAACCCCGTGCGTGCATTGGTCAATACCCTCATGATGTCTGCAACAGGGATGATATTACACTTCCAGAAGGATTATCTTAGTGATATGGATACTGCATCATCCATCAATATCA
>CADDZD010000023.1 GCA_902812385.1 Clostridia bacterium | reverse complement strand
TCGATATTATGAACAAAAAAGGATGGTACCAGGTTGAGGCCGCTCCTGTGGAGCAGTTCAACAGGATACAGCAGAGCTTCAGTTCGATGATGCAGATGCAGTAGCCGGGATCACGGGAAGAATATAATGACAGGCACGGGCGAACAACCCGTGCCTTCATTTTCCCGGCATGAGCCTAAAGGATACCCCCTCGGGTGCCGAAGTATCAAAACTGCCTCTGGAGAGACTTGTTCAAGGTATCGATATTTTTCTCCAGTATGTCCTCTTTAAGCATAACCACGATCTTGTCTCTCGCCCTGACGGAATCACTCAGATCGGTTAGGGCGTACTGGATCCTGCCGGTGTCCGCTTCCTTTGCTCCCTTTGCTTCGGTGCGCACCCTTGACCAGAGGGCCGGCATTGCGCCCAGGTCCCTTTCCGCTCCCGCCCAATCATCTGCCTCCACTTTCAGCACCACATCCCGGGCAAGGCAGCGCAGGCGTAACAGATCCGGCGGAGCCTTCCCGTCATATAACTGCATGAAATCGGGCAAAAAAGAGGCGGCATTGTTGGCAGCCAGCTGAGACCCGTACCGGTCACGGGCCGCAAGTTTGTTTGAAAGGACGTTCAACTGGCCTTCGAACCCATCAACAGCATCCGGATCGGCACCGCTTTTCATGGCATTTGGCTCGAAGGCATTCCACTGCTCGTGAAGACGGACAGACTGCTGGTGGAGCTTTGCCCAATCAATCTGCTCTGACGGCGGGGGTGCACTCTTCCCTCCCTGTCCTCCTTCCTTTTGACCCCCCTGCTGTTTTCCCCGTCCTCCTCCCTGACCGCCTCTCTGGAGCCTTTGCATCTGCTCCACGGTACCGGGCTGTAGCGGTTTCAAAGCCGTATAGATCTGCTCCAGTCCTGACTGGATTTGGGTCAACTCCCCGGGAGGCTTGCTTTTCTGACCGACCTGAGTCTTTCCGGGCACTTGGGGCTTTCTCTGGGCTCTGCTGCAGCCAACCAAACTGCAAATTAATATCAAGGTTATCCCAACCGCAAGCGTTTTTGTAAGCCGAGTGTTAATTGTACCCAAAGGGGCCACCTCCAGGTTTAGTATGGCACCCGGCAGTGACCCTTCATGCAATCGAACAACCCCACTTCCTAGCAATAATGGGAGGCCTTCACTCTTTATCTTCCCACCGCATACTATAAATGAAAGATAGCTTGGGAAAACGTGAACTTCAGGGAGGTTCAATCATTGCACGGGATCTGCAGCGGCCTGGCCTTCGCCTTCACCCGGTGGCTTGAACGCAGCGCAACCGCAGCGGCATACGGCATTGCCGGTTTTATAATCGCCGGCGTCCACAGCGGTTGCTCGACCACAAGAAGGGCCGCCGTCGCAGCCGATGATCTTTTCTTGGCCAATTTTACGAAGATAAAAGCCGGGCTGCTGCGGCTGCTGCGATTACCAAAGTAAACGGTCGCCGCTCTTACACGGGCTGTCTAAACCCGTGACAAAAATATCTTTTTCGAAGGGAGTGAATTAAATGTCATTCTGCCCAGGTGGAACACCATATGCCATCAGACCGGGTGATACCTATTTCAGCCTGGCCCGGCGTTTTGGTACTACGGTGGATGCCCTGATTGCCGCCAATCCCGGAGTGGATCCGAACAACCTGCAAATCGGCATGACCATCTGCATTCCGGTAGTCCCGGTACCCGGACCGTGCCCGGGGGGCTTCACATACGTGATCAGAGGCGGGGATACCTTTTTCAGTCTGGCCCGGCGGTTCGGCATTTCGGTGGAGGCGCTCATTGCCGCCAATCCAGGTGTAGATCCGAACAACCTGCAAATCGGCCAGACAATTTGCATCCCGGCGCCGATCCCCGTACCTGCCTGTCCCGGTTTTATTCATACGGTTATGCCCGGTGACACCCTTTTCGGCCTTGCCCGGCACTTCGGCACTACCGTAGAGGCCATCATCGCCGCCAATCCTGGAATAGACCCGGCCAACCTTCGGATCGGGCAATCAATCTGCATACCGATCAGGCCGGCTCCACCGTTCTGCCCTCCGTGGACGACTCCATACACCATTCAAGCAGGAGACACCCTCTTCTCCATCGCGCGCCGGTTTGGGATCGAACTGGAGGACATCCTCAGCACCAACCCCGGCATAGATCCCCACAACCTGCGGATCGGTCAGGTTATCTGCCTTCCCACGGGACCGCGCTAAAAGGAGTGTCCAAATACCCCTTGCCCAGCCAGGGGTATTTGTTTTTTTAGCTCCGGGCGGTATACGGTTCTATTTCGGAAACCAGGTTACGCTCACTGGATCTCGCATTCCGCCCAGATGAGATCGTGGTCCGAGCTAGCGACCGCTGCCACAACCCCCGAACTGCAGGCGGAGATCCCGTATCCAAAGAGATAATCAATCTTGGCCCGGAAACCGGTACCGGGAGGTCTGTAGGAGGATTCTTCAAGGGGGCCAAGATCCTTGAGAGAAAACTGATCTTCAAGCATTTTGCGGTAAACGGCGCCGTGGCGCTCCTCGTTCAGATCCCCTCCCAGAAAGAAGGGCGGGCAGGAGGAATTTACGAAACAGCTACCCTCGGAGGAAATATCAATCGTGAAAGGTTTTGGAAGGGCTATGGGGAAAGTTTCTGTTTGAGGGTGAGCACCGGGGCAAAGAGGTCCCCGAATTCTCCAAAGCGCCGGACAACCTCTTCAGCCTCAAAGGTAAGCAGGTCCGGATCCCTTTTGCTAAAGGCTGATTCCACCTCCCGCCAGGTGACCGGTGTTGATACGGTAGGGCGTTCCCTTGCCCGGAGGGAGTAAACGCAGACCGTAGTTTTATGGTCGTCATTCTGGCTCCAGTCAATAAAAACCTTGCCGGTGCGCAGGCTTTTGGTCATCCTGGAGACCACCAGATCCGGGCGGCGGCTTTCGAGCATTTCGGCACAGGCTTTGGCGAAGGACTTGGTTTCCTCGTAACTGGTGGGCAAATTTAGAGGGACGTAGACCTGCATCCCCTTTGAACCGGAAGTCTTGGGAAAGCATTTGAGGTCGGCGTGTTCCAGGAGCCGCCGCAGCAATAAAGCGACCTCCGAGCATTCAATGATGCCGGCGGGCGGGCCCGGATCGAGATCGAAAACCAGCATCGTGGGGGTCAGGGGGTCCCGGGCCAGTGAGAGGGAGGTATGCAGTTCAATGGCTGCCAGATTGACCGCCCAGACCAGTGAGGGAAGATCGTTGAGCAGGCAGAAATTGACATTCCGGTCGCTGCTCTCGCTCCAGACCGGCGCAGTGAGGACCCACTCGGGCCGGTATTCGGGGCACTCCTTTTGATAGAAGAATTTGCCTTCCACGCCGTCGGGATAGCGTTTGAAAGTAACCGGACGGTCGGCCAGGTGGGGAATTAAAGCGGGGGCAATCCGGACATAGTAATCGAGTACCCGGGCCTTAGTAAAGCCTGTGGCCGGATATAACACCTTATCCAGATTCGAAAGCCTGACTTCCACGCCCCCGATGTTGACGGTGGTTTTGGCCGACATGATCCCCTTCCTTTCCCGGGGCAACCCCCCATATACGCTATTCACGAACAATCTCTTGAGGATGCTTGTCCTGCCGCAGGCCCTTGAAAGAGGGATGGCGCAGCGTTCCATGCGGCGTCCATTCGGTGAACTCGATTTCGGCCACCAGCACCGGATCTACAAAGACTGCTCCCTTAACAGGAGGTTTTTGATGAAATGGGTTTTTGTCCCGTCGCAGGGGCTGAAGCTGCTCGCCCAGGCGGATAAGTTCGGTTTCGGTGAAACCCGTGCCCACCTTTCCTGCATAGATCAGCCGCTGTGGCTCTCCACGCCCGGCAGCCTGTTCGGGAGTAGCATCATAATAGCCTAGCAGCAAGGCCCCGATCCGGCCGGCCCGCCCCCCTTGACCTGGCACCCAGCCCCCGATCACCAGTTCCTGGCGGTTGTGATTCCTTATTTTCAACCAGGCACCCGTGCGCTTGCCGGGCTGGTACGTGCTGTCCAGGCGCTTGGCCACAACCCCTTCCAAACCCAGGTCGCGGCTTGCTGCCAGGACCTCCGGGCCCCTCCCACGGGTGAAGTCCGGGGTCTGCCAGGTGGGGCCGGAGAGCCGCAGACCTTCCAAAATCCCGCGGCGTTCGGTGTAAGGCTGGTCCTGCAGGGAGCGGCCGTTCAAGTAGATGATATCGAATATGATGTAGATTACGGGAACGGCCTCCATCGCCTGCCTGATAGCCTTGCCGGAGGATAGGTTCATGCGATGCTGGAGGCGCGAAAAAGAAGGCCTCCCGTCCTCCCCAAGAGAGATTATTTCACCGTCCAGCACCATCTGCATGTTTCCATTTGCAGCGCAAATGGAGTGCAGTTCCGGGTACTGGTGAGTTATGTCTCTAAGGTTGCGGCTGGTGATGCGCAGCCGCTTTTGATCAAGATAGAATATTGCCCGGATGCCGTCCCACTTGATCTCAAATCCGTAGCTGTCATGGTCCTCCGGCATCTGAGATGGCTTGGCCAGCATGGGCAATACAGCTATGGGCATTGGCCGGTATTCCATGGGAAAATCACCTGCCTTTGCGCCTGAAGAAACGGCGGTTGTCAACTGTTCTCATATTTCCTCTTCATATCAGACCCCGTGTCACCCTTGATGATCTTTATGCTGTCAAACCCCTCATCAAAGGTGGGCATTTCCAGCTCTTGATATTTCGTGATTACCACCCCATCCGGCACCCTTTTCCCGGGCGGGCGCACCTTGTTGCGCTTCATCAGGACTTCGAGTTCCTGCGGAAAAACCACAGCCTCTATAAAGGCACCGGCCTCTTTGCCGAGACGGATCAGCGGCCGGCGACGTGCCCGGGTAGTGTTGGTTGCATCGAAGCCAACCTCTTTTCCCGCCGCCAGAGCCTCTGCTACCCGCCGGTAGGCAAGACGCCAGACGTCCGGTTCCACCTGCGGATCAAACTGCACCCCGAACTCCTTTAAGCGGATGTCGTCTGTACTCACTACTTCACCCGAAAAACGCCTCAGCCAGGTGGATTTGCCGGCTGCCGGCGGCCCGATCAGAATAATGAGCTTACCGGCCATAGCACCCCTTTACCTTTTTAGAATCATCTTATTATTTTATTTATATAAAGTATTTCCACAGCGACTGTCCCTAAGTCCTTAGTCTTTCTTCCAGGAAAAATGGCAAGAACTGGTTTTATCTTATTGACGTTGCGATCTCAACCCGGACGTAAAATCAGGTGTATTTTACCTCACCCTTTGGGGGCATGATAAAGGTGTTTTTTTAAAATACCCGGATGAAAGGAGTAAAATCATGAGTTACCTTAACCTTTACCGCAGCGGAGAACTGCGCCGCAGGGCCGACGAACTCAGGAAGCACATCGACCGGTGCAGCCTGTGCCCATGGGAATGCGGTGCCTTGAGACTAGAGGGGGAAAGAGGAAAATGCGGAGCAGGAGATCGGGTTGAAATATCCGGCTACGGGCCGCATTTCGGAGAAGAACCTCCCCTGGTGGGAAGAGGCGGATCGGGTACCATCTTTTTCTCCTTCTGCAGCCTGCGCTGCGTCTTCTGCCAGAACTACGAGACCAGCCGGGGAAGAGAGAGATATGAAGTAAGCACCGGGGAACTGGCCGAGATCATGCTTGAACTCCAGAAGAGGGGGTGCGTAAACATCAACCTGGTCACGCCCTCGCACTTCGTCTACCAGATCATCGAGGCGCTGGAAGCGGCCTGTGGCCTGGGTTTGCAGATCCCGCTCGTGTACAACTGCAGTGGATACGAAAAGCTGGACATCCTCCGTAACTTGCATGGCATAGTAGATATCTACCTCCCGGACATCAAGTATGCCGATGCGGAAATAGCCAAGAAATATTCCGGCATTGAGGATTACCCCCGTGTTGCCAAGGCGGCCTTGAAAGAAATGCACCGCCAGGTTGGAGACCTGGTTTTGGACAGGAATGGGGTAGCTGTAAGAGGTTTACTCATCCGCCATCTGGTTATGCCCGGCGGCCTGGCAGGCACGGCTAATTTAATGGAGTTCATTGCCCGGGAGATCTCTCCTACCAGCTGGATCAACATCATGGACCAGTATTATCCCACCTACCTGGCCTATCGCTATCCTGAAATATCCCGGCGCATAAGCCGGGAAGAATTCAAGGAGGCAGTAGCAGCGGCTAAAAGCGCAAGCCCGCAGTTTCACCTTATTATAGATTGCCCTCGTTTTTAAAAACCATCCCCGGCCAATCACCTACAAGCTGAGCAAAAACATGAGCAAAAAAGGGGTGATCAGGGTCAAAACCGCTCCACTGCAAAATGCCAGAATGGCATATTCTTCCCCCAGGCAACGCTTCATCATGGCCAGGGTGGTATCCATAGTTGTGGCTCCACCGAGGGCGATAGGAGCAAGAGCAGAGACCCTGGCCAGCAGCGGGCTGAGAAAAAAGGTCATGACCTCCCTCATGAAATTGGCCAGGAAAGCGACGAGCCCCATTTCGATGCCGGCCTTTTGGGTAACCACGGCCATGGTCAGGGAATAATAACCCATACCCCCGCCGATCGCACCGGCTGTATTGAAATTTGAGTTCATAAAGAAGCCTGCCAGAAAACCGCCTGCTATACTCCCGGCTGTAATAACGAGCGGCAGGAAAATATAAGCGGATTTATGGGGGCTGTTCTTCAACCCCCCGATACCGTCCTTTAAGCCCACACCTACGCTCACGTAGATAATTACCAGGGAAAGATTGATAAGCGGTAAAACCAGGCGCTCCGATGAAGCAAAAAAGTAGCCTGAGACCATGCCGATTCCCAGAAAAATGACCACAGAGAGGATAAACAACAACTCCCGACGGAAATCCTGCCGGTAGGAGTTCGTTTCATCATCCCTTGAGCCAGCCGTGTGGTTGTTTAAAAACAGCGAACCCCACAGAATGACCAGGACAATGCTCGCCGCGGAGGCCATCAGGCAGACAGCAAAGGATTCCACTCCCAGTCGGGGGATGGATGCCAGCAGCGCCCGGTTAATTCCTATCCTGGTACCAAGCCCGAAGAGCAGCAGAAAGAGGGTGTATTTGAGCAGGCAGTCCGACCACGGCTTGATCAATGGAGCGAGCAGCGCGCCCGCGGCCAGGCAAATAAAGGGTAGCCACACCGGTGTTCACCTCATGAGAATTATCTCATTTATGGCACTGTTTGGCTACCCATATTGATAAAACTCCCAAACCGGGAGATACTCAAAAGACTTACTTGCCCAAAAAGAACTTTTCTATCAGAAATTCATTTCAATATCAAGAAAGCAGACTGCAATCATGAGGCCTGCTTGATTTTCTATTTGGTGGAGGCGAGGGGAGTCGAACCCCTGTCCGGAAGAACGGCCACAAAGGTTTCTCCGAGCGCAGTCGGTGTTTTCAATTCGCCGTCAGAGCGCCCGCCGACAAGCTCTCATCGGGCTATCTCCGTAGTTATCCCGTTTCATCCCCGGAGAGCAGGAAGAAACGGGTGAGCCTGCTGTATGACGCCCGTTACCGGCCCGCAGGCGAGGCCGGGCGGACGCGCTGCTTAATTAAGCAGCGTAAGCTAATTCGTTGTTGGCAGTTATTGTTTTTCCACCGTTTTTCGGGCTGGTGGGATCCCGGCTCGCTGCCTTTGCTCCGAATTCCCCCGTCGAAACCAGTACGCCCCCATATTTAATTTTCATTACAAAAGCTCTCTCCCGGCGGAAGAGATACTCCCACACTGAATTATACCACAGATCCACCTTTTTAAAAATCCCCTGTTTAAAGCCGAAGCACCCCTTAATAATTCAAGGACTCCACGCTCGCCGGCGGTCTTATTGCTATCTGTCCCGCTCGCGCCCTCGCAGTTCCCGGGCGATCTCCCGCTGGGCGTCCCGCCTGGCAATGCTCTCCCGCTTGTCGTAGAGTTTCTTGCCCCGGGCCAGGGCTACCTCTACTTTGGCTTTCCCCCTTTTGAAGTAGATGCGCAGGGGAATCAGGGTGTAACCCTTCTGCGTGGTCTGTCCCAGAAGGCGCCGGATCTCCTGCTTGTGCAGAAGCAGCTTTCGGGGCCGCTTGGGGTCGCGGTTGAACCGGTTCCCCTTTTCGTAGGGGCTGATGTGCATGTTGTGCACGAAGACCTCCCCGTTGCGGACCTCAGCGTAGCTGTCCCGCAGGCTGGCCTTGCCGGCCCGCAGGGACTTCACTTCCGTACCGGCAAGGGCGATCCCTGCTTCATAGGTCTCTTCTATGAAATAATCGTGGCGTGCCTTCCTGTTCTCTGCCACCACCTTAATCGGCTCCTTTGTGAACCCGCTCATTTTTCCTCCTTCCGCATTACACTGTACGGCCCTACTCGTGAATCCGGCCTTCCATGGCTCCCATTATCTTCTCCTGGGCGCTTGGTGCCAAAACGATGAACTTCCCGGTGGCGGTGGCGATCAACCTGCCTGCGGCGTCCTCGATCTTTCCCTGCGCCTCCAGCAGGCGCCCCTTTTTCCTTGCTACTCTACCTTTCGGGTACAGCGGGACTCCCACCCGGGCGGGATTGCGGAAACGCACCGTAATCTCCGCGGTCATGGTCAACTCCCCGGAGGAGGCAATCGCCTTATACATCACTTCATCGAGCAGGGCCACCAGGATGCCACCGTGTACCACTCCGGGATACCCTTCCCAGCGGGAATCGGGGGTAAACTCTCCCCTGGCTTCGTCCCCGTACAAGTAAAAACTGGCCTCGAGCCCCGCCGGGTTCTTGTCGCCGCATACAAAACAGCCCTCATACAGTGGTAGTTTCTGCAAGATGGTTAACTCCCTTCCTCTCCCGCTGTTATAAACTAGAGAATCCTAAGTCTGCGCAGCAAGTTCGAAATCGATCTGGCGGTCTTCGACGCTCGCCCTTACAAGCTGCACCCGCACCTTGTCTCCGATCCGGTACGTTTTTTTGGTGTTTTCCCCTGTCAGTGTGTAATTCTTTTCATTAAAGAGGTAGTAGTCATCGGTCATGGTGGAAACGTGCACAAGCCCTTCGACCCCGTTGGGCAGACCGACAAACATCCCGAAGTTCGTTACACTGACGACGACCCCCTCAAACACTTCTCCCATGAACTGTCGCATATACTCGACCTTTTTGAGGTCGACCGTTTCCCGTTCCGCTTCCTCGGCGATCAGTTCCCTGGCGGAGCTCTGCTCGGCGTAGACGGGCATCAGTCTCTCGAGCTTTGCTTTACGCTTCTGGCCGATGCTGCGGTGCGCAAGCACATCCCACAGCACCCGGTGGACGATCAGATCCGGATACCGGCGGATCGGTGACGTAAAGTGGGTATAAAGCTGCACCGCCAGGCCGAAGTGTCCCAGGGGCCTGGGGTCGTAACGGGCGTGCTGCAGGGAGCGGAGCATCACCGTATGCACCACCAGCTGTTCCGGTCTGCCCTCCACCTGGTTGAGTATATCCTGGAAGAAGCGGGGGTGGACACCGTTTGCGTGCGGGATGTGGAAGCCGAAGCCGTGCAGGAACTCGTTGAGCTGGGCCAGCTTATCGGCTTTAGGCTCCTCGTGCACGCGATAAAGGAACGGAACCTCCAGGTGGTAAAGGTGATGGGCGACCGTCTCATTGGCGATCAGCATGAATTCCTCTATAATCTGGTTGGCGATGGACTGCTCCAGCAGCCAGACGTCAACCGGCCTCCCCTGTTCATCAAGGGTTACCTTGCTTTCGGGAAAATCGAAGTCCAGGGCGCCCCGCATCTTTCTCCGCTTGCGCAGGATCTGGCACAAATCCCGCATTTCTTTAAAGGTCTCCACAAAGGCCGCATAGCGCTGGCACAGCTCGGGATCCTCCTCTTCAAGGATCCGCCGTACCTTGTTATAGGTCATCCGCTCGTCGACCCGGATCACCGAGGGGCCGATCTCGTAGCGGATGACATTGCCTTCACCGTTGATCTCCATAAATACGGAAATGGCAAGCCGATCCTCCCCGGCGTTAAGGCTGCAGATCCCGTTGGAAAGCACCGGCGGCAGCATGGGGATCACCCGGTCCACCAGGTAGACGCTGGTGCCCCTGCGAAAAGCCTCTTTGTCCAGCTCACTGTTTTCCTTAACGTAATAGGCAACATCGGCAATGTGCACTCCCAGCCGGTAGTTGCCGTTGGGCAGGACTGCGAGGGAAACGGCGTCGTCGAGGTCCTTGGCATCCTCTCCGTCAATGGTGACCATGGGAAGTTCTCTGAGGTCCCAGCGACCCTCCCGGTCTTCAGGTTCCACGCTCCGGGAAAGGGCTTCCGCCTCTTTGAGAACGCGCTTCGGAAACTCCTCGGACAGGCCGTATTTTTTAACGATGGACAGGATATCGACCCCGGGCTCCCCGGCTGACCCGAAGCGTTCCACGATCTTCCCTTCCGGGTTGCGCCGCGCCTCCGGCCAGGAGGTGATCTCCACGACCACCTTGTCCCCGGTACGGGCACCTTTTGTCTTTACCCGGGGCACGAAGATGTCCCAGCCAATCCTTTTTTCGTCGGGCACCACAAAACCGAACTGGCGGCCGGCTTCTTCGAAGGTTCCCACCACTCTTTGATTGGAGCGCCGGAGAATCCGGATTACCTCCCCCTCGGCTCTCCTGCCCCGCAGGCTGAAACCGAGCGGCCTGACTATGACGCGGTCGTTGTGCATCGCCCCTCTCAAATTCTCCTTTGAGATAAAGATGTCGTCAGTCCTCTCGTCATCGGGAATCAAAAAAGCGTATCCCTGCGGGTGCCCCTGGATGGTCCCCACGAACAGGTTCATTTTCTCCGGGACGCCGTACCGGTTTTTGCGGGTGCGGACGACTTCCCCCTCTGCTTCCAGCTCATTTAATACCGCCGTTATTTCTATCCCGTCCACGGCACCAAGCCTTTCGGCCAATTCCTGGAGGCTGAGAGGGCGGTGCGCCGCCCTCAAGCACTCCAGCAGGGATGCCTTGCTCAACTGGCCGCTTTTCTTCTTGCGTAACCGTTCTTTTCGTGTCCGTTCTTTTGTCCTCAATGCCATAATTACCACCGTTTCCAGTTTGACGATCTTAATAAACGATTTTATCATGCCTCCCTTCCAATAACAACCATAACCGCAGCATTCCCCACGATAAATACCGGCAGACCGCCGTCGGTGAAGATGCTATTGTCTCACGCTATTTCTCAACAAAATTTTCCCCAGATAATGCGGGAAAATTGTAAAATGAGGCATCAATCCTTTTCCCTATTACCAGTTAACGGTTAGGCAGCGTTCCTGCTGTCGGGAATACATGATTACCATATCCTGGTAGCACCTTCTGCCCGGTGAAGTTGACAAGATTCCAATAATCTGTTATCCTTTTTTGAGCGGAAATTTAAGGATTCTCAATAAAATTCAGGCAGAAAGGAGTGGGGTGGTTATACGACAAGTTAAGGAATTACTTCTCGACGTTTTTTTATTTTACCGGAGTAATCTGACAGAGAGGTGACACGAGTCGTGAATTTAACCTACTTAATCCCTCTTTCCGGTATACTCGGCCTGATCATGATCATCTACATGGCTTACACGATCTTTCACGAGGATACCGGTAATGCGCGCATGCAGGAGGTAGCAGGCGCCATCAGAGAGGGAGCAAATGCCTTTTTAGCCCGCCAGTACACCACCATCGGCGTGCTTGCCGCAGTGGTGGCCATTATTCTCTTTATTGTTACGAAAGATTATAAAACACCGGTTTCCTTTATTCTGGGAGCTCTTTGCTCCGCTCTTTCGGGATTCATCGGAATGTACGTTGCCGTGCGGTCGAACCTGCGCACCGCCGCGGCAGCGACTAAGAGCCTCGACAGGGCCTTACGTGTTTCCTTCAGAGGCGGTGCTGTAACCGGACTCGCCGTTACCAGCCTGAGCCTCCTTGGAGTGGCAGGGCTGTTTTATGCTTATGGCGGCGCCGCCCACCCAGAAGTTGCCCCCCTTGAAATCGTCGGATTTGGTTTTGGGGCAAGTTTCGTAGCCCTCTTCGCCCAGCTCGGCGGCGGAATCTATACCAAAGCCGCAGATGTGGGAGCCGACCTCGTCGGTAAGGTAGAGGCCGGCATTCCCGAGGATGACCCGCGAAACCCGGCTGTGATAGCGGACCTGGTGGGGGACAACGTGGGTGACTGTGCCGGCCGTGGCGCCGACCTGTTTGAATCGACAGCAGCGGAAAACATCGGTGCCATGATTTTGGGCATTGCCCTTGTCCCTTTCTTCGGCGTTAAGGGTATCCTTTTCCCGTTAGTGGCACGTGCCGCCGGAATTATAGCCTCGATTATCGGGATCTTCTTCGTGCGCGGTGAGGAAGACCAGGATCCGATGAAGGGTCTGAACCGCGGTTACTTTGTCACAATGATCCTGGTTGCTATCGCCCTTTACTTTATCAGCAAGAGCATGCTCAGCGGCAAAGGCGTCAATTTCCTCTATTTCTACGGCTGTGCCCTGATCGGTATAATAATGAGCTATGTCTTCGTCCTGTTAACCCAGTACTATACCTCCATCAGCTACCGTCCCGTGAAGGAAATCTCCAGTGCCTGCCAGACAGGTCCCGCCACCACCATCATCCAGGGGACCGCGGTGGGTATGGAAAGCACCGCATTGCCGGTAATTGCCATCGCCCTTGCGATCATCGGCTCCTATTTCCTGGGCAGCAGATCCGGGCTGCCTGCCCTTGAAGGTGGACTCTACGGGACAGCAGTAGCAACCATGGGCATGCTCGCCACCTGCGCCTATATCCTGGCAATGGATACCTTCGGGCCGATCACCGACAACGCCGGCGGAATCGTGGAAATGTCCGATTTGCCGGAAGAGGTTCGTACCCGGACCGACCGCCTGGATGCCTGCGGCAACACCACCAAGGCCCTGACCAAGGGTTACGCGGTGGGAAGCGCTGCTCTGGCAACTTTCCTCCTGTTCTCCGCCTACATCGACAAGGTCAAGATCCTGGCAAGAATGAAGGAATTTCCGGTGGACATCGGAAAACCGGAGGTCTTTGTGGGCGCTCTCATAGCTGTGATGGTCGTCTTCCTTTTCACCTCAGTTGCCATCAGAGCGGTGGGAAATGCCGCCCAGGTCGTCATCCTGGAAGTGAGAAGGCAGTTTAAAGAAATCCCCGGTCTCATGGAAGGGAAGGCAAAACCGCTGTACGGCAGGTGTGTCGATATCGTCACCAAGGGCGCACTGAAAGAGATGGTATTGCCCGGCCTGCTGGTGGTGGCCGCACCGGTGATCGTTGGTGTGCTGCTCAAGGCGGAGGCCGCGGCGGCCTTCCTGATGGTGGGCACCATTGCCGGCGTCATTATGGCTCTCTACCTGAACAACGCCGGCGGTGCCTGGGACAACGCCAAGAAGCGGATCGAGCTCGGCGACTTCGGCGGGAAAGGTTCCGAGGCCTTCAAGGCCGGAGTAGTTGGGGACACAGTGGGCGACCCCTTCAAAGATACGGCAGGTCCCTCCATCCACGTTCTGGTCAAGCTCTTCAGCACCATCACCCTGGTGCTGGCAGCACTGTTCCTGTAAGCTGAACATAAGAATAAAAAACTCCCGGCGGAACCAAAAACCGGGGGTTTTTTATTCTCCGTACCAGAAGTTGATAAAAGCCAGGTCGTTCTACCCAACGATGCTTCTTTTTCTTAATCCCTGCTTAAATAATCGCTTCCTATAGCATCGGCCGCCAGAATTGCATTATCTACCATTTCCGGCCACCGGGATGATTCCGGCCATTCCCAATTCCTCCCGTTCTACCTTCCCACGAGAAGCCTCCTCCTCGTTACCACCCACACCGCCAGTAGCTGCCGGTAACCTTGCCCACTTCAATTTGCGCCGCTCAGGAAGCGGTTTGTTTTTCTGTATGACTACTTATTGTATTCAATATGAATTAATGATAGAATTGCATCGAAGCAACAAAGATGAGGTTGGAAAGATGCAAAACCGATTTGTAAGCCCGACCGAACGCGGACAAGTTACTATTCCAAAGGAAATCCGGAAAAAGCTGCGGATTACGCCCACCACGAAACTTGCGGGTCTACCTGGAAAACAATAAGGTGGTCCTGGAACCGGTGACGTCTCTCGAAGTTTTATTGAAGGACCTGGTAACTGAGGCTAAAGACAGGGGATATACCCGCCGGAAGCTTGAAGAAGAAATAGAGGCCGTCCGGGAACGCCTTTTTAAAGAACTCTACGGAGAGAGTAATGTTTGACACTAACGTGGGGTACGGTGTGTTTGCGGTGTAGGCAGTAGGAAACAATAGGTGATTTAGAGAAATATGCCGGTGGGACCCAGCAGAGCACCATAAGAGTTTAGTGGTGTAGTAAAGTAGGCGTGGACGTTGATCGCGAAGCTCGTCATAAAACAAACGGGTTTTGGATACCGGCTGTGGCGGCAGAGATGACGGCAGAAATCGCCGCGTATGTGCCGGAGAACTCCGCCGTAGAGATTGACAATTTTGAAAACAGGAGGAGAACCAAAATGCCCATTGTAACCGTAAAGCTCGCCAAAGGACGCTCGGTTGAACAGAAAAGGGCACTGGCCAAAGCCGTCACCGGCGCCGTAGTAGCCACTCTGGACGTCAGGCCCGAATGGGTTACAGTGCTCATCGAAGAATTCGATCGGGAAAACTGGGCCACCGCCGGGGAGCTGCACGCCGACAGATTCGGCCCGGGTTGCGGCAAGGAACACAGCGGTAAATAGGCTGCAAAACCTTTGCCCTTCCATAGATGGCCACCGACCAGCGTTAGAAAGGAGGCCGTTATGGAACTCGTTAAAACCGGAGAATCCGAAAAACTCGTGGCTTTTCTGAAACGGGACTACGCCAACAACCTCTACTTCTTCAACTACCTGGACGAAAATCGCTCGGCCCGGTGCGGAAGCCGCCGTCTGGGTGGCCCGGAAAAACGGCGCGATTGTAATGGCGTTTTTGCTCTCTCCGACCCACTGCTGTGTCTCGGCCGCGGACAGCGCCTTCATCGACCCGGTTGCTGACAAGATACCTCCACATTCTCAAACCTGGAGCGGGAGCTTCAGGAACAGACTCCCGAGTGCCCCCGGAGGGAGAAATAGTACCAGTAGAGAAAAAAGAGATTTCCGCCGACAGCCTCCAGAACCCTTCCGACATCGATGACACCTATTATCGCAAGAAAAACCAGCAAGATGATGGGGCTATGTCTTGAATCTAGTGAAAGTGCGAAACCAGGAGAAAAAATAAGCATGCTCACCAGATAGGACATATACCGCTGTATTTCCGTCAAGGTAATCACGTATTTTCTTTTTGCATAAAAAACAACAGCCACTCACTATTTCAGGAGTGACCGTTTAACATTTTCCTCTTATTATGTTACTTACGGCTGGAGGATGACCACGAGCAGTGTGAAGAGCAAAAAACAAACAGCCAGTACGGTGGAAATCCTGTTGAGGAACTCGTCCAGCCCCTTTTTCTTCCCCAGCAGGGACTGAGCGCCACCGGCAATCGCTCCGGAAAGACCGGACGCTCTCCCGGACTGCAGCAGGATGGTGGTGATCAAGCCGAGGCTCGCGAGGATCTGTAAAACAAGAAAGAAAGTTCTGAGCAATCTATGCCCTCCTTCCCGGTTGTCCTTATCCATTTTAGCACTACCGGTGAAGGCTGTAAATAAATTAATTCTTTTGTTGGTGCCGCTTGGGCAGTATGAGCGTCTGTCTAAGCTCTTTCATAGAGCTTCCCGGCATAGAGGGCGGCATCTCCCAGTTCTTCCTCGATCCTCAGAAGCTGGTTGTACTTCGCCACCCGGTCGGTGCGGGACGGCGCTCCCGTCTTAATCTGTCCGACTCCGGTGGCCACTGCAAAGTCGGCAATGGTGGTGTCCTCGGTTTCACCGGAGCGGTGAGAGATCACCGATGTGTAGCCCGCCCGCCGGGCGATGTCGATGGTCTCCAGGGTTTCCGTGAGGGTCCCGATTTGGTTCAGCTTAATCAGGATCGAGTTCGCCACTCCCTCTTTGATACCCCTTCTGAGGCGTTCGGGGTTGGTGACAAAGATATCATCCCCCACCAGCTGTACCTTTTTCCCAAGGTCCCGGGTCAGTTTCGCCCAACCCTCCCAGTCATCCTCGGCGAGTCCGTCTTCAATGGAGATGATGGGATAGCGGTCGACCAACTCCCTGTAAAAGTCGATCACCTCCTCCGTCGTCCGGGAAACCCCTGCGCCGCGGAAATGGTACCTGCCGCCTTCGAAAAGCTCGCTGGCGGCAACGTCGATGGCCAGGAAGGCATCCTTCCCCGGCGTGTATCCGGCCCGCCGGATGGCTTCAACGATGACATCAAGGGCCTCTTCGTTGGATTTCAGGTTCGGGGCAAAGCCCCCCTCATCACCGACCGAGGTGCTGTAACCCCGTTCTTTTAGAACCCCGCGCAGGTGGTGAAAGACCTCCGCCCCCATCCGCAGGGCCTCCCGGAAGCTGTCTGCCCCCCTGGGAACGACCATGAACTCCTGGATGTCCACGTTGTTGTCGGCGTGCTTGCCGCCGTTCAAGATGTTCATCATGGGAACCGGGAGAATGCGTGCCCCTACGCCTCCCAGGTAAAGGTAGAGGGGAAGCCCCACGCTGTCCGCGGCGGCCTTGGCCACGGCCAGGGAAACCCCTAAAATCGCGTTTGCGCCGAGCTTTTCCTTCGTTGGCGTCCCGTCCAGGTCAATCATCATCCTGTCGATCAGGATCTGCTCGGTGGCCTCCATCCCGATCACCTTGGGGCCGATGACGGTCATTACGTTGTCAACGGCCTTTAGAACCCCCTTGCCCAGGTAACGCTCCTTGTCCTGATCCCGCAGTTCCAGGGCCTCGTGGGCGCCGGTAGACGCCCCGGATGGCACGGCGGCGGTGCCGAAGCTGCCGTCCTCCAGGTAAACGTCGACCTCAACCGTCGGGTTTCCCCGGGAATCGAGGATCTCCCTTGCCAGCACGTCAGTAATCAAAGGCATTTTAACCAAACCTCCCGTTTCTTTAGCTTAAGTAAGTATGTAATCCAGGGTCGAGCCATGGGTCGCCCGTCACCTACACCTTAGCCTGCACCGGTGCAAGCAGTGAGCTTCCGGTCATTTCCGGTGGCTGGGGAATCCCCATGATGTCCAGGATCGTGGGGGCGATGTCCTCCAGGGCGCCCCCCGACCTGAGGGAACTCCCGCGGTATTCTTCGCCGACCAGAATAAAGGGAACGGCATTGGTGGTATGGGCGGTATGCGCCTCCTTCCCGTTCTCCTCCAGCATCTGCTCGGCATTGCCGTGGTCGGCGGTGACCAGGGCCACCCCGCCTTTATCCAGGATTGCGTTCACAACCCGCCCCAGGCATTCGTCCACAACGGTAACGGCCTTGACGGCAGCGTCCAGGATCCCGGTGTGGCCCACCATGTCGGGATTAGCATAATTGAGAATGATAACGTCGTACTTGCCCCCGGCGATCTCCTCAAGCACCCGGTCGGTAACCTCGTAGGCACTCATTTCCGGCTTGAGATCGTAGGTGGCCACCTTCGGGGAGGGGATCAGGATCCTGTCCTCGCCGGGGTTGGGTGCCTCCACCCCCCCGTTGAAGAAAAAGGTAACATGGGCGTACTTTTCCGTTTCTGCGATCCTGAGCTGCCTGAGCCCCCTTCCCGCCAGCACCTCCCCCAGGGTGTTCTTGAGGCTCTGGGGCGGAAAGGCCACCGGGGCGTCGATGGTGACATCGTACTGGGTCATGCAGACGAAGTGCACCCCAGGGTAACCCTCCTTACGCCTGAAGCCGGTAAAATCCCGGTCCGTAAAGGCGCGGGTGATCTCCCGGGCGCGGTCGGCCCTGAAGTTGTAGAAAATGATCACGTCCCCAGGCGCCACCCTCCCCACCGGCTTACCATCCCCGTCAATGATCACTGTGGGGACGAGAAATTCGTCGGTGACACCCTCCTCGTAGGATCTCTCCACCGCCACCTGGGCAAGGGTCGCCTTTTCCCCCTCGCCGTAGACGATGGCGTTAAAGGCCTTTTCTACCCGCTCCCAGCGCCTGTCGCGGTCCATGGCATAGTAGCGGCCCATCAGGGTGGCGATTTTTCCCGTATTCAGCTCCCGGCACTTCTTCTCCACTTCCTGGATGTACTCCTTGGCGCTGGCCGGGGGTACGTCCCGCCCGTCCAAAAAGGCGTGGATGAAAACCCTGGGCAGGCCGTAACGGCGCGCCATTTCCAGGAGGGCATAGAGGTGTGTCAGGTGGCTGTGCACCCCTCCATCGGAAACCAGGCCGAACAAATGGAGGGAGGCTCTCCCCTCCTGCGCCTTTTCCATGGCCTCCACCAGAACGGGGTTGGTGAAAAACTCCCCGATGCGGATCGCCTTACTGATCCTGGTAATATCCTGGTAGACGACCCGCCCGGCCCCGATGTTCAGGTGTCCTACTTCCGAATTGCCCATCTGCCCAAAGGGAAGCCCCACCTCCTCACCAGAGGCGGCAAGGGTGGTATGAGGGTAGGTCTCTTGAAGATGCCTGAAATTCGGAGTTTCAGCAAGGAAGATGGAGTTTCCCCTTTCCTGGGGGGAACACCCCCACCCGTCCAGAATGATTAATGCGAGCGGGCCTTTCAATCACGCTGCCCCCTTACTTCCGCTGCGCCGCGGATAATCGCCGTAAAGGAATCCACATTCAAGCTCGCTCCCCCTACCAGCACCCCGTCGATCTCCTCTTCCCGCATAAAGTCACCGATCAGCTCCGGTTTTACACTCCCCCCGTAAAGGAAGCGAACCTGCCCGGCAACCGCCTCGTTCTGGAGGTCTGCAAGCTCCTCCCGCAGGGCTTTGATCACGGCAACCGCATCCGCCGGAGTCGCCGTTTTGCCCGTCCCGATCGCCCAGACAGGCTCGTAGGCCACCACCAGGTCCGCTGGGTTAATTGTTCCCAGGCTGGACAGGCCCGCCTGCAGCTGCCGGCGGCAGAAGGTCTCGGCACCCCCTGCCTCCCGGATGGAGAGATCTTCACCAAGGCAGAAGATCGGACGCAATCCGTAGGTAAGTGCGGCTTCCAGCTTCTGCCGGATTTGCTCTTCCGTCTCCCCGAAGTGCCGGCGGCGCTCTGAGTGCCCCAGGATCACGTAACGGCAGCCAAGGGCCTGGAGCATGGGGCCTGAAACCTCACCAGTGTAAGCCCCCTCCGGCGCCCAGTGCATGTTCTGAGCACCCCAGCCGATCCTGCTCCCAGCCAGTTCGGTAGCCACCGCCGGAAGTGCCGGGAAGGGAGGGCAGACGATCACCTCCACTCCACCCAGGCCTTGTGCCTTCTCCCTCAGGAGACGGGCGAACTGCTTGGCCTCTGCCGGGGTCTTATACATCTTCCAGTTCCCCGCCACCAAAGGGATTCTGTTATACTTCATCTCTCCTGCTCCTCTCTTGGTCCCAGGCATGCTTTATTCTTTTTCCAGAACTGCGACACCCGGGAGTTCCCTGCCCTCCAGGAATTCCAGGGATGCCCCGCCACCGGTCGAGGCATGGGTGACCTTATCCGCCAGCCCGAACTTTTCCAGAACGGCCAGCGTATCACCGCCGCCCACCACGGAAACGATACCCGGGCGGGTCAGGGCCCGGGCAATCGCCTCGCTGCCGCGGGCGAAGGCCTCCTTTTCAAACAGGCCGAGCGGCCCGTTCCAGAAAACGGTCCTGGCATTCCCCAGGATCCGGGTGAAGCGCTCGACGGTCTTCGGCCCGATGTCCAGTGCCCGCCAGCCCTCCGGCACCTCCCGCGGGCTGACCACTTTTGTGGCTGCTTCGTCGCCGTCCCGGGCTATCACCAGGTCGACAGGAAGCTCCACCTGGATACCCCGCCGCCGCACACCGTCGAGAAACTCTCCGGCAAACTTCACATGCTCCTCGTCCACCAGGGAGTCACCCAGGGAATACCCCTCCGCCCGCAGGAAGGTGTTTGCCATACCTCCCCCAAGCAGGAAGCCGTTCACCTTCTCCACCAGGTTCTTCAAAACACCGATCTTGTCGGCAACCTTGGCCCCTCCCAGCACCGCGATGAAAGGCCGCCCGGGATCGGATAATATGCCGCCCAGAGCCTTGACCTCCTTTTCCATCAGGAATCCGGCATAGGCCGGGAGGAACTCCGCCACGCCGGCGGTGGAGGCGTGGGCGCGATGGGCGGTGCCAAAGGCATCGTTTACATAAACATCCCCCAGGGAGGCCAGTTGGCGCGCAAATTCCCGCTCATTGGCCTCCTCCTCCGGATGAAAACGCAGGTTTTCCAGCAGGAGCACATCCCCGGGCCTGAGTCGGGACACGGCCTGCTCTACTTCGGGCCCTATGCAGTCGTCCGCCTTCTGCACCTCTTTGCCCAAAAGTTCACCGAGCCGCCTGGCCACGTCGTTCATGCGAAGCTTCTCCACAACCTTTCCCTTGGGGCGCCCCAGATGGCTCATCAGGATCGCCTTTGCCCCCTGATCCAGTATGTAGCGGATCGTGGGAAGGGTGGCCCTGATCCTGGCATCGTCCGTCACCCGCCCCTGTTCATCGACAGGAACGTTGAAATCCACCCGCACCAGGATCCTTTTATCTTTTAAAGAAACATCCCTGATCGTCTTCAGGCTCATCCACTGCCCCCCCTTAAAGCCCTTTGGATGCCACATACAGGGTACAGTCGACGACCCGGCAGGAGTAGCCCCATTCATTGTCGTACCAGGCAAAGACCTTGACAAGGGTTTCATCCATCACCATGGTGCAGGTGGCATCGAAAATGGAGGAATGGGAATCACCGTTGAAGTCCTTGGAAACAAGGGGCTCATCGTTGTAGGCCAGGATGCCCTTCATCGGGCCCGCCGCCGCCTCTTTAAAGGCTTTATTGACAGCCTCCACCGTCGCCGGTTTTTCGACCTCGCAGACAAAATCCACCAGAGATACATTCGGAGTCGGCACCCTGACGGCGATGCCGGTCAGTTTTCCCGTCAGCTCCGGAAGCACCAGGGTCACCGCCTTGGCCGCTCCGGTGGTGGTCGGAATCATGGAGAGGCCGGCGGCACGCGCCCGGCGCAGGTCCTTGTGGGCCAGGTCGAGAATCCGCTGGTCGTTGGTGTAGGCATGGGTTGTGGTCATGAGCCCGCGCTTTACCACGAAGTTATCGTGGAGCACCTTCACAACGGGGGCAAGGCAGTTAGTGGTGCAGGATGCATTGGATATGATGTGATGCCTGGCGGGATCGTATTTATTCTCATTGACACCCATGACGATGGTGATGTCCTCTTTCTTACCCGGAGCGGTAATGATGACCTTTTTCGCCCCGGCTTTGAGGTGGGCGGCAGCCTTCTCTGCGTCGGTGAATTTTCCGGTCGCCTCGATCACTACGCTGACCCCTAAATCCTTCCACGGCAGGTTAGCCGGGTCCTTCTCAGATAACACCCTGATACTCTTGCCGTTGATGACGATGGCGTCATCTGTCGCCTCTACAGTGCCGTGAAAGGGTCCGTGCACAGAATCGTACTTAAAAAGGTGGGCATTCGTCCTGGAATCAGTAAGGTCGTTCACCGCCACTATCTCAAGCTCCGGCTTCTCCAATGCCGCACGCAGGACAAGCCTTCCGATTCTCCCAAAACCGTTGATACCCACTTTAACCGCCATTGTTTAGCCTCCTCTATTTTAATGTACAGAAAATCACCTTAATATTTAGTATGCAAAAAACTAACCGGTTCTATAAGGCATCACCATTCCCCTCCGTCCCCTCCGGCTGCCAACTCGTAAAGGCAACCGGAATTTGATAATCAAAAATGACGTCACCTAATTATAAGATCCAGGCAAATAATATATAACATTACAATAAAATTATATACTATATCGCTGGCAATGCAACCCAACCGGGTCAGAAAAGCTCAAAGATGGAGAAATAAAAAAAATAAGGGCTTGTTTGGGCCCCATTTGGGTCAGAAGAAGCCTCCCTGTTCAACGTAAAGCATTTATGTAAACCGTTTTCGCTGCCGGACAGGGGGAATGCCGATCTCCTGTCTGTACTTCGCTACGGTTCTCCTGGCAATGTTGATCCCCTTCGCCTGCAGCAGTTCGCAAAGCTGCTGATCGCTCAACGGTTTGCGGGCATCTTCCTTCTCCACCAGTTCCTTCAGCATGCGCTTGATGCTCTCCGCAGCAACCATTTCGCCCTCCAGGACGTTTGCCACTCCGCTGTTAAAGAAAAATTTCAATTCAAACACACCCTGCGGGGTCTGGATATACTTGTTGGCAATGGTTCTGCTGACGGTGGATTCATGAAGCCCTGATACACCGGCAATCTGCTTGAGGGTCAGGGGTTTAAGGTACTTAACACCGCGTTCCAGGAATTCCTTCTGATGGTCCACAATGCACTGGACGACACGATACAGGGTCAGGCGCCGCTGCTCGATGCTGCGGATCAGCCAGATCGCCGACTTCAACTTGTTTTCAATAAACTGCGCCGTCGCCGGGTCGCAGCTTTCTTTCTGTTTCAAGAGGGTTTGGTAGGTTTTATTGATAATTAAACGCGGCACAGAAATATCATTGACAATAACAACGTACTCCCCGTCGACTTTTTCCACAACCACATCGGGAATGATATAACGGGTATCCCCCGTACGGGAAAAGTTACGACCGGGTTTTGGGTCCAGGGACTTAATCAGATCGGCCATCATCTGGACTTCCTGAACCGTCACTCCCAGGGCAGTGGCGATCTTTTGCAGTTTGCCGCTGGCCAGGTCCCCCAGGAAAAAGCGCACCAGTTTTTCGATGACGGGCGTGCGCTGGCCGCGCTGCTCCAGCTGGATCAGGAGGCATTCGGAGAGATCGCGCCCGCCCACTCCGGGCGGATCAAAGGTCTGGATTACGTGCAGGACCCGTTCTATGCTTGCAAGAGGAAAACCGCACATTTTCTGGACCTCTTCCAGGCCGATCTGGAGATATCCCTGGTCGTTGATATTTCCAATGAGGAATTCACCGATTTTACGGAGCGTGGGATCAGATATGGCGAGATGCAGCTGCAGAGTCAGATATTCATGGAGGCTCGGTGCCTGGGAGACAAAGTGCTCGAAACCGGCGCGTTCCCCGTCATCCTGTTCAGCCCAGGCCCTATCCAGGGTGCGGTCGAAGTGCCCACACTCCGAGAGATAGTCACACCAATCACTTGTAAATTCGTCGGCCCTGGTTCGTTCCGGGATATCGTTGTCCTCAGTATCCAGCTCCTCGGGAACCTCCAGGAGAGGATTCTCCAGCATTGCATTTTCAATGTACTGGGCGAGTTCTGCGGCAGACAGCTGGAGAACGGTGATGGCCTGGCGCAGTTCCGGTGTCATGATCAGCTTTTGGGTTTGTTCAAGGTTGAGACCGTAACCTAGATGCATCGAAAAGACCCCCCTCCCTTTTAAGCTAAAATTTCGACCGATTTCGCAGGATTCCTGCTTACCTGTCAACACCCCCATGCGATTTTTACAGTGATAAACTTAAAACTTAACCTGAGTAGAAGGTCTGGCGCCTGTAGACCGGAATATCCTGCCCTCCAAAGTCCTTCGCCCATTTCTGGTATGAAGGAGGAGCGACGATCCCCCCGGATAGAAGCAGCTTCAGCCCGTCTTCCACACTCATCTCCAGAATGCGAACATCCTTGCGTGGTACCATGATTAAAACCCCCTGGGTGGGAGGGGATGCAGGCATAAATACGCTTAGCAGATCTTCACCGGCTTCCCTGCTTATTTCGGCAGGTGCTTCCCCGGTAATGAAACCGATAGAATAAATATCCCGCCGCGGGTATTCCACCAGCACTGCGTGACGAAAAACGCCCCGCTGCTGCATCGTGACGGCTTCCATCACCTGCTTGGCAACCGTGTAAATACTCTTGACAACAGGAATGCGCCGCAGTATTTCTTCTCCCAGGGCCAGGAGTTTTCTTCCCACCACATTGGTGCCAAAGAGCCCGGCCAGGAAGACGAGAGCGAGCATGATCAAGAAGCCCAGGCCGGGCACAGGGCGGCCGATGTAGTATTCGATTAAATTCCGCAGGATTCCATCTACCAGTTGGAAGGCGAAAACCAGGATGTAGCCGGTTATAATGACAGGCAAAAGGACAAAGATGCCTGTGATAAAATACCGGCGGATCAGCCTCCAGAGCATTCTATACCTTCACCTCAGACTTTTTTTCGTTCCGTATTTGTTCGGCGATACGCCGCAGTTCACGCATGCGGTGGTTGACGCCGGACTTGCCTACCGGCTTGCCCAGCAGTCTGCCGAGTTCTGTAAGACTGGCTTCAGGGTAGCGGAGACGGAGTTCGGCAAGCTCACGCAGCCTGGGAGGCAGGGATGCAAGTCCGACCCGCTCCTCGATCTCCTTGATCATCTCCACCTGTTTGAGGCCTGTATCCACCGTTTTTTTCATGTTGGCCGTCTCACAGTTAACCAGCCTGTTCACCCTGTTTCGCATATCCTTCAAAATACGGCTGTTTTCGTAACCAAGCACTCCCTGCACTGCCCCGATTACCCGCAGAAACTCCCCGATCTGATCGGCTTCTTTCAGGTAAACCACATACTTGCCGTTATGCTCCCTTAGACCTGGTGCAAGACCGAAGCGGAGGAGGGTTGTGTTCACTTCTCTCGCAGCTTCGCCGGTATTCAGGTTAAACTCCAGTTGATAAGAGTGATCCGGATTGCTGATAAAACCGCTTCCCATGAAACAGCCCCTTAAAAATACCCGGCGGCAGCACGCCCGGTCCAGGATTCTGGTATCGAGGCGCTCTTTTATCCTGTTTTTCCGGTCGACCAGTCCGAGTTCCCGGAGAACGGAGAGATTCCCTTGCTGAACGGGAAGCTCAACCACAAAAACGTGGTAACACCGGGGACGGGTATAATGACGCAGTGTAACGGTTGCCTGCCAGCCCAGTCTCTTGGTAAGCTTAAAAATTGTTCTGGCGATTACAGCTTTGGGGGTGGCCAGCAGCAGGGTGCCGGGGTGGTGCCCGATCTGCAGGCTACCCGAGACCCGGGCCAGGGCCGCCAGTTCCGCCCGGAGGCAGCAACCCCGTTCCGGGATGATCCGGGCCACCTCGTTTTTTACCTGTTCGGTAAATGACATCGGCTCTCATCCTTTTCCCACCAGGTACATCACCGCACGGGCCAGTTTATGGGGGTCGTGCCGGACCAGTTCGTTTTCCTCTAAAAGATCTGCCGCCACCAAACTTACTCCCAGTTTAACCAATTCCGGAACGTCCACGACAACCGGAGCAGCTCCCTGTTGAGCATAATTCTTTCTTTTCTCCTGGGAGATCACCTGGGTGTTTACCAGGCAAAAATCGATCCAGCCGCGCCCCACGTGATCGTAGATGGCCCGCAGGTGCTGGGATGCCGTGTATCCTGTGGTTTCTCCCGGTTGGGTCATGCAGTTGCAGATATAGCACTTCAATGCCCGCGACCTCTTCACGGCAGCCGCGATCTCCTTTACCAGCAGGTTGGGAAGAACGCTGGTATACAGACTTCCCGGGCCCAGCAAAATCACGTCGGCCTGGGCTATGGCTTCGATGGCTTCCGGCACCGGGGGGCACTCCTCCGGGGTGAGAAAAACCCTTTTGATCGGGGCATGGGCATGGGAGATATTGCTTTCACCGCTGATCAGGGTTCCGTCCGCAAGCTCGGCGTGCAGCACCACCTGGTTCAGAGTGGACGGAAGCACCCGGCCGCGGACCTTGAGAACCTTGCTGGCCTCTTTGACGGCGTTTTGAAAATCGCCGGCGATGTCCACCAGGGCTGTGATCAGCAGGTTCCCCAGGCTGTGGCCCGCCAGCTCTTTCCCCTGCCCGAAACGGTACCGGAACAACCTGTCCATCAGTGTTTCCGTCTCGGCCAGGGCGATCAGGCAGTTGCGGATGTCCCCGGGCGGCAGGATGCCGAATTCTCCCCGCAGCCTTCCGGAGCTTCCACCGTCATCCGCAACGGTAACGATGGCCGTAATGTTATCGGTGTATTCCTTTATGCCGCGCAGCAGCACGGGAAGGCCGGTCCCTCCCCCCAGGGCAACGATACGGGGGCCGCGCCGCAGGAAGTAGCGGCGGGATATCTGACGGATAAGGCCGGCAACTTTCCGGTAATTCATGCCGGCTTCACCGCCCGTACGTGGGGTAAATCCCGGTGGTGCAGTTGAAGCCGGTAGCTGCGCCTGAGCAGTTCGCCCAGCCTTTCCACGATCGCCACCGACCTGTGCTGCCCTCCCGTGCAGCCGATGGCAATGACCAGATGGGTTTTGCCTTCCTTGACGTAGTTGGGGATCAGGAACTGCACCAGGCTGACGAAGCGGCGCATAAAGCTTTTTGTAACCGGGTGGGAGAAAACGTAGCGGGATACGGCAGGATCGAGCCCCGTCAGGTGCTTTAGCTCCTCCACGTAGTTGGGATTGGGGAGGAAACGCACATCGATCACCAGGTCTGCATCCAGAGGGATGCCGTATTTATAGCCAAAGGACAGCAGGCTGATGGTGATCGGCCGGCTGTCGTCAACTACCCTGAACAACTGGCAAAGGTTTTCCTTCAGAAGGCGCGGCGTCATGTCGGAGGTGTCAATGATGATGTTGGCCAACCCGCGCAGTTCCTGGAGCCGCACCCTCTCGGAACGGATGGCCTCCAGGACGGAGCCGTCTTCGCCCAACGGGTGCTGCCTGCGGGTTTCCTTGAAGCGGCGCACCAGGACGGCATCCGAGGCCTCCAGAAAAAGGATCTCATACTTGATCCCCTGCTTGCTGAGCTTCTTCAGTTCCTCGCTCAGGGAATCAAAGAAAAGGCCGCGCACGTCGATCACCAGGGCGACCCGCTTGACCTTTCCCCCGGACTGCTGGCACAATTCCGTGATCTTGGGGATCAGCATCGCCGGAAGGTTGTCTACGCAAAAGAAACCCAGGTCCTCCAGACACCTGATGGCCTGGGTCTTTCCCGCTCCTGAAAGTCCGGTCACGATCACCAGGCGGATATCCCCGGTTTTCTCCATGGTGCTCCTCCCCCTCATTCACTAACCTCTTACAACCAGTTTAACATGACTCAGTTATTCTTACCAGACAATCATGCCGCGGTTGGCGGCACCACCGGAAGGTGAATAGAGAGGTACGAGTGCAAGGATAACCAGAACGTATTTCCAGGGCAGGTCAAAGGATCTTATTCAGTTCGCCTTTTAGGTGGTCGATGACCGCCACCGGCCTGGGATTGATCCCATAGAGAAGAGCCAGGTAAACGCTGGTGTAGTCGCCGAGGTATATCAATGAAAAGATCCTGGACAGCAAATGAGAGCCTTCTCCCCGGAACTCGTCAATTCCGGCAACCTTATCCGCAATCAGGCCTTTGGTGATCTCGATGCGCGCCTGCACCCTCGGGTGGTCGGCGTTATCGCGGAGGAAAATCACAGCCAGCGAACGCAGGAGCTCCGGCGGGGCCTCAAACCCGACGATTTCATTGTGGTTCATTTCAGGAAACACGTTGCAGTAGGCAAGGGCCTTGGCGTTTTCGTTGATCTGCCCCTTCCAGCGGGTGGCGGCCACCTCGGTGGTATGGGTGGAACCGTAAACCACCGGGATCCTGCCGTAGAGGCGCAAAGCCAGATCCTTCGCCCGGTTCTTCTCCCTGGGAGTCGCAGGCTCCAGCTCCTCTCGGGTTCTGCGTAAGATCTCCACAAGTTCATCTCCGGCCTCCTCCTTAAAGGAAATGATGCCTAAGCGGGCGAGCACCAGGAGCACCGGCAAAGAGAGATAACCTACGGATGATCGGGGAGGAAGGCCTGCCGGCACCCTGATCAAAGGAACACCGTCTCTCCGGGCAAGTTCCGCCAGTTTTCCCCCCGTGGTCAGGACAATGCGCCCCGCCCCCTTCCTTCCCGCATCCTCGTAGGCGCTCAGGGTTTCTTCCGTATTGCCGGAATAGCTGGTCAGAAAGACTAGGGTCTCCTCATTCACATAAGCCGGCAACAGGTAATCCCGGACAACCGCCACAGGGACCCTCGTCTCCCGGGCCACCAGAACCCGCACCAGGTCGCCGCCGATGGCAGAACCCCCCAGCCCGCCCATGACTACCTGCCGCGGCTTTTTCAGGTCGGGAAGCGGGGCTTCGTGTCCCAACCGCAAGGCCGCCTTGCACTGCTCCGGGAGGCCGGCCAGGGTTTCCAGCATTCCGTCAGGATCTCTCTCCTGCAGAACACTGCCGTCATCCAAAATCCTTTCCAGTTCGCGGTCCATTCCCATACTCCTTTCGCCGGATTATAACCCAACACAAACCGATGCAATCTCACTAACCCCTCTCTGCCAGTTTTCGCCGGGCATGGGCGGCTGCCCCCAATACCCCCGACCGACCCAGCAAAGCCGCCGGGACGATCTTCAATGATTCCCTGAAGGC